>NZ_WHPN01000177.1 GCF_009735685.1 Streptomyces lycii | reverse complement strand
TGGGCGCGGTGGCCGGGGCGGTCACAGTTCCTCCCCCTGGCGGCGCAGCAGCCGCAGGTATACGAGGGTGACGGCGAGCAGGATCAGCAGCATCACGACGCCGATCGCGGAGCCGAGGCTGTACTGCGAGGACGCGAACGCCTGCTGGTAGGCGTAGACGTTGAGCACGAGGTTCTGCCCGGCGATGCCGCCGCCGCCCGTCATGACGTAGATCTGCGTGAAGATCTTGAAGTCCCAGATCACCGACTGGATGGTGACGACGACGAGGATCGGCCGGAGCATCGGTGCCATGACGCGGCGCCAGGTCTGGGTGCTGGAGGCGCCGTCGAGCGCGGCGGCCTCCAGGATCTCGCCCGGGATGGCCTTCAGGCCCGCGTAGACGGTGAGCATGACGAACGGGAACGAGCACCAGACGACCTCGAACAGCACCAGCGCGAACGCGCTGTAGCGGTCGTACGTCCAGGAGAAGTCCTCGAAGCCGGACAGGCCCAGCCACACCAGCACCTTGTTCACCGGGCCGAAGTCCGGGTCGAAGAGGAAGACCCAGACGGTCGAGCCGGTGACGGCCGGGGTCGCCCAGGCGCCGAGCCCGGCGAGCATCAGCGCCAGCCGGGGCACGGCGCGGACCCGGGTGAGCAGCACGGCGAGCGCGCAGCCGACCGCGAGCGTGCAGAGCACGCACGCGGCGGCGAACAGCACGGTGGCCAGCAGCACCTGCCAGAAGCGGCTGTCGCCGAAGAGTTCGGCGTAGTTGCCGAAGCCCCGGAAGCGGGTCGGTTCGCCGCCGCTGACCTGCGCCTGGGTGTACTCCAGGAACGAGATCAGGCCGAGTTGGTAGACGGGGTACACGAGCAGACCGCCGAGGACGGCGAGGGCGGGGGCGAGGTAGAGCCAGGGGGTCCAGCCGCCGCGGCCCGCGGGTGTCCGCGCCCCGCCGGGCCGCCGCCCCGTACGCGCCGCCGCGCCCTTCCCCGTCACGCCCGTCCCCGCCGTGTCCGTCGCCGCTGGGTCCGTCCCCGCCGTGTCCGTCCCCGCCGCGGCCGTCCGCGCCGAGGCGGCCGCCGGGGTCCCGCGTGCCATCGCGTCAGCTCGCCGCGTCGAACGCTTCGTCCATCCGCTCCGCCGCGTCGCCCGCCGCCTCGGCGACCGACTTGTCGCCCCGGACGACCTCCTGGAACATCGTCGGGAGCACCAGCGAGGAGTCGATGGCGGCCCAGCCCGGCGAGGCGGGCACGAACTCCGTACCGGCGTCGAGGGTCTGCACGAAGGGCTCGACGAACGGCTCCTCCTCCGCGGCCCGCGCCCGCACGTCGGTGAAGGTGGGCAGGAAGCCCATGGCGTCGAAGAGCTGCCGCTGGGTCTCCTTGCCGGCGAGGGACTTCATCAGGCCGACGGCCAGGGTGCGGTGCGAACTGCTCTTCAGCACCCCGAGGTTGTTGCCGCCGGCGAAGGCGGGGGCGATCTCGCCCTCCTCCGCGCCCGGCAGCGGCACGACCCCGTACTTGCCCTTGACCTCGCCGTCCTCCATGGCCTGGTGGCTGAAGTCGCCGCCGATGGCCATGCCGGCCTTGCCGGACGCGAAGGCGGTGACGGTGTCGTTGCCGCCCATCTCGGCGCACTTCGCGGCCGGGCAGTTGTCGTCACCGAAGAGAGAGGTGTACGTCTCGATGCCCTCGCGGGCGGCCGGGCTGTCGATGGCGGCGGTGTACGAGCCGTCCCGCTCGGTGGCGAGGGCGCCGCCGTTCGCCCAGATGAAGGGCATGGCCCCGTAGGTGTACGCGCCGCCGACGGCGATGCCGTACATCTCCGGCCGCTCGCGGCGGATCTCCTTCGCGGCCCGGACCAACGCCTCCTGGGTCTTCGGCGGCTTCAGCCCGAGGTCGTCGAAGACGTCGGTGCGGTAGTACAGCGCGCGGACGCCGACGAAGAAGGGCGCCCCGTAGATCTTGCCGTCGACGGTGACGGACCGCTTCGCGGTGGGGTCGGTGTCCTTCGCCTCGTCCCAGGCGGCGAACTCCTCGCCGATCTCGGCGAGCCCGCCGTCCCGTACGTAGCCGGCGGTGTCGGTGTTGCCGTACTCGATCAGGTCGGGGGCGCTCTTCGGGTCGTTGAAGGCGGCCTTGATCTTCTCCGCGCGGGTGTCGACGGGGATGTAGGCGACCTCGACGTCGACCCCGTCGTGTTCCTTCTCGAACGCGCTCACGGCCCGGTCGACGACCTTCTTCTTCGGGTCGTTGTTGACCTCCTGGAAGAGCCAGACCCGCAGGGTGCCGCTCTTCTCGTCCGCTCCCGCGGAGGTGTCGGAGGTGGACGGCGCGCACGAGGCGGCGGCCGTCGCCGCCATGACCAGCGCGGCGGTGGAGGCCGTCGTTCGGACCCAGCGCTTCATCGAGGAACCCCCCACGAGTGGCGTTGCAGCATGCGCAACGATCGTTTCGCTCTCCGCACAACAGCCAGGAGGCTAGGAGGGGTTCATCCCGCCCACAAGGTTCCGTGAAAGGTCTCTACCAGTTCGTGACCGAGGGACGCACCCCGTGCAACGCACACGGCCCTCCGGGCGCACACGGGGTGCGCCCGGAGGGCCGTGCGGGAGTGCCCGGAGGACCGCCCGCGCGGGGCGGGGCGGGCCGGGCGGGGCGGCCGGGCGCGCTTCCGCGCCGGGACAGGACCAGGAGGGCCGGGGAGCCGCCCCTACTTGTCGTTCTTGCCGCCCTTGCCGCCCTTGCCGCTCTTGTCCTTGTCGCCGCCGGCGCCCATGGACTCGTAGATCTCCTTGCACATCGGGCAGACCGGGTACTTCTTCGGGTCGCGCCCGGGAACCCAGACCTTGCCGCACAGCGCCACGACGGGCGTCCCCTCGAGGGCGCTCGCCATGATCTTGTCCTTCTGGACGTAATGGGCGTAGCGCTCGTGGTCGCCGTCGCCGTGCGACACCTGCGGTGTCGGTTCTACGAGGGTGCCGGTCCCTGCCCCGCGCTCGGGCTCAAGAGTGCTCATGCACAGCAAGGGTACTCAAAGCGGCCCCGATACCGGACGCGCCGGCGGGCCGGAATTCAGTTGAGCGACGGATCGTCCGGATACGTGGCGACCATCGCCAGCTCGCTCCGCTGCCGCCGCAGCACGGAGCGCCACAACTGCTCCGGCACCGGCGAGGAGACGTCGCCCGGCTCGGACTCCACGACGTACCACGCCCCCTCGGCCAGCTCGTCCTCCAGCTGGCCCGGGCCCCAGCCCGCGTAACCGGCGAAGATCCGCAGCGACCCGACCGCGGTCGCCAGCAGCTCGGGCGGCGCCTCCAGGTCGACCAGCCCGATCGCGCCGTACACCCGGCGCCAGCCCAGCGGACCGCTGCCCACGGCATCCTCCGTCCCGCCCGGCACCACCGCCACCCCCAGCGCGGAGTCGAGCGAGACCGGCCCGCCCTGGAACACGACGCCCGGCTCACCCGCCAGATCGGCCCAGGAGGCCAGGATGTCGACGACCCCGACCGGCGTCGGGCGGTTGAGCACGACACCCAGCGACCCCTCGTCGTCGTGATCGAGGAGCAGCACCACCGCGCGGTCGAAATTCGGGTCGGCCAGCGCGGGCGTCGCGACCAGCAGCCGCCCGGTGAGCGAGGACACCTCCGTCATGGGGACATGATCTCGCAACTCGGCCCTCCGCGGGGAGCCAACCGGCATGCGGACCCGAGGAGCGCGGGGGCGTACGGCGGCAGCGGGGGCGCGCCGCGAAAGGCCGGAATTCGGTGACTGTACGGCACGGGTGACGAACGGACCGTGTTGTGACAAACCCATGACCTGCGGTCGGGGGTCTCGCCCCTACGGAAGGGGGTCCCCGGGCCCGTACCATTTCCCTTTGGTCCCAGTCCCACTCCAGGAACGCGAGATTCATGACCGGCACCGGCAGCAACGATGTCCTGCTCGTCCACGGCGGCACCCCGCTCGAGGGCGAGATCCGTGTCCGCGGCGCGAAGAACCTCGTGCCCAAGGCCATGGTCGCCGCCCTGCTGGGCAGCGAACCCAGCCGGCTGCGCAACGTGCCCGACATCCGCGACGTCCGCGTGGTGCGGGGCCTGCTGCAGCTGCACGGCGTCACGGTCCGTCCCGGCGACGAGGCCGGCGAGCTCGTCCTCGACCCGTCCCACGTGGAGAGCGCGAACGTCGCCGACATCGACGCGCACGCGGGCTCCTCGCGCATCCCGATCCTCTTCTGCGGCCCCCTGCTGCACCGGCTCGGCCACGCCTTCATCCCGGGCCTGGGCGGCTGCGACATCGGCGGCCGGCCGGTCGACTTCCACTTCGACGTGCTGCGGCAGTTCGGCGCGACCATCGAGAAGCGCGCCGACGGCCAGTACCTGGAGGCCCCGCAGCGGCTGCGCGGCACCAAGATCCGGCTGCCGTACCCCTCGGTCGGCTCGACCGAGCAGGTGCTGCTGACGGCCGTGCTGGCGGACGGCGTCACCGAGCTGTCCAACGCGGCCGTGGAGCCGGAGATCGAGGACCTCATCTGCGTCCTGCAGAAAATGGGCGCCATCATCTCCATGGACACCGACCGGACGATCCGGATCACCGGTGTCGAGAAGCTCGGCGGCTACAACCACCGCGCCCTCCCGGACCGGCTGGAGGCCGCGTCCTGGGCCAGCGCGGCGCTGGCCACCGAGGGCAACATCTACGTCCGCGGCGCCCAGCAGCGGTCGATGATGACCTTCCTCAACACCTACCGCAAGGTCGGCGGCGCCTTCGAGATCGACGACGAGGGCATCCGCTTCTGGCACCCCGGCGGCCCGCTGAACGCGATCGCGCTGGAGACGGACGTGCACCCCGGTTTCCAGACCGACTGGCAGCAGCCGCTGGTCGTCGCGCTGACCCAGGCGTCGGGCCTGTCCATCGTCCACGAGACGGTCTACGAGTCCCGGCTGGGCTTCACCGAGGCCCTCAACCAGATGGGCGCGCACATCCAGCTCTACCGGGAGTGCCTGGGCGGCTCCGCCTGCCGCTTCGGCCAGCGGAACTTCCTGCACTCGGCGGTCGTCTCCGGGCCCACCAAGCTCCAGGGCTCCGATCTGGTCATCCCCGACCTCAGGGGCGGCTTCTCGTACCTGATCGCGGCCCTCGCGGCGCAGGGCACCTCGCGGGTGCACGGCATCGACCTGATCAACCGCGGCTACGAGAACTTCATGGAGAAGCTCGTACAGCTGGGCGCGAAGGTCGAACTCCCGAACGGCGCTCCGAGCGTCTGAGCGGCGCACGGCGCCTCCGCACACGAAAGGGCGGCCACTCTCCCTCCCGGAGAGTGGCCGCCCTTCCTGCTGCCGCTCTGCTTACTTGCCCTTGGCGGCTTCCTTGAGCTTGGAGCCCGCGGAGACCTTCACGCTGTAGCCCGCCGGGATCTCGATCGGGTCGCCGGTCTGCGGGTTCCGCGCGGTACGAGCGGCACGGTGGGTGCGCTCGAAGGTCAGGAAGCCGGGGATGGTGACCTTCTCGTCGCCCTTGGAAACGACCTCGCCGACGGTCTCGGCGAGGGCGGCCAGCACTGCGTCGGCGTCCTTGCGGGTCACCTCGGCGCGCTCGGAAAGAGCGGCCACCAGCTCACTGCGGTTCATATGTACTCCCGTGTTCTTCTTGCCGATGAGGCGTGAGATCGAAGCCGATGCTGCCAGGGCCCTCGGACAGTCCCCGGACCCGGGTCTGATGTGCCAGACCCTCGCGCCCGGATACGCATCCTGCCCCCACCTGCGGCGGGAATGCCAATCCGGCGCCCCGCGACGTCACACGAAAAGCGCCACTCCTTCACCGCGGTGACGCCACGAGCCGTCCCCGGCAGCACACAGCAGGGACGCTTCAGGTGCATTACGGCCGTTTTCTGCCGGTCACCCTAAGGGCCACCGGGGTGTCGCGGGTCCCGCGACGCGCCGTGCCTAGGCGCTCGTGGCGCCTGTCACAGAGCTGCTGACGGCCTTCGCGGCCTGCGCGACGGCCTCGGCGACCGCGGGCCCGACCTTGTCGTTGAAGACGCTGGGAATGATGTAGTTGGCGTTCAGCTCGTCCTCGGCGACGACATCGGCGAGGGCGCGGGCGGCGGCCAGCATCATCTCCTCGCCGACCGTGCGGGACTGGGCGTCGAGCAGTCCGCGGAAGACACCCGGGAAGACCAGCACGTTGTTGATCTGGTTGGGGAAGTCGCTGCGGCCGGTGGCGACGACGGAGGCCGTCTGCCGGGCGACCGCCGGGTCGACCTCGGGGTCGGGATTGGCAAGGGCGAACACGATCGCGCCCTTCGCCATCGCGGCCACGTCGTCGGCGCCCAGCACGTCGGGCGCCGAGACGCCGATGAAGACGTCGGCACCGCAGACGGCCTCGCGCAGGGTGCCCGTGACGCCCTCGGGGTTGGTGTTGTCCGCGATCCAGCGGAGCGGCGAGCCCGGGTCGGCGCCGACCAGGTCCTCGCGCCCGGCGTGCACGACTCCGTGGATGTCGGCGACCACCGCGTGCTTCACCCCGGCCGCGAGGAGCAGCTTGAGGATGGCGGTGCCGGCCGCGCCCGCGCCGGACATGACCACCCGCACCTCGCCGATCTGCTTCTCCACCACGCGCAGCGCGTTGGTGAGCGCGGCGAGCACCACGATGGCGGTGCCGTGCTGGTCGTCGTGGAAGACGGGGATGTCCAGGGCCTCCCGCAGCCGGGCCTCGATCTCGAAGCAGCGGGGCGCGGAGATGTCCTCCAGGTTGATGCCCGCGAAGCCGGGGGCGATGGCCTTGACGATCTCCACGATGGCGTCCGTGTCCTGGGTGTCCAGGCACAGCGGCCAGGCGTCGATGTCGGCGAACCGCTTGAACAGGGCGGCCTTGCCCTCCATCACCGGCAGCGCCGCCTTGGGCCCGATGTTGCCGAGCCCCAGCACCGCGGAGCCGTCGGTGACGACCGCGACGCTGTTCCGCTTGATGGTGAGCCGGCGGGCGTCCTCGGGGTTCTCCGCGATGGCGGTGCAGACCCGGGCGACACCCGGGGTGTAGATCATCGAGAGGTCGTCACGATTGCGAATGGGATGCTTCGACGACATCTCGATCTTGCCGCCGAGGTGCATCAGGAACGTACGGTCGGAGACCTTGCCCAGCGCGACGCCCTCGATGTTCCGGAGTTCCTCGACGATCTCCTGGGCGTGCGCGGTGGACGTCGCGCCGATGGTGACGTCGATGCGCAGCTTCTCGTGGCCGGACGCCGTGACGTCGAGACCGATCACGGAACCACCGTTGGATTCCACGGCCGTGGTGAGCTGGCTGACGGCGGTGCCGCCCGCCGGGACCTCCAGCCGGACCGTCATCGAGTAGGAGACGCTGGGCGCCGTTGCCATGGCGGTTTTCCTTCGCTTTCCCGTATTACGTGATGCGCGCGGGCGCGGGTTCGCGGACGGCGCGCCGTCCGATGGTCCCACCTACCAGCTGGTACACGGTAACCAGGGGCCGAATACGGAAAGATTTTTCCGCGGCGCCCGGCCGCTGCCGGAGGGCCGCGCGGCCGGGCGGAGCGGCAACGACGAAGGGCGCCCCTCCGGTTGTGGAGGAGCGCCCTTCCGGGCTGGTGACCAGCCAACGTCTACGACACCGACCCGCCATGCTCGCCTCGCGGCAAGTGGTCGCTCGCAGCGACTGTGGTTGGGCCCGGGGGCTTGGATCGGGCCGGTGCCACATCCAAGGTAACACTCCACCCGCCTCGGGCAATTCCCCGCGGCGCCCCTTTCCCGCGGGACGCCTCACGCCTCCTGCGAGCGGTCCCGCAACAGGTCGGGAACGCCGTCCGGGTCCGGCCGGTCGCGCTCGCCGGACAGCACCGTGAGCCGCTGGGTGGCCCGGGTCAGCGCCACGTACAGCACCCGCAGTCCCGTCGGCGACGCTCCCCCGGGGTCGTCCGGGGCCCCCTTGCCCGCGATCTCGGCCGGGGAGACGACCAGGACCCCGTCGTACTCCAGCCCCTTGGCCTCCAGGCTGCCCAGCGCCACCACCCGGTCCCCCAGCCCGGCCAGCCACCGCCGGGCCTCCGCGCGGCGGTCCATGGCGACGACCACACCGACCGTGCCGTCCACCTCGCCCAGCAGCCGCTCCGCCTCCCGGCGCACGGCGCCCCCGGCATCCGCGCCCGCCACGGCGAACCGGGGCTCGACGCCCGTGGAGCGCACCGCCTCCGGCGCCTCCATGCCGGGCATGGCGAGCGCCAGCACCCTGGCCGCCGGCTTCGCGATCTCCGCCGGGTTGCGGTAGTTCACGGTGAGCGTGAACTGCCGCCGCGGCCGCCTGCCGAGCGCCTCGTCGCGCGCCTCGGCGGCCTCCTCCGGCGCGGGCCAGGAACTCTGCGCCGGGTCGCCGACGACGGTCCACGTCGCGTGCCGGCCGCGGCGGCCGACCAGCCGCCACTGCATGGGCGTGAGGTCCTGCGCCTCGTCGACGATGACGTGCGCGTAGTCCGTACGCTCCTCGGCCGCCCGTTCCGCGCGGGAGCGGCGGGGCGCGTTCCGGTCGGCCCAGGTGGTGAGTTCCTCGAGGCCCGTCAGCTGGTCGAGCGGGTCCGCCTCGCGCTTCTTCGGCCGGGCGGGCGCGCCCAGCAGCGCGTACAGCTCGTCCAGCAGCGCCACGTCGTGCACGGACAGCGGTCCCCGGCCGTCCGCCCCGAGCCGGCGCAGGGAGCGCGCGACCCGGCGCGCTTCCGCGGGCTGGAGGATCCGGCGGGAACAGCGGCCGAGCCACCGTTCGTCGGCCATCGCGGCGAGCACCCGGCGCGGGGTCAGCTCGGGCCACCAGGCGTCGAGGAAGTCCGTGAAGTCGTCCTCGGTGGAGATGTCCTCGTCGAACGCCCCGCGGGCCTCGGCGGCCAGCTCCGGATCGGTGTACCGGCGGCCCCCGCCGGCCCGCTCCCACAGCGCGTCCAGCAGCAGCCGCCGGGCCCGCGGCCGCATCAGGTTCACCGGTGCCGTCCCGCCGAGCACGGCGCTGCGGATCCGGCGCAGCGCCTCGGCGTCCAGCTCCACCCGGGAGCCGAACGCCACGACCCGCAGCCGGTCGGGCGCCCCGGATGCCGGGCCGCCCGCCCGGCCGTGCGGCGCGGGCGGCTCCGTCCCGCCGGCCGCGTCGTCGAAGGTGAGCTGCCCGCCGGGCCCGGCGGGGTCCGGTCCGGCGGCCCCGGCAGCCTCCTGCCCGGCAGCCGCCGGACGGGGCAGGTCGAGGGCGGCGCGGGCCGCGCGGCGCAGCACCTTCACCATCCGTGCGGAGCCCTTCACCCGCGCGACCTCCGGATCGTCGTACACCGTCGCCTCGGCTCCGTCGACCAGCGAGCCGAGGGCGCGGATCGCGACCTGGCCCTCCTCGCCGAGCGACGGCAGCACGCCCTCGGTGTACGCCACCAGCAGCGGCGTCGGGCTGACGACGAGGATGCCCCCGGCGTAGCGCCTGCGGTCCTGGTAGAGCAGGTACGCGGCGCGGTGCAGCGCGACCGCCGTCTTCCCGGTGCCCGGGCCGCCGCCGACCTCGGTGACGGAGGCGGCGGGCGCCCGGATCACCCGGTCCTGCTCGGCCTGGATGGAGGACACGATGTCCCGCATGGCGTGGCTGCGGGCCCGGCCGAGCGCCGCCATCAGCGCCCCGTCGCCGACCACGGGCAGCTCCGCGCCGTCCAGCGTGACGGTCAGCTCGGGCCGCAGCAGGTCGTCCTCGACGCCGAGGACCTGCCGCCCCTTGCTGCGGATGACGCGGCGGCGCACGACCCGGCCGGGATCGACCGGGGTGGCCCGGTAGAAGGGCGCGGCGGCGGGCGCCCGCCAGTCGATGACGAGCGGGGAGTAGTCGGCGTCCAGGACGCCGAGCCGGCCGATGTGCAGGGTCTCGGCGATCTCGGCGTACGGAGCGCCGTCCGGGCCGGTGCGCACGGCGTCGTCCGCGGGCTCGACGGAGGTGTACGCGCCGTCCGGGCCGCGCTCGCCGTCCTTGCCGGGCAGCAGGTCGACGCGGCCGAAGAGGAAGTCCTCGAACTCGCTGTTCAGCCGGTTGAGGTGCAGCCCGGCCCGGAAGACCTGGGCGTCCCGTTCGGCGAGCGCGCCGGGCGTGCCGACCTGGCCGCGGCGGGCGGCGTCGTCCATCAGGAACTCGGCTTCGTGGATCTTCTCGGCGAGACGCCGGTACACCTGGTCCAGGTGATTCTGCTCGGCACCGATCTCCCGGTCCCGTACCGAATCGACCGTGGCATCCTGCGCGGCCACCCGGGCCCCCTTCTGACGTGCTGGGCAGCCGTCAACCGTACGCGAAGGGGACGGTGCGCGCACGCGAGAACCTCCGGCGCGCCCCGCCCGGGAGGGGCGGCGGGGCCGGAGGAAGGCCGCCGGGGCAGCGGAGAGCCGGGCCGGTCAGCTCTCGACCGTGACCAGCCGCTTGCCGTCGAAGGTGCGGACCTCGAAGTGGTCGATCTCGTTCGGGGTCATGGCCGAGCCGCCGTGGACGTACAGCGGGTCCTTGCCCTGCGGATGGTCGCTGCCGGGGACGCCGTAGCCCCAGTCGGGCACCGACCAGGAGGTGACGATCTCCTCGTTGCCCTTCTTCGACACGGCGACGAGGCTGCACTTCTCCGGGCCCTTGACGTTCTTCAGCTCCAGGACGGTGTCGGTGCCCCAGGCCTTCTTCTCGGTGCCGACGGTCGCGGAGACCTTGCTGACCGGGTCGGTCGCGGAGGCCTTCGCCATCCCGGCGCGGAACACCTCCTCGGCGGACCGTGCCTCGGTCCCGGATCCCCCGGAGTCGCCGGAGGTCGCCCAGACCGCGACGGACGGGCCGCCGATGACGACGGCGGCGACGGCGGCGAGCAGATAGCGGCCGCGGCGGCGCGCCTTGCGCCGGTGGGCGGAGACCTGGCCGAGCAGCCGGGGCAGGACCTGGGGGCTGGGCTTGGCGTGCAGCGCGGCGGGGTCGGGTACGGAGGCGGGGGACTCGGCCAGGGTGGCGAGCAGCGGCTCGATGCCCATGAACTCGTCGAGCTGGGCGGAGCAGTAGTTGCAACCCGCCAGGTGCGTCTCGAACCGGGCGGCGTCCGCCGGGTCCAGGATGCCGAGGGCGTAGGCGCCCACGGCCTCGTGCTCCGAATTGCGCCCGGGCGCCGTCATGCCCTTACTCCTCGTTCTTCGAGCGCCAACTTCATGGAGCGCAGCGCGTAAAAGACGCGGGACCGCACGGTCCCGCTCGGTATGCCGAGCGTCTCGGCCGCCTCGTTCACGGTGCGGCCCTTGAAGTACGTCTCGACGAGCACCTCACGGTGGGCGTCGCTGAGGTCGCCGAGTGCGTCGGAGAGCGTCATGAGCCACAGTGCCTTGTCTATCTCGTCCTCCGCGGGCATGACTTCCAGAGGCGCCGGGTCCACCTCCTGCGGGCGGGCCTGGCGGCTCCGGTGACCGTCGATGACGATACGCCTGGCGACGGTGACAAGCCACGGACGCACAGATCCCGTGGCCCTGTTGAGACGGTGCACATTGCGCCACGCCCGCACCAGGGTCTCCTGGACGACGTCCTCGGCCCGGTGCCGGTCGCCCGCCACGAGCCGGAGCACATACGCGAGCAACGGGCCCGCGTGCTCCCGGTAGATGACGCGCATGAGTTCGTCGTCCGGCACCGGTTCCTCGGAGCGGGACCGCTCCGCCCGGTGCCGGGACCTTGCAGGACGATCATCGGCCACGGCCGCATCCTTGCGCACCCGAACCTCCCGGTCGAGAACTCGCTCCGGACTAACACTTCCGCCAACTGCCCCGCTGTGCCGCCCCGTCGGGCGGGGACCCGCAGCCCTCGTCTGCGACGGGCCCCCGCCCGTTCCCCGGACCACCGGCGTGGGGGACCGATCGGTGCTCCGGGGAGTCTTCTGTGCCGCCGTTGTCATAGCCGTCCTCGTCCCGCGTGCGGCCCGCATCGGCCCTCAGGTCCGCGGCCTCCCTCCGGCCGGGCTCCTGCGCCCATGAGTACGCAGCGCCCGCGCCAACTGCTCAACGGCCGGACGAAAAAATCCGGAAGTCCCCCGGGCACGCGGCCCGTTGGGGGACTTCCGGATGTTCGGTGGCGGTTTGCGCCGGCGGTACGGGGCCGGGTGCCCCGCCCGGGTCAGGGCGCGGCGGGCGGCTCGCCGCTCCCGTCGCCGTACTTGTCCTCGACGGCGGCGTCCAGCGCCAGCCGGTAGCCGCGCTTGACCACGGTGTGGACGAGCTTCGGCGCGCCCAGCGAGGTGCGCAGCCGGGCCATGGCCGTCTCCACCGCGTGCTCGTCGCGGCCCGCCCCGGGGAGCGCCCGCAGCAGCTCGGCGCGCGGCACGACCCAGCCCGGGCGGCGGGCCAGGGCGCGCAGCAGCGCCATGCCGGCGGGCGGTACGGGCCGCAGCTCGCCGTCCACGAGCACCGCGTGGCCGCGGATCTCGATGCGGTGCCCGGCGACCGGCAGCGCGCGGGCCCGGGCGGGCAGCTCGGCGCACAGCAGCTGCACCAGCGGGCCGAGCCGGAAACGTTCCGGCTGGGCGGTCGGGATGTCGTGCGCGGCCAGCGGGGTCGCGGTGACCGGCCCCACGCAGGCGACCAGCACGTCCTGCCGCAGCACGGCCAGCAGCGCCTCCCGCAGTCCTCGCTCCCGGGCCCGCTCCAGCAGGCCCGCGGCGGCGGGCGCGCTGGTGAAGGTGACCGCGTCGACCTGCCGGGCGACCAGCGCGTCCAGCAGCCGGTCGACCGGGCCGATGTCCTCCGGCGGCTGCCAGCGGTAGACCGGCACCCCGACGACCTCGGCCCCGGCCTCCCGCAGCGCCTCGACGAAGCCGGGCAGCGGCTCCCCGTGCAGCTGTACGGCGATCCGGCGGCCGTCGACCCCCTCGCCGAGCAGCCGGTCCAGCACCTCCGCCATGGATTCGGAGCCCGGCGACCACTCCTCGGTCAGCCCGGCGGCACGGATGGCGCCCCGCACCTTGGGGCCACGGGCCAGCAGTTCCACTCCGCGCAGCCCGGCGATCAGCTCCTCGCCGAGGCCCCAGCCGTCGGCCGCCTCGATCCAGCCGCGGAAGCCGATGGCGGTGGTGGCCACGACGACGTCCGGGGCCGCGTCGATCAGTTCCTTGGTGGCGGCGAGCAGCTCGGCGTCGTCCGGGAGCGGCACGATCCGCAGCGCCGGGGCGTGCAGGACCGCCGCGCCCCGGCGCTCCAGCAGGGCGCCCAGCTCCTCGGCCCGCCGGGCAGCGGTGACCCCGACGGTGAACCCGGCCAGCGGCAGCGCTCCGGCCTCCGGGCCCCGCTCACCGCGCCCCGCGGGCACACGCCCGGGTCCGCTTCCGCCGGTCGGCGGCTCGGTGCTCCCGCCCTGCGGGAGCGGCTGCTCGGTGGGGTGTTGCATTCGGCTCCGCCTCGCGTCGCGGGGACTTCGGTCCCGCACATCGTGTCAACCCGCCGTATCCGCGGCGGATCGACCGGGTTTCACAGGTGTTACGGGCCCCGGCCCGCCCGGGTCCCGTACCACCCACGGTCTCAGACTTCGGCGTAGGCCGGTGTCCGCTGCGTCCCGGGGCTGCCCGCCGGGGCCTGTGCCGACGGCTTGCGAAGGTATACGGCCCAGGTCAGCGTCCCGCACACGGCGTAGGCCGCGAGGAAGGAGACAAAGGCCGGGGTGCCGCTGCCGGTGGTCATGAAGGACTGCCGGAAGGCGAGGTTGATCGCCAGCCCGCCCAGCGCGCCCACCGCGCCGATCAGCCCCATCGCGGCGCCGGACAGCCGCCGCCCGTACGCCGCCGCCTCCTCCCCCGCGAGCCCGCGGGAGACGGCCTGCGCCTGGAAGATCCCGGGGATCATCTTGTACGTCGAGCCGTTGCCGAGGCCGCTGAGGACGAAGAGGGAGATGAAGCCGGCGAGAAAGACGGGCAGCGAGCGCTCCGCGGAGGCGTGGACGACCACGACGGTGGCCGCGGCCATGCCGGCGAAGTTCCACAGCGTGATCCGGGCACCGCCGACGCGGTCCGCGAGCCGCCCGCCGACCGGCCGGATCAGCGAGCCGAGCAGCGGTCCGACGAAGGTCAGCGAGGCGGCCTGGAGCGGGGTGCGGTCGAACTGGTTCTGCAGCACCAGGCCGAAGGCGAAGCTGTAGCCGATGAAGGAACCGAAGGTGCCGATGTAGAGCACCGACATGATCCAGGTGTGCGGCTCACGGGCCGCGTCGATCGCGGCACCGGTGTCGTTGCTGACCGGCGCCAGGTTGTCCATCTTCAGCGCGGCGAGCAGCGCGGCGACGGCGATCAGCGGGATGTAGACGGCGAGCACGAGCCGCGGCCGGGTGGCGCCCGCGGTGCCGATGACGAGCAGCGCGACCAGCTGGATCACGGGCACGCCGATGTTCCCGCCGCCCGCGTTGAGGCCCAGCGCCCAGCCCTTCTTGCGCAGCGGATAGAAGGAGTTGATGTTGGTCATCGAGGAGGCGAAGTTGCCGCCGCCGACGCCGGTGAGGGCCGCCACCAGCATGAAGGTCGTGTACGAGGTGCCCGGCTCCATGACGAGGGCCGCCGCCGTGGACGGCACGATCAGCAGCAGGGCGCTCGCCACCGTCCAGTTCCGGCCGCCGAAGCGGGCGACGGCGAAGGTGTACGGCACCCGCAGCACGGCGCCGACCACGGTGGGCACCGCGACCAGGAAGAACTTCCCGGCCGGGTCCACGCCGTACTCCGGGCCCATGAAGAGCACCATCACCGACCACAGGCTCCAGATGGAGAAGCCGATGTGCTCGGAGACGACGGAGTAGATCAGATTGCGCCGCGCGATGCGCTCGCCCCGCTCATGCCAGAACGTCTCGTCCTCCGGGTCCCACCGCTCGATCCAGCGGGCTCCCCTGCGGGAACGCGAAGGGGTCGTGGTCGGGGTGGTCATCACGCCTCCACAGCTGTCGGGGATGTTCGTCCACGACGCTAGGCACGGCGCGTTTCACGTCCGTGGCGGCAGGTGACCACTGCGCAACCTTGCTCTCACCCGCCCGCCCGGACCGGTGTGAGCGCCCCGCTGCTCAGAGACGCATCAGCTCCTCGTCGTCCCCGGGCAGCCAGGCCCCGGCCGGCCGGTCCAGCCAGCCGTGCCGCGCCGCGAGCGCCGAGGCGGCCTCCCGCAGCGCCTCCAGCCCGGGATGACGCAGGTCACGACGCCACACCATGGACACCGGCGACAGCGGCGCCGGATCGGTCAGCGGGCGCAGCACGGTACCGGGCAGCGCGATGAACTGGACGCTGGCGAGCACCGGCAGCCCCAGCTTGCCCATGACCCGGATGAACTCCTCGTCCCCCGCGATCGGCGGCAGCGGCGGCGCAATCCGGATGCCGCGCCCGGCGAACAGCCTGCTCGCCAGGTCCGTCCACTCGGCGGTGTCGCCGTTGCCCGCGCCCGCGTAGAGCGTCTCGCCGGCGAGTTCGTCCAGCGGCACGGCCGGCAGCCGCGCGAGCCGGTGCTCCTCGGGCAGCACCACGGCCATCGGCTCGTACCGCACGGGCAGATGGGCGAGGCGGGAGCGGACGGCCGGGTCGACGCCCGCGATCCGGCCGAAGGACACGTCGAGACGGCCCGCGATCATGTCGGCGGCGGCGCCGGTGAGTCCGCTGTGGAAGCGGGCGAAGAACTCCAGGGCGGGCCGCGCCTCGCGGGCCTCGGCGAGCACCTGGTTGCCGGTGGAGACCAGCGCGCCGACGTCGACGAGCAGCGGCCGGTCGGCCGCCGCCGTCCCGCGCCCCGCGGCGGTGGTCAGGTCGTCCTGCGCCTCCAGGACCCGGCGGGCGTACGGCAGCAGCCGCGCGCCGTCGCCGGTGAGTTCCACGTGCCGGGTGGTCCGGACGAACAACTCGCTGCCGAGCAGCCCCTCCAGCCGCCGGATGTCCCGGCTCAGCGACTGCTGGGCGACGTACAGCCGGGCCGCCGCGCGCGTGAAGTGCAGTTCGTCGGCAACGGTGATGAACGCGCGTAGAAGGCGCGGGTCGATGTCCCGGGGCATCCGCCTTTTCTACAACCGGAACGCGTGGATGACCAGCGAACAGGTGTTGGACCGTTGATCCCGGCCCGCGGGACCGTGGACGGGTGATCCTCTTCCTCGCAG
>NZ_WHPN01000176.1 GCF_009735685.1 Streptomyces lycii | reverse complement strand
CGTCAGTGCGCGTCGGGGAGCCCGCGTCATCACCCGCCGGGGACCCCGTGTCGGCACGCGCCGGGGAACCGGTGTCGCCGCCGCCGGACGCCCCGGCAAACCGGTCTGCGCCCTCACGGGGCGCCGGTTGGGCGGACCGCGGCCGGTGGCGCGGCTTCGGTGGCGGGATCGGGAGCGGCTTGCTGCCGGGCGGCGGGGGCGGCGGCGGCTCGGCGGGCGTGCGAGGGGCCTCGGCGCTCATCCGCCCCCCTTCGTCCGTGCGCTGCGATGCCCGCCGACCACCTTCCGGGGCAGGCCTGTTCGTCTGTCGGATCGCCCGCCGCCCCGGTGGGCCGCGGTGTCCGCGTCACTCTACGACGCGCCGCGACCGGATCGGCAACCGCTCCGCGAGCATGGCCGGTTTGCCCCGACCGCTCCCCTGTCCAGGGCGTATCCTGTTCTGGCAAGGTGAACACATGTCTACTTCTGCTCCCGGGGCGGTGGCGGACCGGGAGCGTTACGACCGGGCCACCGCCCGCTTCGACGCTCCGCTGGCGATCGTCGACGTCGCCGCGTTCGACGCCAACGCCGCGGATCTCGTACGGCGCGCGCGGGGCAAGCCGGTCCGGGTCGCGACCAAATCGGTGCGCTGCCGGGCGCTGCTCGAACGGGTCCTGGCCCGGGAGGGCTTCGCCGGCGTCATGTCCTTCACCCTCGCCGAGTCCCTGTGGCTCGCCCGGTCCGGCGTACGGGACGTGCTGCTCGCCTATCCGTCGGCCGACCGCGCCCGGTTCGCCCAGCTCTGCTCCGACCCCGGGCTCGCCGCGGCGGTGACCGTCATGGTGGACGACCCGCGGCAGCTCGACCTGATCGACGCCGCCCGCGGCGCGGACGGACGCGAGGACGTCCGCGTCTGCCTGGAACTGGACACCTCGCTGCGGCTGCTGGGCGGCCGGGTCAGGGTCGGCGCGCGCCGCTCCCCGCTGCACACACCGGAACGGCTGGCCGGGCTGGCCCGCACGGTGGTCCGCCGCCCCGGCTTCACACTGGCCGGGCTGATGGCGTACGAGGGCCATGTCGCGGGGGTCGGGGACGCCGTCCCGGGGCGCCCGGTGCGGTCCCGGGCGGTGCGGCTGATGCAGGCGGCGGCCCGGCGGGAGCTGGCGGCCCGGCGCGCGGAGGCGGTCCGCGCGGTACGGGCGGTGGCACCGGGCCTGGAGTTCGTCAACGGCGGTGGCACGGGCAGCGTCCAGCACACCGCGGCCGAGAACGCGGTGACCGAGATCGCGGCGGGCTCCGGTCTGTTCGTGCCGCGGCTGTTCGACCACTACACGTCCTTCCGCGGCTCTCCGGCAGCCCTCTTCGCGCAGCCCGTCGTCCGGCGTCCGGGGCCCGGTGTGGTGACCGTGCTCGGCGGCGGACTGCCCGCGTCGGGCGCGCCGGGCGCCGACCGGCTGCCGGTGCCGTATCTGCCGCGGGGGCTGCGGTACGACCCGCAGGAGGGCGCGGGCGAGGTGCAGACCCCGCTGCTCGGGCCCGCCGCCGACGGCCTGCGGGTCGGCGACAAGGTGTGGTTCCGGCACGCGAAGGCCGGGGAGTTGTGCGAGCGGTTCGAGGAACTGCTGCTGGTCGACGGGGACCGGGTCGTGGACACGGTGCCGACGTACCGGGGCGAGGGACACACGTTTCTCTGAGGGCTCGTTCCCCTCGGTCTCCGGAGGGCTCGCTCTCCGGGCGGCCCCCGTGGTCATCGGGGGGCGCGCGTCATCCGGGGGCCCGCCGTCTCAACGCCCGCTCGCCCGGGTCCCGTCCGTCCCCGGAGGCGGGCCGTCCCCGGAGGCGGGCCGTCCCCGGAGGCAGTCCGTCCCCGGAGGCAGTCCGTCCGACGGCCGTGTCCCCGGACCCACGTGGTCACCGACCCGCGTCCTCGCCGGCCCGCCTCCTCGTCGGCTCACATCGTCACGGACCCGCGTCGTCAGGGCCGTTCGTACGGCCCCGGCCCCTCCTCGGTGTGGCTCCGGCGGCGGACCACCGGCCGCGGGGCCCGCCGCTGCCTGCCTCCGGGGGCAGCCACCGGCCTCGGTTTCCGGCCCCCGCGGTCCCCGTCTCCGTGCCCCTCCGGGGCACCGGTCCCGCCCGCACGGGTCACGGGCCGTCAGACCGCGCGGCCGTCCGGGACGGCGCCTCCGGTCAGCGGTTCGATGCCCTCGGTGATCTCGTCCATCACGGACAGCGGCGGCGCCTCGTCGCTCGCGTCGAACCCGAAGCGGACGACGACGAACCGGTCCTCGTCCAGCGGCGACGGGAAGACCAGGGACTGCACGTACCCCCCGGCCCCGTCGGCCGTGTCGAGCTTCCAGCGCACCAGGTGGCCCCGCTCCCCCGCGACCGTCACCGGCTCCGACGCGACCTCCTGCTCGTCCTCGATGCCGCCGTACGCCTCGTCCCCGGTCGTCGGGCTCTTGCCGTACGACTCCTCGGCGTTGAGCGCTATGTCCTCCTCCGCGATGCCCTTCGCGGTCGTGGCGTCGTAGCCGTCCGCCGCCAGGGAGTTCACGCCGCCGCGCACGCAGCGCAGCTCGTCGTCGCCGGGGCAGGCGTAGGGGCCGGTGGTGAGGCCCGCGCCGGCCGAGCCGCTGCGGCCCTCCCAGCCCTCGGGCACCGGGAGGTAGATGCCGTTCACGGCGTCCATGGCCCGGTCCGCCGGCCCGGGCGGCACCGGTTCGCCGCCGCCCTCCTCCCCGCCGCGTCCGCCGTCCTCGTTCTGCGGGCCGCTCTCGTCGCCGAAGCCGCCCCCGCCGCCCGGCCGGTCCTCCGGGCCCGGTTCGGCCGGGGCGGTCGGCGCGGGCCAGGGCGCGGCGGTGTTCCGCCGTTCCGTCTCGGCCCCCAGCCACACGATGCCGCCGACGGCCGCGAGGATCAGCACCAGCACGGTGAGGGCGACGACCGTCTCCGCCCTGCGGTGGGCGCCGCGCAGGGACTCCGGCCGGCCGTAGCCGCCCGCTCCGGCCGGCGGTTCGGGCGGCGGCTCGAAGAACCCGCCCGAGCGGAGGCGTTCGGGCCCGTCGGCGATCCGCGCCTCACGCGTGTGCTCGGTCCAGGCGGATCCGTTCCACCAGCGTTCGGGTTGCGGGGCGCCGCCGTTGTGTCCGGGATCCGGATACCACCCGGGTGGAGTCGTCATCCTCACGGCGCACACCTTAAGGCCGGGCATTACGGCGCGTACACCGCTCTGCGCGATCGGCTACAGCGGCGTCACGTACGCCCCCGCGATACCGCCGTCGACCAGGAAGTCCGCGGCGTTGACGAACGAGGAGTCGTCACTGGCCAGGAAGGCGACGGCCGCCGCGATCTCCTCGGGCTCTGCGAACCGGCCCGCCGGCACGTGCACCAGGCGGCGCGCGGCCCGCTCCGGGTCCTTGGCGAACAGTTCCCTCAGCAGAGGGGTGTTGACCGGGCCCGGGCACAGCGCGTTGACCCGGATCCCGTCCCGGGCGAACTGCACGCCCAGCTCCCGGGACATCGCCAGGACCCCGCCCTTGGACGCGGTGTAGCCGATCTGGGACGTGGCCGCGCCCATCCTCGCGACGAAGGAGGCGGTGTTGATCACGGAACCCCGCCGCTGCTCCCGCATGTACGGGATGGCGTACTTGCAGCACAGGAAGACGGAGGTGAGGTTGACCTCCTGCACCCGCCGCCACGCCTCCAGGCCGGTGTCGAGGACCGAGTCGTCGTCGGGGGGCGAGATCCCGGCGTTGTTGAAGGCGACGTCCACGGAGCCGTAGGTGTCGTACGCCGCCCGGAAGAGTGCCCGGACCTGTTCCTCGTCGGTGACGTCGGTCCGTACGAACAGCCCGCCGGTCGCGTCGGCGGCGGCCTTGCCGGTGGTCTCGTCGATGTCGGCGCAGACGACGTGCGCGCCCTCGGCGGCGAGCCGGCGGGCGGAGGCCAGGCCGATGCCGCTGCCGGCGCCGGTGACGACCGCGGTACGGCCCACCAGACGGCGGCACGCGGACTGCTCGGTCACTTCGGTCACTGCTGTCTCCTCTGGGCTCAGGCGTCGTCGGTGCTGATGAAGACGTTCTTGGTCTCGGTGAACGCGGCGAGCGCGCCGGGGCCCAGCTCGCGGCCGAGGCCGGACTGCTTGTAGCCGCCGAAGGGCGTCGAGTAGCGCACGCTGCTGTGCGAGTTGACGGAGAGGTTGCCGGCGGCGACTGCCCGGGAGACGCGGAGCGCCCGGGCCACGTCGCGGGTCCAGACCGAGCCCGAGAGCCCGTAGTCGGTCGCGTTGGCCAGCCGTACGGCGTCGGCCTCGTCCTCGAAGGGAAGGACGACGGCGACCGGGCCGAAGATCTCCTCCACCGCCGCGCGGCCGCCGCCCGCGGCACCCTCCAGAACCGTCGCGGGATACCAGAACCCCTTGCCGTCCGGAATCCCGCCGCGGATGGCGGCGGGCGCGTCCTCGCCGACATAGGACCGGACCCGGTCCCGCTGGGCCGCGGAGATCAGCGGGCCCATGGCGGTGTCCGGGTCGGAGGGGTCCCCGGTCCGGAAGGCGAGGACCGCGGGCTCCAGCAGTTCCATGAACCGGTCGTACACCTCCCGCTGGACGAGGATGCGGCTGCGGGCGCAGCAGTCCTGGCCGGTGTTGTCCAGGAAGGAGCCGGGGGCGGCGGCCGCGGCGCGTTCCACGTCGGCGTCGGCGAAGACGATGTTCGGGCTCTTGCCGCCGAGTTCGAGCGTCACCCGCTTCACCCGGTCCGCGCACGCCGCCATGACCTGCTTGCCGACGGCCGTGGACCCGGTGAAGACGACCTTGGCGGTGCCGGGGTGGTCCACCAGGGCCTTCCCGGCGACCGGTCCCTCCCCCGGCAGGACCTGGAAGAGCCCTTCGGGAAGCCCCGCGTCCAGGGCGAGTTCCGCCAGCCGCAGCGCGGTCAGCGGGGTGGACTCGGCCGGTTTGAGCAGGACGGCGTTGCCCGCGGCCAGGGCGGGTGCGGTGCCCCACGCGGCGATGGGCATGGGGAAGTTCCAGGGGGCGATGACGGCGACGACACCGAGCGGCTCCCGGAAGGTGACGTTCAGGCCGCCGGCGACGGGGATCTGCTCTCCGGTCAGCCGCTCCACCCCGCCGGCCGCGTAGTCCAGCAGGTCGCGGACGTTGCCCGCCTCCCAGCGGGCGTTGCCGATCGGGTGGCCCGCCTCGCGGACCTCCAGCCGCGCCAGCTCCTCCAGCTGTCCGTCGACGGTCTCGGCGAAGCGGCGCAGCAGCCGGGCCCGGTCGCCGGGCGCGAGCGCGGCCCATGTCCGTCCGGCGCGGGCGGCCCGGGTGACGGCGGCGTCGACGTCGTCCGGTGTCGCGGCGGGGACGGTGGCGACCAGCTCCTCGGTCGCCGGGTCGATGACCTGAAGCTCGTGCACGTGGTGCTCCTGGTGTGGGGTGTTCGCGGCGGTCACATGCGTTCGAAGGAGCGGAAGCGTTCCCAGTCGGTGACCGCGGTGTCGTAGGCCTGCTGTTCGACACGGGCCATGTGCAGGTAGTGCTCGACGACTTCGTCACCGAACGCGGCCCGGGCGAGCGGGCTGGCCTCCCAGCGGTCGGCGGCCTCCCGGAGCGTGGCCGGTACGTGCGCGGCGTCCCCCGCGTAGGCGTTGCCGGTGCAGGCGTCCGGCAGCTCCAGCCGCTGCTCGATGCCGTGCAGCCCGGCGGCGACCATGCCGGCCACCGCCAGATACGGGTTGACGTCGCCGCCGGGCAGCCGGTTCTCCAGCCGGTGGGAGTGGCCGTGGCCGATGACGCGCAGCGCGCAGGTGCGGTTGTCGGGGCCCCAGGCCACCGCGGTGGGGGCGAAGGAGCCGGGGCGGAACCGCTTGTAGGAGTTGATGTTGGGGGCGTAGAGGAGGGTGAAGTCCCGCAGGGCCGCGAGCTGTCCGGCGAGGAAGTGGCGCATCAGCGGCGACATGCCGTGCTCGCCGTCGCCGTCGGCGAGCACGGGGCGGCCGTCCTCGTCGCGCAGCGAGAGATGGATGTGGCAGGAGTTGCCCTCGCGTTCGTCGTACTTCGCCATGAAGGTGATCGCCATGCCCTCCTGGGCGGCGATCTCCTTGGCCCCGGTCTTGTAGACGGCGTGCTGGTCGCAGGTGGTGAGGGCGTCGTCGTAGCGGAACGCGATCTCGTGCTGGCCGAGGTTGCACTCGCCCTTGGCGGACTCGACGGTCATGCCCGCGGCAGCCATCTCGTTCCGGATGCGGCGCAGCAGGGGCTCGACGCGGCCGGTGCCCAGGACCGAGTAGTCGACGTTGTACTGGTTGGCGGGGGTCATGCCGCGGTAGCCGCGGGACCACGCCTCCTCATAGGTGTCCCGGAAGACCATGAATTCCAGTTCGGTGCCCGCCTGCGCGGTCCAGCCGTGCTCGGCGAGCCGGTCCAGCTGACGGCGCAGCACCTGGCGCGGCGAGGCGGTGACCGGGGAGCCGTTGTGCCAGGCGAGGTCGGCGGTGAGCAGGGCGGTGCCGGGGTTCCACGGCGTACGGCGGAGGGTGGCGAGGTCGCCGTGCATGCAGAAGTCGCCGTAGCCGCGTTCCCAGGAGGACATGGCGTAGCCGTCGACGGTGTTGAGGTCGACGTCGACGGCGAGCAGGTAGTTGCAGCCCTCGCTGCCGTGTTCCAGCACCGTGTCGAGGAAGAACGGGGCCGCGAACCGCTTGCCCTGGAGCCTTCCCTGCATGTCGGTGAAGGCGAGGACGACGGTGTCGATCCCGCCGCTGTCGACGAGGCGGCGCAGCTCGCCGACGGCGAGCGGGGGCTTGCGGTCTGCCACGGAAGACCTCCCGGCTTCGGTAGGGGCGCCGATGCGCGCCCGGTTTAAGGTAGACCTTCAGACCTTTGACGGGGAAGAGGTGCCGATGAGCGAGGGCCACGCGTCGGGAGCGGAGGCCGGGGACCGGCTGGCGACCGTGCTGCGGCCGGTGCGCGGCAACGGCTTCGAGGAGGCGCTGGAGCAGATACTCCGGGTGCTCCGGCTGGGC
This sequence comes from Streptomyces lycii, assembly GCF_009735685.1. GTDB lineage: Bacteria > Actinomycetota > Actinomycetes > Streptomycetales > Streptomycetaceae > Streptomyces > Streptomyces lycii. The sequence continues at coordinate 691 of NZ_WHPN01000176.1, read as the reverse complement.
CTGGTGCCGGAGGGCGGCCGGCTGCCCGCCGAGCGGGAGCTCGCGGAGCGGCTGGGGATCAGCCGGGTGACGTTGCGCGAGGCGCTGAAGGTGCTGGCCGAGCAGGGGCTGCTGGAGAGCCGGCGCGGGCGGTACGGCGGGACGTTCGTGCTGCCCCGGCCCGGGACCGCCGGTGGCGGAGCGGCCGAACTGCGGCGCCGGACGGCCTCGGTCGACCTGGAGGACGCGCTGCGCTTCCGCGAGGTGCTGGAGGTCGGGGCGGCCGGGCTGTGCGCCGCGGACCGGCCCGCGGGCGAGCGCGCGGAACGGCTGCGGGAGGCGCTGGCCGCGACCCACGACGCGCCGCTCGCCGACTACCGGCGGCGGGACACGCTGCTGCATCTGACGCTGGCCGAGCTGAGCGGCTCCCCCTCGCTGGCCGCGCAGTACGCGGCGGTACGGGCCGGGGTGAACGAACTCCTGGACTGCATACCGCTGCTGGTCCGCAATCTGGAGCACTCGCAGGCCCAGCACACGGCGCTGGTGCGGGCCGTGCTGGACGGCGACGCGGAGACGGCGCGGAGGGTGATGCGGGAACACTGCGCGGGGACGGCGGCGTTGCTGCGCGGGTTTCTGGCGTAGGCCGCGCGGGTTTCTGGCGTAGCCCGCGCGGGGCGCGCGGTCGCCGCTGCCGGTCGGGCCGGTGGGGCCG
>NZ_WHPN01000175.1 GCF_009735685.1 Streptomyces lycii | reverse complement strand
GCGGCCCTCGCGGACCGGTTCGAGCGCGCCCGGCTCGCCGCCCTCCGCCAGCCGCACCGCGTACGGCGACCAGCGGCCGGGCAGCCCGGACTCCTCGCCCAGCAGGTCCAGCAGTTCACCCGGTTCGCTGCGGCCCGGCCGGGCCACCAGCGTCACCTCGGGCCGCTCGTTGTCCGCCTCCAGCAGGTCCTCGATGCCCGCGCGGCCGCCGCCGAGCGAGTCCCAGAGGGCGGAGACGATCCAGCGGGGATGCGAGTGCACCACCGCGAGATGCTCCTCGGGGTCCTCGTCGTAGGGCGGCGCGACCCGGTCCAGCCAGCCGTCGAGGTCGTCGGCGGCGACTTTGCGCAGCACGGCGTTGACGAACTTCGCCCGCCCGTCGCCGAGCACCACCCGGGCCAGCTCCACGCTGGCGCTGACCGCGGCGTGTGTGGGGATGCGGGTGCCGAGGAGCTGGTGAGCGCCGAGGCAGAGGACGTCCAGGACGGGCGGGTCGACCTCGCGCAGCGGGCGGTCGACACAGGCGGCGACGATCGCGTCGTACGTGCCCTGGCGGCGCAGCGTGCCGTAGACCAGCTCGGTGGCGAGTGCGGCGTCCCGGCCGTCGAAGCCGTCCTCCTCACGGGCCTTGCGCAGCAGCGGGGGGAGGACGAGGTTGGCGTAGGCGTCCCGCTCGTCCACGGCCCGCAGTGCCTCGAACGCGAGGATCCGGACGGGGTCCTTGCGGGGGCGGCGGTAGGGCTTGCCGGGACGGCTGCGACGGGGCTGGTCGGTCACGAGAAAGGTGCTCCGCGGGTTATGGGGCTGACCGATCCAGCCTACGCCCTGCCCGCCCGCGGGACCGCGGCCCCGGGGGCGGGAGGCAGCGGTCCCGCGGGCGGGCCCCGTTCACTGCGCGGACTGCCGCAGGGCGTCCCCCCAACCGCCCTGGATCATGGTCTGGAAGAACCACGAGCCGCCGCGCTTCACCAGGACGTCGGCATACCGCATGGCCTCGGTGTGGCCGCCGGCCGTCATCGTCGCCTCGGTGACGACGACCGCCAGCTCGGCGGTCAGGAAGTGCGGTGTGCGCACCGACTCGAAGGTGATCCCGCCGTCGCCGGCGCCGCCCAGCACCTCGCTCATGGTGCGGGTGAAGCGTTCACGGCTCCACTGGTCGGCCAGCCCGTCCCCGGCCGAGTCCGAGGTGACGACGTTGAGCGGGAACACCGCCATGTCGGCCATGCTCTCGACCTCGCCGGCGGCGCTGAGCGCGTCGTACCGCGCGAACCACTCCTCGATGCCCCGGCGGTCCTCGTCGCTCGGCGTGAAGCCGACGCCCGCCGCCGGCACCGTCTGCTGTTCCGTCATCCGGTTCTCCCCGTCCCCTCGAAGTCTTCTGCGTCGCCGCGGGCGCCGCCCGGAAGCGTCCGGGCAGGGCCCAGCGCCTGGGCGGCGGCGCCCGGTGCCCGGGCAGCGCCCGAGCGGCATACTCGGACAACAGCCCAGTCTAATCAAATTTGATTACTGGTTTCCGAGCCTACTGCCCCGGGATCACCGGAGCAACAGGATTACGGTCTCTCAGCCCAGCTTCTCGTCGGCGCCGATCCGCACACCCCGGGCCCAGTCGGCCGCCCGCATCGGCTTCTTGCCCTGCGGCTGCACCCACTGCAGCTCCACGGCGTGTGACCCCGTACCGGCGTACACCGCGTTCTTCCCGGCCGCCGGCACACCCGGGGCGAGATCCGTGCGGTCCGGCAGCGGCGCGACCGACATGACCTTCAGCCGCTCGCCCCGGAACCGGGTCCACGCCCCCGGCGACGGGGAGCAGCCCCGCACGACCCGGTCGACCCGGAGCGCGGGCGCGGACCAGTCGATCTCCGCGTCCTCGACACGGATCTTGGGGGCGAGGGTGACCCCCTCGGCGGGCTGGGGCACGGGGCGCAGCGAACCGTCCTCGATGCCGTCCATCGTCGCGGCCAGCAGCCCGGAACCCGCGAACGCCAGCCGCGTCAGCAGGTCACCGCTGGTGTCCGTGGGCCGCACCGCCTCGGTGACCACGCCGTACACCGGCCCCGAGTCCAGGCCCTCCTCGATCAGGAACGTCGAGGCGCCCGTCATCTCGTCCCCGGCCAGCACCGCGTGCTGCACCGGGGCGGCGCCGCGCCACGCGGGGAGCAGCGAGAAGTGCAGGTTGACCCAGCCGTGCACCGGGATGTCGAGGGCGGCCCGGGGCAGCAGCGCGCCGTAGGCGACGACCGGGCAGCAGTCCGGCGCGATCTCCCGCAGCCGGGCGAGGAAGTCCTCCTCCCGCGGCCGGGCCGGCTTGAGCACCTCCATTCCCGCCTCCTCCGCCCGCTGCGCCACCGGGCTCGCCACCAGCCGCCGGCCGCGGCCCGCGGGCGCGTCCGGCCGGGTGACCACGGCCGCGACCTCGTGCCGGTCCGACGCGATCAGGGCGTCCAGGGAGGGGACGGCGACCTCGGGGGTGCCGGCGAAGACGAGCTTCATCGCGGATGCGCTGCCTCTCGGAAGGGTCGGCTGCCAGGCCGCGGACGCGGACCTGGGGGAATCCGGTCCTCCGCCGGGCGCACCGGGCGTGCGGGAGCCGGGGCTCGGAGGCGCACGGAGCGCACCAGTCTATGGCCACGGGGTCGCGGACACCGGTCGCAGGGGGCGTACGTGCGGCCGCGCGCCCCCCGTTCCGGCCCGTACCGTGCCGACAGCGTGACCAGCGGGGCCGTCGGGCGTTGGTCAAGGGAGATTGACCACCATGAGGGCCGCTCCCCGGCCCCTCCTTCGCAACGCCGGTTCGAGAGGCTTGTTCATGGCCGACCACTCCACGCACGACACCCAGGCCCGGGCCAGCCTGCACCTGCTGGTGCGGGACATCGAGCGGGTCCGCCGGCAGGTGGACGCGCTGCGGACGCTCACCGCCCAGCTGGGCAACGTCTACCGCCCGCGCCGCGGCACGCCGTCCGCGGGCTTCGTCGTGTACGGCAGAGCACCGGCCCCCACCGTCCGGCTCGCCCAGGAGCTGCGGGACAGCGTCGAGACGCTGGTGACGGCGGCGGTCGAGTTCGACCGGTCGCTGGGCTTCTCCTGGGACGCCGTGGGCTCCGCGCTCGGCGTCACCAAGCAGGCGGTGCACCGCCGTTACGGCGGCGCCCGGCGGGCCGCGGCGCGCGGTGTC
>NZ_WHPN01000174.1 GCF_009735685.1 Streptomyces lycii | reverse complement strand
CCACCGCGGCCGGCCGCCCGCCGCCTGCCGTGCGCCGCCCGCTGCCCGCTTCGGCACCGGAAGCGGGACCGGCGGCGGGATCGGGACCGGGACCCCACCGGGACCGGGGCCCCACCGGGACCGGGACCCCACCGGGACCGGCAGCGGAATCGGGGACCGGCGTCGGGTCCGGGGACGGGACCGTACCGGGACGGGCGCCGGGCTCTGGACCGGGCCCGCACCGGGACCGGCAGAGGGACCGGCAGAGGGACCGGCAGCGGAGCCGGGATCGGAGCCGGGATCGGAGCCGAATCGGGACAGGGACCGGACTCGGGACCGGCGTCCCGTACGCCCGTATCCTCCGCGTCCCACAGCACACACGAACGCGCCGGCCGGGTCCTTCGTGGACGGACCCGGCCGGCGCGTCGGCGTCGGAGAACCGCTCAGGACGGCGCGCGGTACACCGAGATGTGGTCCCGGCTCTCCGGTCCGAACGGCTCGCGCCCCCAGCCGGCGTACCGCTCCGTCAGCCGCAGCCCGGCGAGGGACGCCATCAGGTCGAGCTCGTTCGGCCAGCAGTACCGCTCGGAGTGCGGCAGCAGGTGCACACCGTCGGCGTCGAACGTGATGCTCTGCCGCATGAAGGTCTGGGCGTTCCGGTCGTGCGCGTGCAGATCGATCGTCGCGGAGTCCTCCGTCACCTCCCGCACCGACAGCTGCCGGCTCTGGTCGTAGTAGGGCGGATCGGGTACGTAGCACTCGATGACGAACGCGCCACCCGGCTCCAGCACCCGGGCGACATTGCGGAAGCAGGCCGCCTGCTTGTCGGCGTCCCGCAGGTTGAACAGCGTGTTGTAGACCAGGTACACCAGCCGGAAGGGGCCCTCTGCGGGCACGTCCGTCAGATCGCCGACGACGGCCTCGACCCGGCCGCCGTCCGGCTTGGCCAGCATCTTGTCGATCATCTTCCGGGACGCGTCGACCCCGGTGACCTCGACGCCCCGGCGGGCGAGCGGCAGTGCCACACGGCCGGTGCCGACGGCGAGTTCCAGGGCGGGCCCGCCGTCGGCGAGGGCGGCGAGGAAGTCCACCGCCTCGGTCGGATCCAGGTCGGTGCTCTCGTCGTACGCGTCCGCCCACAGGTGTCCGAAGAACGCCGGGTCGTCGAACTTGGACGCGGGCCTGTCCGTGCCTGACATATCTGTGCCTTTCGACCTCTTGGTCCGTCGGTCAGTCCGCGTTCCGGCTCGTAGCGCCCGTGTAGTAGGCGGAGGCGTCACCGGTGAGGGCGACCCCCGGGCGGCCGTCGATGCCGACCGGGACGGGACCGGCCACCGTGGTGCGCTGGCACACCCGGCGGGCGTCGCCGTAGTCGAAGACAGCGTAGTGCTGGGTGGCCTGATTGTCCCAGATTGCGAGGTCTCCGGAGCGCCACTTCCAGCGCACCGTGTGCTCGGGCCGGGTCACGTGCTCCTGGAGGACCCGCAGCAGATCGCGCGATGCCTGCCGGGGCAGGCCCGCGACCCGGGTCGCGAAGCCGCCCAGCAGGAGGGACCGTTCGCCGGTCTCGGGGTGGACCCGGACGGCCGGGTGCTCGGCCTGGAAGACCTGGGAGACCATGCCCCGGTGGACGGCGGCGACGGCCTCGTTCGTGGCGGCCTCGCGCTCGTAGATCGAGGTGTAGTCGGAGTCGCTGCTGTGCACGATCCGCAAGCGGTCGGCGAGGTCGCGCAGTTCGTCCGGCAGGCTCGCGTACGCGGCGGCCGCGTCCGCCCACATGGTGTCGCCGCCGACGGGCGGGATGACCACCCCGTACAGCACGGCGAAGGCCGGGGGCCGGTCGACGAAGGTCAGGTCCGTGTGCCAGTGGTTGGCCCGCATGCCCTTGTGCGAGTCCATCTCGCGGCGCAGCGGCTCCCGTTCGGCGGAGGCGAAGATCGGGTGGCCGCTCGTCAGCTCGCCGAAGCGCTCGCTGAACGCCACCTGGCTCTCGTAGGTCAGCTGCTGGTCGCGGAGGAACACCACCTTGTGCCGCAGCACGGCGGCGCGAAGCTCGGCCGCGGTCCCGTCGTCGAGCGGGCGGCCGGCGTCGACCCCCCGGATCTCGGCGCCGAGGGTGCCGGTCAGCGGGACGGCCTCCAGGCGGGTCGGAGCGAGGACGGTGTCAGTCATCGTGCACCTTTCTGGCGTGGGTCACTGCTGTGGCCCACCCGGGCTCGGACGATGGATGTGCCCAACGGGGCAATTATTGCCAAGGCGTTGACAAATAGGCAACACGTAAGGCAATTCTATTGCCAATAGCGTGGCCGTTCGGCCGACTAGGAGGGCATCAATGCGTGTCGTCATCACCGGAGGGGCCGGCTTCCTCGGTTCCCATCTCTGTGACGCGCTGCTGGAACGGGGGGACGGAGTCGTCTGCGTCGACGACCTGTCCACCGGGCGCCTCGCCAATCTGGAGCATCTGCGGGACCACCCCGGCTTCGTGTTCCTGGAGCGGGACGTCAGCCGGGGCCTCGACGTGGCCGGCCGGGTGGACGCGGTGGCCCATCTGGCGAGCCCGGCCTCGCCCCCGGACTATCTGCGGCGCCCGCTGGAGACACTCGCGGTCGGCAGCCGCGGCACGGAGCACGCGCTCGCCCTGGCACGGCGGCACGGCGCCCGTTTCCTGCTCGCCTCCACCAGCGAGGTCTACGGCAGCCCCGCGGTCCACCCGCAGCCGGAGGAGTACTGGGGCAACGTCAACCCGATCGGCCCGCGCAGCGTCTACGACGAGGCGAAACGGTTCTCGGAGGCGCTGGCCTCGGCCCACGCCAGGACCCTCGGCACCAGCACCGGCATCGTCCGCATCTTCAACACCTACGGCCCGCGGATGAGCGCGCGCGACGGCCGGGTCGTCACCAACTTCATCACCCAGGCGCTGAACGGCGAACCGCTGACCGTCTACGGAGGCGGCGCCCAGACCCGCAGCTTCTGCTACGTCGACGACCTCGTGCGCGGACTGCTCGCCATGCTGGACTGCGCCGAGCCCGGCCCGGTCAACCTCGGCAACCCCGAGGAGCGCACGATGCTGGAGCTGGCCGAACTCGTGCTGCGGGCCACCGGCTCCCGCTCGCCCGTTCTGCACCGGACGCTGCCGCAGGACGACCCGCCCCGGCGCCGCCCCGTCATCACGCGCGCCGGCCAGACGCTCGGCTGGAGCCCCGAGATCGGCCTGGAGGAGGGCATCCGCCGGACGGTGGCCTGGTTCGTGGCCCGCCCCGAGGAACTGCGCGGCGCCGCCCTGACGGCGCTCGACCGGTGAGGAGGCCGCCCGTGAACGGGCGGAGCGCGGGCGGGCGGCCCAGGGGCGGCCGGACCGCGCGGCAGACCGCGGCGCACGAGCGTCGGGAGCAGGACCGGAACCAGCAGCAGAAACAGAAGCAGCAGAAACAGAAGCAGGAGAAACAGGACCAGAAGCAGGACCAGAGGCAGAAGCAGCACCAGAAGCAGGACCAGGAGCAGGAGACGGCGGCGCGGCGGACGCGGGAGCAAAGAGCCGCGGCGCGGCGGACTTTCGGACAAGGAGCCCGTGGACATGGAGCCGGTGAACGGGGAGCCCGTGGACAAGGAGACCGTGGACAAGGAGACCGTGGCCCTGGTCACCGGGGCCGACAAGGGGTTGGGCCGGGAGACCGCCCGGCAGTTGGCGCTGCGCGGCGTCACGGTGCTGCTCGGCAGCCGTGACCCCGGCCGCGGAGCGGCCGCCGCCCGGGCCCTGGCTGCCGAGGGCGCCGTGGTCACGCCCGTCCGGCTCGACGTCACCGACGCCGACGAGGTCCGGGCCGCCGCCGCCCGGGTGCGTGCCGAGCACGGGCGCCTCGACGTCCTGGTCAACAACGCCGGTGCGTTCGTCGGCAGTCCGGCCGCCGAGACGACGGCCGTCGAGATGCGGGACATGTTCGAGGTCAACGTCTTCGGCGTGGTCACCGTCACCCACGCCTTCCTGCCCCTGCTGCGCCGCTCCGCCGCGCCCCGTATCGTCAATGTCTCCAGCACGACGGGATCCCTGACGCTGACCTCGGAGGGCGCCGACCTCCCCGGCGACGCGGACCGGCGCATGGCGTACACCTGCTCCAAGGCGGCGCTCAACATGCTGACCGTGCAGTACGCGATGGCCTTCGCCAGGGACCCGGAATCCGCCCACATCAAAATCAACTCCGCGACCCCCGGCTGGACCGCCACCGACATCAACGACCACCGCGCCCCCCGCCATGTCAGCGAGGGCGCACGGGCCCTGGTCGAACTCGCCACCCTGCCGGACGACGGGCCCACCGGCGGCTTCTTCGGCGACGAGGGGCGCGTGAGCTGGTAACGAGCCGCCGAACGGGGTAGGGAGAACCGAAGAATGATCACTTCGCTCTCCGCCCTCCGGGCCCGGCTCCGCGGCCGCGCCCTGCCCCTGCCCGCCTCCGACCCGGGCCTGCTCCGGCTGATGGCCGGGCTGCGCACCGTCGTGTCCATCGGGCTGACGCTGCTCGTGCTCGTACTGCTCGGCGCACCCGTGATGGTGCAGGTCGCCGGGGCGCTGACGGCGTTGATCTCGACCGTCGCCGTCAGCGAGACGCTGCTCAAGGACCAGGCCGTGACGCTCGCGTTCGGGCTGCCCGTCGCCTGCGCCGCCGTCGCGGCCGGCACGCTGCTCGCTCCGTACCGCGTCGTCGCCGACATCGTCTTCGTGCTGGTCATCTTCGCGGCCGTGTACGTACGGCGGTACGGGCAGCGCGGCAAGGCGCTCGGGATGATCTCGTTCCAGCTCTTCTTCGTGGCCCAGTTCGTCCATGTGGGGGCGGCGAAGCTGCCGATGCTCGTCGGCGTCGTCGCGGTGGCCTTCGGCTGCGGCGCGCTGGTGCGGTTCGGGCTGCTGCGGGTGACGCCGGAGCAGACGCTGAGCCTGCTGATGGGATCCTTCCGGACCCGGCTGCGGCAGGCCGTCGGGCTGATGGTGGAGCTGGCCGGGCAGGGGCGCGACGGCGCGGGGCGGGAGCGCACCGAGAAGCGGCTGCGCCGGCGGATCGAGCGGCTGCACGAGTGCGCGCTGATGATCCAGGGACGGCTGGAGGACAGCACCCCCGACGCCCGCACAGCCACCTCCGTCCAGCGCCGCGTCGCCGGCATGGAGATCGCCACCGAACGGCTCGCGGCCGTGCTGCTCGACCCCGACCGCCCGCCGCACACCCCCGGGCTGACCGGCCGGCTCCGCGAGCTGTACGAGGCCGTCGGCCGCGACTGGCTCCAGCGCCGCACCCCCGTCGGCCTCGGATACGTACGGGACCGGCTGCTCGGCTACCGGGAGAACGCCGGTCTGGAGGGTGTCCCGGCCGCCGACCAGGAGGCGCTGCGCGCGGCCGGCGAGCTGGCGTTCAGCGTGCTCGGTCTGCGGGTCGCGCTCGGTACGGCCGGCAGCGAGACCGACGAGGACAGCCCGAAGACCCGGCAGTACCGCGAGGAACTGGAGACGGAGGAGCTGTCCCTGCGCGCCGAGGCCGAACCGCTGGCCATGGACCTCGCCGACCTGGAGGGCGAACCGGGCGAGAAGGCGCAGAAGGAGAAGGAGGAGGACGCCGAACCGCGCGGCCTCCAGCGGCCGAGCACCCGCATCGCCTTCCAGGTGACCGTCGGCTCCGCCCTCGCCATCGTCAGCGGTGAACTGCTGTCCTCCCAGCGCTGGTACTGGGCCGTGCTCACCTGCTGGGTCGTCTTCCTCGGGACCTCGTCGACCGGCGAGATCCTCGTCAAGGGCTACCGGCGGCTCGCCGGGACGGTCATCGGGGTGATCGCGGGTGTCGGACTCACCGGGCTGGTCGCGGGCAACAGCGGGCTGGCCTTCGTGCTCGTGCTGGTGTTCGTCTTCGCGATGTTCTACACCGCACCCGTGTCGTACACCCTGATGTCGTTCTTCACCACGGCCATGCTCGGCCTGCTCTTCACCGTCCTGCACACCTACAGCGACGAGATCCTGATCCTGCGCATCGAGGAGACCGCCATCGGTGCGGCCTGCGGCCTCGGTGCCGCGCTGCTCGTCCTGCCGGTGCGGACCAGCGAACACACCGACGAGCAACTGCGGACCGTGCTGGAACGGATGAGGGACGTCGTCGAGGAGGCCGTACGGCGGCTCAGCGGAGACCGCGCGGACGGCGCGGGCGGCGCGGCGGGCGCGGGCGGCGGGGCGGGCGCCGTCGACCTGCTCGACTCCGCCCGCGAACTCGACGACGCGCTGGACGACCTGCGGTCCGCCGTGCAGCCGCTCACCCACCCCGTCAGCCCGCTCCGCTCCCGCAGCCAGAAGGCGCGTTACGTCGTCGCGCTGCTCGACACCGCCGCCTACCACGTACGGGGACTGGCGGCCGTCGCCGAACAGCTGACCGGCAACAGCCGCATCGCGCCCGACCCCCGCGTCGCCTCCGCCGCCGGCCGGCTGTCGCGCAATCTGCGGAGCCTGACCCGGCACCTGGAGGAGCCCGAGGAGGAACCGGACAGCGGGCTGCTCCCGGCGTCCGACACGATAGGGATCGCGGTCATCGACCACCCCTCGCGCTCGCCCGTCGGTTCACGCGTCGCGCGGCACATCCAGCGGCTGGACGAGATCGTCATCGGGCTGGCGGAGCCGCTGGAGATGCCGGTCGAGGGCGGACGGAAGGGGAGGAAGGGGAAGCAGTCCCCGCCCTCCGGCTGACCGGCCCGCCCCCGGCCGTCCGCACCCGCACCGTCCCGGCCGCGTCAGGGCCGGGACACCTTCAGCTCGTGGCTGCCGTCCGCGTTCCGGCCGGTCACCTCGACGGTTATGCCGGTGCGCGCGTCCCGGTAGGTCTCGCCGACGCCGAACGGCGCGTCCGTCAGCTCCGCGTTGACGTTGGACCGCTGCGCGCAGCCGCCGCTCCGCGGGGCGCTGTCGCGCACCTCGACCGGTCCCGCGCCGCTGTCGACGCGGGTGTCCACCCAGTAGACGAGCACACCGGGCTTGCAGACCACGGCGTCGTTGCCCTCCCGGGTGCGGACCTCGACGGCGTATCCGGCGGTGCCGGTGACGGGGACGTAGAGGAGCTTCGTGCCCCTGCCTGCGCCCGTCCCGGTGCCGGGGCGCGCGCCGGGTCCGGGACGGGAGCCGGAGCCCGGCCGGGAGTCGGAGCGGGCATCGGAGCGGGAGCCGGGGCCCGGCCGGGAATCGGAGCCCGAGCCGGTCCGGGAGCCGGGGCGGGGGCGGGGCTCGGAGGCGGGCTTCGAGGTGGGGTGCGCGGCGGGGTGCCCGGCGGGGTGTGCCGGGGCGGCGGACGCGCCCGGGCCGGAGGCGCCGGCGTCGGTGCGGCGGTTGAGCGGGAGCAGGGTGTGCTCGCTGGTGCCGCTGCCGACCGCGCAGCCGACCTCCCGGTCCTCGTCGAGCCAGCCCAGCTTGCGCTTGTGCCAGCCGAGGAAGTCGTTGTTCGCGCCCCAGCCCTCGGACATCAGGTCCCAGTGGCCCGCCTTGCGGCCGCCCTCGCCGGTGTAGAGGTCGGGCAGGCCGAGGGAGTGCGCGTTCTCGTGCGGCAGGACGCGGTAGGCGTTCTCCGCCGCGCCCGTGGTGCCGTCGTCCTGACGGCTGTATATGAACGACATGTTGTCCAGGGGCACGCCGTCCGCGTGCGGGACGCCGGGCGGGCCGGTGAAGGTGACCGACAGGACGGTGTCGACGGCGGACGGCCCCGCGTTCGGGGTGACCAGGACGTTGATCAGGTCGTACGCCGAGAAGTCCACGTGCCGGTCGGCCGCCCGGGCCAGGTCCTGGACGAGCCGTCGGTAGCCCGGCTCGTAGCGGGCGCCGCGTTCGACTCCGTACGAGGCGAAGGGGCGGGGCATCCGCAGCCAGTCCCGGACCGGGGTCTCGGCCCGGTAGTCGAGGACGCCGTAGGAACTGCGCTCGTACCAGTCGGCGGTCTCCGGGAAGAACTCCGCGAAACGGTCGAGGGCCCGGCCCTCGCCCTGCGCGTCCGGGAAGTCGATCATCAGGGTGAGGGCGCGGAGGGTGCCGGTCGTCGGGGCGTGGCCCGACGGGGTGGGTATGCCCTCCGACATCTGCACACCGGGGGCGTGCACCGGGGCGCACGTGGCGTCGGGCCGGGCCAGGACCTCGGCGGCCGGGCCGGGGTGCGCGACGGGCACGGCGGGTGCCGCGGCGACGGATATGACGGCCGCGGCGAGGGCGGAGCCGGTGAGCAGCGCGGTGCCGGGGCGCCGCGCCGCGCGGCCGGTCCGTCCGCCGCCGGATATCGCCCGGCCGCCGTGTCCCGCCGCCCGCCGGTCGTGCCGCTCGGGGCGACCGGCACCGGGGGCGGACCGGCGCGTACCGCGCGTCGTACGGAGGCGGGTTATTCGGCGGGAGGGCTGCTGCGGCTGCTGCATGGCGGTCGCCTTCGGTGACTCGGCGGCCCGGGGCGAGCACCCCGGTCGGGGTACGCCGCCCGGGCCGGGCGGGCTCGGCAGCTCCCGGGCGTCCGGAAGCGGCCGGTACGGGGCCGTCGCTGCGGCCGTCCGTGGGATCAGCCTGGGCACCCGGGGCGGACGGACGCGCGCGGTGCGCCGCCGAACGTGCGGAAACGGTGGGCCGATCGGGGGGCTTCGGCGGCGGCCGGGCATGGGGGCGCACGGGGCGGCCCGGCGTGCGCGGCGTGCGTGGCGGGCGTGGCGCGTCGGCTTCGGGGTCGGCGGGGTGGGGGCGAGTCCCCTATCAAAGGCGGGGCGTCGTACGGGTTTCGAGGGGCGGCGGGCGGCGGGCGGTCACGTCGGCCGTGGGGGTGGCGGGGCGGCGGGGCGGTCGTGTCGGCCGTGGGACTGGCGGGCGGCGGGGCGGTCACGTCCGCAGTGGGGGCGGCGGGCGACGGGTGGTCGTGTTGGCCGCCGGGGCGGCGGGACGGTCATGTCGGCCGCGAACGCGGGTGTCGTGCAGGCATCGAGGGGGCGCGCTGTCCTGGGGTGTGGCCGGTGGGACCCCGGGGGGTGTGGCCCGTGGGACCCCGGGGGGTGGCCCGTAGGACGGCGGGGGTGTGGCCCGTAGGACTCCGGGGGTGTGGCCCGTGGGACGGCGGCAGCGTGGTGTGACCGGTGTCACGTGTCGATCGGGAGTATCCGGGGAGCGGCTCCCCGTTTACTCCTGTGTCCGGCCGATCCGGGGAATCACTCCCCGGATCCGGGTGGACCTGCCACCGGTCGGCGCCCGCCGCCCGCAGCCGTATGAGCCCGGAAGGAGCACCACCGTGAACACAGCGGCCACCGCGTTGAAGCGCACCGGGGAGCCCCGCCTCCGGGCCGACGCGCTGCGCAACCGGGAGCGGATCGTCGCGGCCGCGCGGGAGATGTTCGTCGAACACGGGGCGGACGTCTCGCTCGACGAGGTCGCCCGCCGCGCCGGTGTCGGCAACGCCACCCTCTACCGGCACTTCGCGGACCGGCAGGAGCTGGTCCGCCGTGTCACCCTCTACGTCACCCACCGGATCACCGATCAGGCCGAGGCCGCGCTGGCCGAGGAGGCCGACGGCTACGAGGCGCTCCGCCGCTTCGTGCACGCGGTCGTCGACGAGCGGGTCGGCGCCCTGTGCACGATGCTCGCCGGGACCGCCGAGGAGCGCGGCGAGCACACCGAGGCCCGCGAGCGGCTGGAAGGCGCCGTCGAGCGGATCATGGCGAGCGCGCGGGACTGCGGCCGGCTCCGTGCCGATGTCGAGTTCGGCGATCTGATGGTGGCGCTGACCCAGCTCACCCGGCCGTTGCCCAACAGCGGCTGCCTCAACTTCGACAGGTTCGCCCACCGGCACCTCCAGCTCTTCCTGGACGGCCTGCACACCCCGGCGCGCTCCGAACTCCCGGGCTCCGCCGTGACCCTGGAGGACCTCCGGCAGCGACCCTGACCAAGCCGCACCGCCCGCGACCCCGACCAAGCCGCACGCCCGCGACCGATTCCGTATTCCCGCTTCCGCAACCGGCCTGCCCGGCCACCCCTTCGAGCACGCCGGCCCGGCCGGCACCCGGCCGTCCCGGCCGATCCGGCCCGCAGACAGCCGGTCCGGCAGGCGCAACCGTCCCAGCCGACCGTCCCAGCCGACCGTCACAGCCGACCGTCCCAGCCGGCCGTCACAGCCGACTGAGCCGAATCAACCGACTCGGCCGACACCACCGACACCACCGACACCACCGGCCTCTTCGCACACCGCCGGCCTGAACACACACCCGTCACCGAACGGCGCCACACCGCCCCGGCCGGGCCTGTCCCGCCCTTTTTATCCGACTTCGTATCGCTAGGTAGGCACAGCCATGTCACTCGCAGAACTCCGGCCCGATCCGAAGCGCTGGACGGCGCTGATCTTCATCTCGCTCGCCCAGCTCATGGTGGTGCTCGACGCGACCATCGTGAACATCGCGCTGCCCTCGGCCCAGGCCGACCTGGGCATATCCGACGGCAACCGGCAGTGGGTCATCACCGCCTACGCCCTCGCCTTCGGCGGGCTGCTGCTCTTCGGCGGCCGGGTCGCCGACCTCTGGGGCCGCCGGCGCACCTTCGTCGTCGGGCTGATCGGCTTCGCGGCCGCGTCTGCGCTCGGCGGTGCCGCCGTCAACACCGCGGTGATGCTCGGCGCCCGCGCGCTGCAGGGCGTGTTCGGCGCGCTGCTGGCCCCGGCGGCGCTGTCGCTGCTGGCGGTCATGTTCACCGACGCCCGCGAGCGGGCCAAGGCGTTCGGCATCTACGGAGCCATCGCGGGCGGTGGCGGCGCCGTCGGCCTGATCCTCGGCGGCGTGCTGACCGAGTACCTGAACTGGCGCTGGACCTTCTTCGTCAACATCCCGTTCGCGGTCGTCGCCGCGGCCGGCGCGCTCGTCGCCATCCGTGAGCCCGCCGGAAGCCGCAACCCCTCCCGGCTCGACGTCCCCGGCGTCCTGCTCGCCACCACCGGTCTCGTCGCCCTGGTCTACGCCTTCACCCGCGCCGAGACCGACGGCTGGGCCGCCGGCGGGACCGTCGGCCTCTTCGTCGCCTCCGGGGTGCTGCTCCTCACCTTCCTGGCGGTCGAGTCCCGGGTGCGCAACCCGCTGCTGCCGCTCCGCGTCATCACCGACCGGAACCGGGGCGGCGTGTACCTCTCCCTGGGGCTCGCCATCATCGGGATGTTCGGCCTGTTCCTCTTCCTCACCTACTACCTCCAGGTCGTCAAGGGCTACACCCCCGTCGCCACCGGCCTGGCCTTCCTCCCGATGGTCGCGGGCATGATCACCGGCTCCACCCAGATCGGTGCCCGGCTGATGACCCGGGTCCGGCCGCGGCTGCTGATGACGCCCGGCTTCCTGGTCGCCGCGCTCGGCATGCTGGTGCTGACCCGGATCGACACCGACACCTCGTACGCCGCTGTCGTCCTGCCCGGGCTCGTCCTGATGGGCCTCGGCATGGGCACGGCGTTCATGCCGGCCATGAGCCTGGCGACGTACGGGGTCGAGCCCCGCGACTCGGGCGTCGCCTCCGCGATGGTGAACACCTCGCAGCAGGTCGGCGGCGCGATCGGCACGGCGCTGCTGAACACGATCGCGGCGAGCGCCACGACCGCGTACGCCACCTCCCACGCGGCGGGCGCGCGGTCCGCGGACCTGCTGCGGCTGGAGGCGATGGTGCACGGCTACACGACGGCGATCTGGTGGGCGCTCGGCATCCTGGTGCTGTCGGCCGCGATCGCCTACGGACTCGTCACCGCCGGTCGGCAGGGCACCGGTCCGGCAGTGGCCGGCTCGGGGGCCGGATCCGGGTCGGAGGCCGGCGAGGGCACGGAGAACACGGCACCGCCGGTGCTCGTGCACTGAGCGGACTGAGCGCACTGAGCGGGCTGAGCGCGCTGAGCGGGCTGAGCGGGCTGAGCGCACCGAGTGACTGAGTGCGCTGAGTGGCTT
>NZ_WHPN01000173.1 GCF_009735685.1 Streptomyces lycii | reverse complement strand
GGGCCGGCGCCGGAGTGGTGGCCGCGGCCGTGACGTCAGCGACCAGTTCCACCATGTCCGGGCCGTAGGCGTGCGAGTTGGTGACCTTCAGCAGCAGGCAGAACGTCGAGTCGCGGTACTTCCGGGCCAGTCCGGTGTGGTGCCGGGACAGATAGCGGACCGCGGCCTGATTGGCTATGGAGTGCTGGCCGCTCGCCAGGAACACCGGCCGGGACCGCTCGTGCGCGGTGAGGCGGGCGACGATGACGTACTCCACCCGGCCCGGCTCCCAGCGGTACCGCTCGCTGCCGATCTGGAAGGCGCCCCGGTCCGGGCCCGGTTCCTTGTCCGTGTTGACCTTGATGCCGGGCAGCATGCTGTGCAGATGGGCGGCCATCCGGTGGTTGGACACCGGGCCGCCGATGCAGAACTCCGTACGGTCACCGAATCCCTGCTGCGCCGTGTCGTGCGCTATCACCTCCGCGTGCGCCTCGCAGTCCTTGATGAGCGAGGCCAGCTCCAGCAGGGCGAACACGTCCCGGCGCGCGACGCTCCAGTCCCCGGCGCCCGCCGAGCGGTTGACCACGAGCAGGCACTCGGAGTTCGCCGGCAGCCCGAAGAACCGCTGCTTGCGGCGGAGTTTGCGACGCCACAGGAAGGTGCGGGCGAACCAGCCGAGCGCGGCGCTGATGCCGGCCGCGAGCACGCCGAGGACGAGGTTGCGCACGTCGTCGTTCATGGCCGGGGATCGTAGCGGGGCCACGCACCCGCGTTCGAGTCCGGGCGCCCGCCCGGCCCCCCTGTCTCCCGGTTCGTGGCGGTACTGACGGTGCCACCGCGCCCCCGCTAGGCTGCCGCCACCGCCCGCGTCGATGGAGGTAGCGCATGAGCCGGCCCGCCGTACGGAGTCTGGCCCTGCTGGCGGCAGGCGCCGCCGTGCTGACCATGACGGCCGCCGCGCCCCCGGACCCGGCGGGCGGCACCGCGCCGCCGGACAAGTCCCCCGTCGCGGTCGGCCACGGCGGGGCCGTGTCCAGCGTCGACCCGGACGCCTCGGCGGCCGGCATCGAGGTGCTGCGGCGCGGCGGGAACGCCGTGGACGCGGCGGTCGCGACGGCGGCGGCCCTCGGCGTCACCGAGCCGTACTCGGCCGGCATCGGCGGTGGCGGCTACTTCGTGCACTACGACGCGAAGCGCGGCAAGGTCTCCACCATCGACGGCCGGGAGACCGCGCCGCGCAGCGCCGACGAGAGGCTGTTCCTGGAGGACGGCGAGCCGATCCCGTTCGCCGAGGCCGTCACCAGCGGGCTGTCCGTCGGCACCCCGGGCACCGCGGCCACCTGGCAGGACGCGCTCGACACCTGGGGCAGCAAGGAGTTGCGCGAGGTCCTGCGGCCCGCCGAGCGGCTGGCCCGCGAGGGATTCACCGTCGACGAGACCTTCCGGCGGCAGACGGCGGACAACGAGGAGCGCTTCCGGGACTTCCCCGCCAGCGCGGAACTGTTCCTGCCCGGCGGTGAACTGCCCGCCGTGGGCTCCACACTGACCAACCCCGACCTCGCCGGCACCTACCGCCTACTGGCCCGCGAGGGCGCCGGGGCCTTCTACCGCGGCCCGCTCGCCCGGGACGTCGTACGCACCGTGCGCAAGCCCCCGGCCGCTCCCGGGACCGACCGCGCCGTGCGCCCCGGCGACCTCACCACCGCCGACCTCCGCGGCTACACGACCAGGCACCAGGCCCCCAGCCGGACGGACTACCGCGGCCTGGACGTCTACGGCATGGCGCCCTCGTCCTCCGGCGGCACCACCGTCGGCGAGGCGCTGAACATCCTGGAGGCCCTCGACGGCGGGCGGCGCGGCGCCCTCGGCGAGACGGACCGGGCCCGCTATCTGCACCGGCTGATCGAGGCGAGCCGGGTGGCCTTCGCCGACCGAGGCCGCTGGGTCGGCGACCCGGCGTTCGAGGACGTGCCGACCCGGGGCCTGCTCGCGCAGCGTTTCGCCGCCGCCCGGGCCTGCCTGATCAGCGACCACGCGGTGCTGACCGGTCCCGTCGCGCCCGGCGACCCGCGCGACCCCGCGGACTGCGAGCGCGGCGACGCCGACGAGAAGGCCCCGACGACGTACGAGGGCGAGAGCACCACGCATCTCACCACCGCCGACCGGTGGGGCAACGTTGTCGCCTACACCCTCACCATCGAGCAGACCGGCGGCAGCGGCATCACCGTCCCCGGCCGCGGCTTCCTGCTCAACAACGAGCTGACCGACTTCTCCTTCGCGCCCGCCGACCCCGACGTGCACGACCCGAACCTGCCGGGCCCGGGCAAGCGTCCGCGCTCCTCGATGTCGCCCACCGTCGTCCTCGACCGGGGCACGCCGGTCGTCGCGCTCGGCTCGCCCGGCGGCTCGACCATCATCACCACCGTCCTCCAGACCCTGACGAACCATCTGGACCGCGGCATGCCGCTGGCCGAGGCGATCGCCGCGCCCCGGGCCACCCAGCGGAACACCGCCGCCACCCAGATCGAACCGGGCCTGTGGGCCGACCCCGTGCGGCAGCGGCTCACCGAACTCGGCCACACCTTCGAACTCAACCCGGAGATCGGCGCGGCGACCGGCGTCCAACGGCTGCCCGGCGGCGACTGGCTGGCGGCCGCCGAGACGGAGCGCCGCGGCGGCGGCTCGGCGATGGTCGTGCACCCACGTGAGTGACCCTGGTCCGCCGGACGCCCCGCACGGGCCCGGTGCTCCCGGCTGACGCCGCCCGGGCTGCGATGCTCGGGACGTGCTGTCTCTGCTCCTGCTCCACTTCGCGCTGGCGGTCTGCGCCAAGCCGCTGGTGGACAGGCTGGGGCGGAAGGCCTTCCTCGTGCTGGCCGTCGCGCCCGCCGCGACGGCCGGCTGGGCGCTCTCCCGGTGGGACGCCGCGGCCGGCGGCGGCACGGACGACTGGACCTGGGCCTGGATCCCCGACGAGCACCTGGACGTCGCGCTGCGGCTGGACGCGCTCTCCTGCCTGATGACGGTGCTCGTCGGCGCGGTCGGCGCGCTGGTGCTGCTCTACTGCGCCGCGTACTTCGGCGACCGGGAGCCGCGGCTCGGCCGGTTCGCCGGGGCGTTCACCGCCTTCGCCGGCTCGATGCTCGGACTCGTCCTCGCCGACGACCTGATCCTGCTCTACGTCTTCTGGGAACTCACCACCGTCTTCTCCTGGCTGCTCATCGGCCAGGACAGCGAGCGCCGGGCCAACCGCCGGTCCGCGCTCCAGGCGCTGCTCGTGACGACGCTCGGCGGGCTGTCGATGCTCGTCGGCTTCGTGATGCTGGGCGAGGCCGCGAACAGCTTCCGGATCTCCGAGATCGTGGACCGCCCCCCGGAACCGGGCATCGCGGTCTCGGTCGCGGTCGGACTCGTCCTGCTGGGTGCGCTGTCGAAGTCGGCGATCTGGCCGTTCAGCCTGTGGCTGCCGAGCGCGATGACGGCACCGAGCCCGGTCAGCGCCTATCTGCACGCGGCGGCGATGGTGAAGGCCGGGGTGTATCTGCTGGCGCGGCTCGCGCCCGCGTTCGCCGACACCGAACCCTGGCGCCCGGTCGTCCTCGTGCTCGGCTCGGCGACCATGCTGCTGGGCGGCTGGCGGGCGCTGCGGCTGACCGACCTCAAGCTGCTGCTCGCCCACGGCACCGTCAGCCAGCTGGGCTTCCTCGCCGTGCTGACCGGCGCCGGACAGCGGAACACGGCCCTCGCGGGCGTGGCCGTCCTGGGCGCGCACGCCCTGTTCAAGTCCTGCCTGTTCCTGGTCACCGGGATCGTGGAGAAGGCCGCGCACAGCCGGGACCTGCGGCGGCTCTCCGGTGTCGGCCGGTCCCTGCCCGGGGTGTGCGCGGTCGCCGTGCTCGCCGCCGCCTCGATGGCCGGGCTGCCGCCGCTGATCGGCTTCGCCGCCAAGGAGGCGGCCTTCGAGTCGCTGCTGCACGGAACCGGCGGTGCCGCCGACCGCTGGGCCCTGGCGGCCGTCGTGGCCGGCTCCGTGCTCACCGCCGCCTACAGCCTGCGCTTCCTGTGGGGGGCCTTCGCCCGCAAGCACCGGACGCACGGGCCGGGGCTGCTGCCCGACACCCCCGTGGACGCCCTGCCGTCCGGCCTGTCGGCCGCCCCCGCCCTGCTGGCCGCAGCCGGGCTGCTGCTCGGCCCGGCCGCCGGACTCACCGACCCGCTGCTCGCCGCGTACGCCGACACCTTCCCCGGCGACCTCACCGGCGCCCTCGCCGGCGCGGAGAAGCCGTACCATCTGGCGCTCTGGCACGGGATCGGCCCGGCCCTGCTGCTCTCCGTGCTGACCTGGGCGGCCGGGGCCCTGCTGTTCGCGCTGCGACGGCCGCTGCTGCCGGTGATGCACCGGCTGGCCTGGCCGCGGGCCGAGCGTGCCTTCCGGTCCTCGCTGCTGACGCTCGAACGGGTCTCCCTCCAGCTCACCGGCGCCGTCCAGCGCGGCTCGCTCTCCTTCTACCTCGGGATCGCCCTGGTGGTGCTGACGGGCGCCCAGATCGCGGTCCTCGCCACCGAACGCCCGTGGCCGGAGCTGCGCGTGCCGCGGCTGTGGGACTCGGCGCTCCAGGGCGTGACAGCGCTGGCGGTGGTGGCGGGCGCGCTGTTGTGCCTCTTCGTGCGGCAGCGGATGAAGGCGGTGGTCCTCGTCGGACTCACCGGCTACGGGGCGGGCGGGCTGTTCGTCCTCCAGGGCGCGCCCGATCTGGCGCTCACGCAGTTCGCCGTGGAGACCGTGTCGATCGTGGTGTTCGTCCTCGTCCTGCGGCGGCTGCCCGCCCGGTTCACCGAGACGTTCTCGCACCGGCGGCGTGCCGTACAGGGGCTGCTCGCGGTGTGCACCGGGGTGCTGGCGGCGGGCCTCACCTGGTTCGCGGCGGCGGCCCGGCAGTCGGAGCCGAGCGGGCCGCACCTGGTGCACGCCACCGCCGAGGAGGGTGTGAAGAACGTCGTGGCCACCACCCTCGTCGATCTGCGGGCCTGGGACACCCTGGGGGAGTGCGCCGTCCTCGCCGTCGCGGCCGTCGGCGTCACCAGCCTGATCTTCCTGCGCCGCCGGGTCGGCACCCCGGGAGTCGTCGCCCGCAGACAGAGCGACGCGAAGGCCCTCGTGTGGGCCACCCCGTCCGAGGAGTGGCAGCAGGCGAGCGGTGACGCGCCGGAACGCACCTGGCTCGCCGCCGGGGGCACCCTCTCGCCGGAGCGCCGGTCCGTGGTGTTCGAGGTCATCGCCCGGCTGACGTTCCACCCCGTGCTGGTGCTCTCCCTCTACCTCCTCTTCTGCGCGGAGAGCTACCCCGGAGGGGGCTTCAGCGCGGGGCTGGTCGCCGGTCTGGCGCTGGTCGTGCGCTATCTGGCGGGCGGGCGCTTCGAACTCGCCGAGGCGGCGCCGCTGGACGCGGGCACCCTGCTCGGTGCCGGGCTGCTGGTGATGACCGGTACGGCGCTCGGCGGCATGGTCTACGGCTCGGACGTCCTGGAGAACGGCGTCTACCACGGTGAACTGCCGCTGCTCGGGCCGTTCCACATCGCCTCGTCCGTCGTCTTCGACACCGGGATCTATCTGCTGGTCCTCGGCGTGGTCCTGGACATCACCCGCAGCCTCGGCGCCCAGATCGACCGGCGGCTGGAGCGCGGCGCCGGTGCGCGGCCGGCCCGCCCGCCCGCGCAGGAACCGCCGGGCCCGGCCGGGGAGGTGACGCCGTGACCGTCGCGTTCTCCCTGGTCGCCGTCGGCGGTGTGCTGTTCGCCGTCGGCACGGCGCTGCTGCTCACCCGCTCGCTGACCCGCATCCTCCTCGGCGCCGTACTCGTCGGGAACGGCGTCAACGTCCTCTTCCTGTCCACCACGGGACGCACCGGCGACCCCCCGCTGCTCTACCCCGGCACCGACCCCGGCCGGGTCACCGACCCGCTCCCGCAGGCCATGGCGCTCACCGCCATCGTCATCACCCTGTCCGTGACGGCCTTCCTGCTGGCGATGGTCTACCGGAGCTGGCAGTTGAACGGCAGCGACGAGGTGCAGGACGACATCGAGGACCGCCGCGTCGCGCTGCGCGCCGAGGAGACCGCCGAGCGGGCCCGGCTGCGGGACGAGTACCGCAAGTACCGCCGCCAGTACGCGACCGCCGCCCGGGGCACCGGCGGCGAGGGACCGGCCCGGGCCCGGGCGCTGCGGGCCAGGGCCGAGTACGAGCAGTCCCGCACCCGGCTGCGCCGGCGGCTGCGTGCCGATCGGGTGCACCGCAGCGACACCACCGACGCCACCGCCGACCTGTGGGACCACGTGCTGGGGGAGGACCGCTGATGTCCCTCGCCCAGTTCCTCGTCCCGCTGCCGGTGGTCCTGCCGCTGTTCGCGTCCGGGCTCAAGCTGACCGTCGGCCCGCGCCTCCAGCGCACCCAGCGCGGCATCAGCGTCGTGGTGCTCGCGGCGGTGCTGGCCATCTCGCTGGCGCTGCTCGTGGCGGCCGACCAGCAGGGCCCGCAGGTGGTGCACCTGGGCGGCTGGGCGCCTCCGGTGGGCATCGTGCTGGTCGCCGACCGGCTGTCGGCGCTCATGCTGACCGTCTCCTCCGCGGTGACGCTGTGCGTGCTCGTCTACTCCCTCAGCCAGGGCATGGCGGACCGCGACGAGGTCACGCCGCTCTCCGTCTTCCACCCCTCGTATCTGGTGCTGGTCGCCGGGGTGTCGAACACCTTCCTGGCCGGCGACCTGTTCAACCTGTACGTCGGCTTCGAGATCATGCTGACCGCCAGCTATGTCCTCCTCACCGTCGGCGGCACCCAGGCCCGGGTGCGCGCCGGGTCGACGTACGTCGTGGTGTCGCTGCTCTCCTCGCTGCTGTTCGCGACGGCGATCGCCATGGTCTACGCGGCCACCGGCACCGTCTCCCTGGCGCAGCTCGCGGACCGCACGGACGCGTTGCCCGCCGCCGTGCGGACCGCGCTGGAGGTGATGCTGCTGCTCGTCTTCGGCATCAAGGCCGCCGTCTTCCCGCTCGGCGCCTGGCTGCCCGACTCCTATCCCACCGCCCCGGCCCCGGTGACCGCCGTCTTCGCCGGGCTGCTGACCAAGGTCGGCGTGTACGCGATGCTGCGCACCCAGACCCTGCTGTTCCCCGGCGGGCCGCTGACGACCGCGCTGATGGCGGTCGCCCTGCTGACGATGATCGTCGGCATTCTCGGCGCCGTGGCCCAGAGCGACCTGAAGCGGCTGCTGTCGTTCACGCTCGTCAGCCACATCGGCTACATGGTCTTCGGCATCGCCCTCGCCTCCGTGCGGGGCATCGCGGGTGCCATCTTCTACGTCGCCCACCACATCACCGTGCAGACCACCCTGTTCCTGGTGGCCGGGCTGGTCGAGCGCCGCGGCGGCACCTCCGACCTGCAACGGCTCGGCGGGCTGGCCCGGCTCTCCCCGGTGCTGGCCGCCGTGTTCTTCGTACCGGCGATGAACCTCGCCGGGATCCCGCCACTGTCCGGCTTCCTCGGCAAACTGGGCCTGCTGCGGGCCGGTGTCGCCGACGGCGGGGTGTGGGCGTACGCCCTGGTCGCCGGCGGCACACTGACCAGCCTGCTGACGCTCTACACCATGGCGAAGGTGTGGAATCTCGCCTTCTGGCGCGGGGCGCCGCCGGAGCTGGCCGCGGGCATCGTGCTGGAGACCGACGACCCGGACGACGGCGAGGAACGGACCGGCCCCGGACCGGCCGCCCGGCCGGGTGAGGGGGACGGCGACCGGGGCGCCGCCGCGTCCCTGAGCGGCCGGGCCATCACCACGAGCGTGCGCCCGCCGGGGCCGATGCTCGGCACGACCGTCGCACTCGTGGCGCTCGGGCTGTCCTTCACGGTGCTCGCCGGGCCGCTGACCGGACTGACCGGCCGGGCCGCCGCCGAACTCCTGGACCGGACCCCCTACGTGGAGGCGGTGCTGTCCCCGTGAAACCGCCCTGGAGCGTCGCGCTGGGCCGCCCGGGCCGGCGGCAGCGCGTGGTGCAGCTGCCGCTGGTGATCTGGCTCGCCGTGATGTGGAGCATGCTGTGGGGGACCCTCACCCCCGGCAACCTGCTGTCCGGGCTGCTCGTCGGAGCGGTGCTCACCCTGGCCTTCCCGCTGCCGCCGCTCGACATCGGGCTGCGCTTCCACCCGGTGGGTCTGGTCCGGCTGGTGGCGCGGTTCGGGAAGGACATGCTGTGGGCCACGGTGCGGGTCAGCCGGCAGATCCTCGGCCCCGGTGAACTGCCCTGCGCGATGGTGGAGGTGCCGCTGCGCAGCCGCAGCGATCTGCTGCTGACCGTGACGACGCTGGTCGTCCAGGCGGTGCCCGGCAGCACGGTGGTGGAGATCCGCCGGCAGACCTCCACGCTCTATCTGCACGTCCTGGGCGCGGGGGACGCGGCGGCGTCGGACCACGCCCGCGAGGAGGTGCTCCGTCAGGAGGAGCGGGTGGTGCGTGCCTTCGGCACCGCCGAGCAGATCGCGCTGCTGGACGCGGCGGACGCCGGGCGCGACGGGCCGGGCGGCGGGGACGGATCCGGCGGTGACGTGCCCGGCGGCGGGGACGGCCCGGGCGGCGGGGACGGGGAGCGGGACGGGGGCGCCGGGAGATGAGCGTCTGGTTCACGACGGTCTACGCCCTGCTGGCCTGCGCCGGTGCGATGGTGCTCGTACGGATGTGGCTCGGCCCGTCGATGCTGGACCGGGCGGTGGCGCTGGACGCGCTGCTGTCCATCGCCGTCGCCGCCATCGGCACGCTCGCGGCGCAGCGCGAGACGCCGTTCTTCCTGCCGGTCCTGCTGGTGCTCGCGTTTCTCGGCTTCACCGGGTCGGTGAGCATTGCCCGTTTCATCTCGGTCCAGGACCGCAAGGCGGGCCCCGGCGAGGACGGGAAGAGCGGAACGAGGGAGCACGGATGAACGCCTGGGAGCGGGCCGCGGACGTGGCCGGCACGGTGTGCCTGGTGCTGGGCGCGCTGCTGTGCTTCGTGGCGGGGGTCGGACTGCTGAGACTTCCCGACGTGCTGTCGCGGCTGCACGCGGCGACGAAGCCGCAGGCGCTCGGTCTGCTGCTGGTGCTGCTCGGGGTGGGGCTGCGGCTGCGCTCGGGCATCGACATGGGCATGCTGGCCCTGGTGGGCTTCTTCATGCTGACGACGACCCCGGTCGCCGCGCACATGGTGGGCCGCGCCGCGTACCGGACGGGCCAGGTCACCCGCGACGACCTCGTCCGCGACGAGCTGGACGAACGGCTGAGCGGCCCGGGGCCCGAACGGATGGACGGCTGAGCGGCCGGGGCCCGAACGGCTGGACCTGAGCGGGCCGGAGCCCGGACGGCTGGACGGCCGAAAACCTCGGGCGTAGTGCTCCTCGCCGAGCGCGCCCAGCTCGTACAGTCGAACGGCTGAACGGCGGGCCTACCCTGGCGGCATGACTCCCGACCATCTCGCCCGCTCTCCGTACGTCAGCCTCGTCACTCACCGGCGCGACGGCACCCCGGTGCCCACACCGGTCTGGGCCTCCTCCGACGGGGACGAGCTGTACGTGTGGACCAGGAGCGACTCCGGCAAGGTCAAACGCATCCGCAACAGCGGCGAGGTGACACTCGCCCCGTGCGACGTCCGCGGCCGGGTGCCGGAGGGAACGGACCCGCTGCCCGGCCGGGCCCGGCTGCTCGGCCCGGCGGACCTGCCGAAGGTGCGCCGGCTGCTCGCCCGCAAGTACGGCTGGCGGTTCCGGATCGTCGACACCGGGGGCGCGCTGGTGCGGCTGGGCAAGCGGCCGCACACCGGGATCGCGGTGTCCGTGGGGTCGTGACCGGTTCGCCGGGTTGCGAAAGACGTTCGTAGCGTCGCGTGTCCTTCCCCTTAACACGGCGGGTGTGCAATGCCCCGGAGGCCTCAGTCCCGCCGTCCCGGGAGAGACGCGTTACGTGACCCGACGACAACTGCCCGCCGCCGTGGGCGCGTTCACGCTCGCCCTGCGGAGGCTGGCGGACGCGCTCGACCCGGATTCCGGCTGGTACGGGGTCTTTCTGCGGCGCGACCCGGAGGGGATCGCGGCCTGTCTCGACGGTCGCGAGATCATGCCGCGGGACGTGGTGGAGGCGCTGCTCGCGGACCTCGCCGCCGCCCGGCACGCCACGGGCGGGGGGCCGGCCGCGGCGGATCACGAACGGCTGCTGTCGCTGCAGCGGCAGGCGGCAGCGGCGTACGACCGGGCGCCGGGCGGCCGGGTGGCCCTGCTGGACCGGCTGGACGTGATGCTCCGGGAGCGGCAGTACGCGACCTCCCGGGAACGCGAGCTGACCGCCGCGCTGCGGTCGGCACAGGACGCCGCGGCCGCCCGCGCCGGGACCGCGGCCGGTACCGGGGCGGGGCGGGAGGCCGCCCGGCTGGCCGGCGAACTGGCCTGGGCGCAGGACGACCACGCCCGCGCCACGGCCCGCTGCGTCGAGTTGCGCGCCCGGCTGGACGGCCTGGAGGCGCTGCCGGGAGCGGCGCCCCGGCCCGGCTCCGGGCACGCGGCCGCACGAGACGCGGTCCGCGCACCGGGTACGTCCGGCGCACCGGACCCGGCCGTCACCGCTCCCGCTCCGGACCCGACCGTCACCGCTTCCGCCCCGGACCCGGCCACCGCCGCACCCAACCCGGGCCCGGCCACCGCCGCCCCCGTCCAGCCGGACCCGGACACCGCCGCCCCCGTC
>NZ_WHPN01000172.1 GCF_009735685.1 Streptomyces lycii | reverse complement strand
TCCTCGGCCCGGCCCGGCCCGGGACCGCCGGCGGACGGGGCGTCCCCGGTGTCCGGTCCGGGCTGCCGGGACGCGGGTACACCGGCCGGCTCCAGGGTGTGCAGCAGGGCGTCGGGCACCAGGACCACGGCGCGCACCCCGCCGTAGGGCGACGGCATCAGGTCGATCTTGAGGTCGTGGCGCTCGGCGTAGCGGCCGACGACCGCGAGTCCGGTCTGCGGGACCTCGCCGAGGTCGGCGAAGCCGAGCAGCCGCTTGCCGGACGCGATCTCGCGGGCCCGGTCGAGGGTGTACTCGTCCATGCCGAGCCCGGCGTCGTCGATCTCGATGACGGCGCCGCGGGTCACCGGCCGGACGGTGACCTCGACATGGGTGGTCGGCGGGGCGCACTGGGTGGCGTTGGCGAGCAGTTCGGCCACCACGTGCACGAGCGGCTCCACGACGGTCGCCGCCGCCGCCACGTCCTGGTCGCCGGAGACCTTGACGCGCTGGTACGACACGATGCGGGAGGCCCCGGCGCGGACCACGTCGACCAGCGCGTGCGGCTTCTGCCACTGCTGCCCGGGCCACTCGCCGCACAGCACGGCCAGGCTCTGCGCGATCCGGGCCTGCTGGGCGGCCGCGTGATCGCCGCGCATGCCGGACTCCGCGACGTCGGGGAGGTGCGGGTGCCGGGCCTCCATGCCCGCCATCTCCTCCTGGATGCGGTGCGAGGACGCCTGGACCCGGCGGGAGAGGGCCACGACGACGAGGCGCAGCGACTCCTCCCGCTCGCGGACGTTCCGCAGCACCTGGGCGCCGGACACCAGCAGCTTCTCGTGCCAGCGGGCGACGGACTCCTCGGCCTCGGGGGGCTGCGCGGCCGGAACCGGCTCGCCCGCGAGGGCGGCGGGGAACCGCACCTCGGCGAGATGGCGGACCGTTTCCTCCCGCCGGGCGTCCTGGGCCGCGCAGTACGCCCGCCACTCCGCGTCGTGCCGCGCGGCCTCCTCGCGGCACGCCAGCATCTCGTGCTCGGCGTCGCGCAGTGCCCCGTGCAGCCGGTCGACGAGGGCCAGCAGAGCCGCGGCGGCGGCCGCGCCACAGGCCGCGGCCCACCCGGCGCCCGCCCCGCCGAGCGCCCAGGGGCCCGCGGCGGCGGCGACCGCGAGCAGGGACGCCGCGGGCCGGACCAGCCTCCGGCGGAGGGACAGGGGGGCGGTCGGGGGTGGTCGGTCCATGGAGCACCTTCACAGCGGACGGAGGGGATGTCGGTTCTGTGCGGGGGGTGGCTCAGCGGCGGCTGACGCGGTGGCGCGGTCGCGCCACGGGCAGGCGTCGCCCCGGTCGGGCGCGGCCTGTCACGGAGGGCCGGGGCGGCCGGTCCGGGCGGCGGGGAAGCGGCGGAATCGCTGCCTCCTCGGTGCCGTGGACGGCGCGGCTCCCGGTGAGCCGCGGCGGTGAGAGCGGCGGCCGTCCGTAGGCGAGCGCGCAGGTGTGCGACGCCGGACGTGTCACGCCGTAATCAAGAGAACACGGAGAGGAGTTGGAGTGCCAGCGGAGGCCTGTGGTCTTCCTGTGGTCTTCTCCCTGGTGAACCACGGAAACAGAACAAGGGTCGGTCACTTTCTGTCTCATCCGCTCAGTGCCCGTAGGCGTTCGTCCAGGGCGCGTACGGAACGGGTGGTGCGGTACGGCCGCAACAACCGGCGCACCGAGTCCAGCCGGGCGCGGTTCCGAGCCGAGGAGCAACCGGCGACCAACGGCAGCGCCTCCGCAAGCTCCGCGCAGGCCCGGTCCACCTCGCCGAGCCGCACGGCGGCCTCCGCCCGCCACATCCGGTAGGTGGTGCCGTCGCGCGGGCGGGACGGCGGCTGGAGGGCGAGCGCCTCGGTCAGCCGGCGGTCGCACAGCCGGTGCCGGCCCGTCAGCAGATGGCAGAAGGCCACCTGTGCGCTGTACTCGGCGCTGTCGAAGTACGCCGCCCAGCCGGGGCAGGGTTCGGAGGCCGCGCGCTCCATGAGGCCGTCGGCCTCGGCGAGCAGCTTCTCGCAGGCGGCGCGGTCACCGGAGAGGGCGTGCGCCCGGGCGTGCCGGACGGCCAGCATCGCGCGCACCCGGCCCGGCCCGCCCGCGGCGCACCGCCGCGCCGTACCGGCCAGCGCCAGCGCCTCGTCGGGGCGGCCGCACTCGGCGAGCTGAAGGGTCATGCACTTGAGCAGATTGGCCGCGGCCAGCCGGTCCCCGGCCGCGTGCGCGGCGCGCAGACCGACGGTGAAGTAGCGCTGGGCCGCAGCGTGGTAGCCCGCGTCGACCCCCGCCCACCCGGCGATCCGCCCCAGCTCGGCGGCCACCGACAGCAGGCGGCGGGTGTGCCCGCCGCCGTGCCGGCCCTGCCGGAGCAGAGCCGTCACCGTGCGCAACTCGGCGTCGGCCGGGGCGCGTACGCCACCGCCGCCCAGCTCGTCGTCCAGCCGGCGGAGCAGCGGCAGCCGCTGCTCCAGGGAACGCACGAGATCACCGGCGAACCCGTCCGCCGCGTCCCCCGCGGTCCCGGGCCCGGCGGACCCGTGTTCCGCCGCCCCGCCGGGCCCGGAACCGCCGCCCGGTGAGGGGGGCGGCAGACGCCCGGCCATCGCGGCGGCCGCACCCGCCGGGAGGACGGGGAACCCGCGGTGGTCCGCGAGGGCGTCGGCCGTCGTCAGCTCCAGCGCCCGCAGACAGCCTGCGGCGGTCCACTCCTCGTCGAGCCCGGCGCTGTCCCCGGCCGGCAGCCAGCCCGGCCAGGGGTCCGACCGCAGCCGGTCGAGCGGGACGCCCAGTTCCTCGGCGAGCGCCCGCTGGGTCTCCTCGTCGGGCACCACCCCGCGGTGCTCCCAGCGCCAGGCCTTCTGCCGGTTGGCGCTCATCCCGACCCGGCGGGCCAGTACCTCCACCAGGGCCTGATGGGTCCAGCCGCGGCTGCGGCGCACGTACGCGAGCGGGTGACTGAACGGAGCAGGTGCGTCCACGCGACGGAGCATAAGCCCGCGCAGAGCGCAGTCATTTTAAATGTCCGCAGCTCAGAGGGGGTTTTCCAGCCACCGCGGGAGCCGCTGTACGGGCCCGCGGCGGCATGAGGGAGGATGCTGGCCAGTTGACAGAACAAGGGCGGCGGGAACCAGGAAGCCGGTGCGAATCCGGCGCGGTCCCGCCACTGTGACCGGGGAGCGGACCCCCTCGACGCCACGGCCCCCCACCGGGACCGGAAGGCGGGGGCGAGCGCCGATCCGGCAGCCAGGAGACTGGCCCGCCGCCCACCGCCGACCCGGGGCGAGGACCCCAGGAAGAGGACCGCCATGCCCTACGGCAGCCACGGCCGCGCCCGGTGCCGGACCGCACCGGCGGACCCCGGAACCGTTCCGCGCGCCCGGAAGACCGGGACGCACCGGTGAGCCCGGCCGCCGCACGCCCCGGTGACGGCCTCGGCGCCGCCCCGGCCGAGGCCGAGCCTGCCCCGGCCGACGCCGGCCCCGCCCCGGGCTGCCTTCCCGAAGCCGAAGCCGGAGCCGGAGTCCGAGCACCAGCCCAAGCCGAAGCCGGAGTCCGAGTACCAGCCCAAGCCGAAGCCGGAGTCCAAGCCGAGGCCGGCACCTGCACCGGCACCGATGCCGGGACCGAAGCCGGCGGCGCACCGTCCGTCACCGTCGTCGGCATCGGCGCCGACGGCTGGCCGGGGCTCGCGCCCGGCTCCCGGGACGCGCTGCTCGCCGCGGAGGTCGTCCTCGGCGGACCCCGGCAGCTCGCCCTGCTCCCGCCGGAGTGCACCGGCGAGCGCGTGCCCTGGCCGTCACCGCTGCGCCCCGCCGTGCCCGGGCTGCTGGCGGAGCACTCCGGGCGCCGGGTGGCCGTGCTCGCCAGCGGGGACCCGATGTTCCACGGCATCGGCCGGACCCTGGCCGAAACCGTCGGTTCGCGGCGGCTGCGCGTGCTGCCCCACCCCTCCTCCGTGTCGTACGCCTGTGCGCGGCTCGGACTGCCGGTGGAATCGACCGAGGTGGTCAGCCTCGTCGGGCGCCCCGTCGCCGCGCTCGCCGCCGTCCTGCACGCCGGCCGGCGGCTGCTCGTGCTCAGCGCGGGCGCCGGCACCCCGGCCGATGTCGCCGCGCTGCTGCGCGACCGGGGCTTCGGGCCCAGCCGCATGACCGTGCTGGAACAGCTCGGCGGCCCCGGCGAACGGCACACCGAGGGCACCGCCGACACCTGGGACCACCCGCCCGGCGACCCGCTCAACGTCATCGCCGTCGGCTGCGTGCCGGAGCCGGGCGCGCCGCGGCTGTCCGCCGTACCCGGCCTGCCCGACGACGCGTACGAGCACGACGGGCAGCTCACCAAGCGCCCGGTGCGCGCCGCAACGCTCGCCGCGCTGGCACCGGCGCCCGGCGAACTGCTCTGGGACGTCGGCGGAGGATCCGGCTCCGTGGCGGTGGAGTGGATGCGCGCCCACCGCGGCTGCCGGGCCGTCAGCGTGGAGCGCGATCCCGGGCGGGCGGCCAGGATCGGACGCAACGCGGACCGGCTCGGCGTACCGGCACTGCGGGTCGTCACCGGCACGGCGCCCCACGCGCTGGCCGGACTGGAGACGCCGGACGCGGTGTTCATCGGCGGCGGCCTCACCACCCCCGGCCTGCTGGCGGCGTGCTGGGCGGCGCTGCCCGCGGGCGGACGACTCGTCGCCAACACCGTGACGCTGGAGTCGGAGGCCCTGCTCGCGCAGTGGTACAGCAGACACGGCGGCGAACTCCTGCGGCTCGCGGTGGCGCACGCGGCGCCCGTGGGCGGCTTCACCGGGTGGCGGCAGGCGATGCCCGTCACCCAATGGACCGCGGCCAAACCGGCCGGCGGCGATCTGCGGGAACGAGGAGAGAGACGATGACGGTGTACTTCATCGGCGCGGGCCCCGGCGCCGCCGATCTCATCACCGTGCGCGGACAGCGGATCCTGGCCTCCTGCCGGGTCTGTCTGTACGCGGGCAGCCTGGTGCCGCGCGAACTGCTCGACGTGTGCCCGCCGGGAGCCCGGCTGACCGACACCGCGGAACTGGACCTGGACCGGATCACCGCCGAACTGGTGCGGGCGCACGAGGCGGGCGAGGACGTGGCCCGGCTGCACTCCGGCGACCCCTCGGTGTTCAGCGCGGTCGCCGAGCAGATGCGGCGGCTCGACGCGGCCGGCGTCCCGTACGAAATCGTCCCCGGCGTCCCGGCCTTCGCGGCCGCCGCGGCCGCACTCGGGCGCGAGCTGACCGTGCCGACGGTGGGGCAGACCGTGATCCTCACCCGGGTCGCCCAGCAGGCCACCCCGATGCCCGAGGGCGAGGACCTCGCGACCCTGGGCCGCAGCGGCGCCCTGATCGTGCTGCACCTCGCCGCGCGCTACGCCGACCGCGTCGTGGCCGAACTCCTGCCGCACTACGGTCCGGACTGCCCGGCCGCGGTCGTCGCGATGGCCAGTCGCCCCGACGAACTGGTGCTGCGGGGCACCCTCGGGGACATCGCCGGCCGGCTCGGGGCGGCGGGGGTGACCCGGACCGCCGTCATCATGGTGGGCCGCACGCTGGGCGCCGAGCAGTTCGGCGACAGCCACCTCTACTCGCCGCACCGCGAGCGCGGCGCCGCCGGCCCGGGCGGGGGGCCGTGCGCGTCCGGCGGGTGACGGCGGCGGGTGCCCGGACGGTGCCCGGCGGGGGACCGACGGAGGACGCGGCGGGGACGCACGTACACGCGTACGGGTACGGGCACGGCGGAGGCAGCCGGGCCGCGGGCAGCCGCGCCGGGCACACCCGCGGCGGAGACACCCGCGGCGGACGCGCTGAGGACGCGCTGAGGAGGCACTGAGCAGAGGGCGCTGAGGAGGACTTGCGGCGAAGGCGCTGGGCAGGCACTGAACAGGCGCTGCGGCGGAGGCACCCGGGCCGAAGCGCGGGTGCCCGCGGTGAGGACACCCGCGGGGAGGCACCTGCGGTGAAATCGCCCGCGGGGAGGGGCCTGTGGGGAGGGGCCCGCGGGGAGGCGCCCGCGATGAAGGCACCCCGGTGAAGGCACCCCGGGCACGGGCGCCGCGGGGTCCGGCGGCGGACGGAACGCGATCCCGGTGAACCGGTCGCGGTGCTGATCCGTTCGAACGGGGTGCACGCACCGTTCGGCGCGGCGGCGGGCACCGACAGCCGCCCGTGCACCGCCCGCGGTGACCGCACCCACTGCGAAGAGGAATCACGACACCATGCCGACCCCCCACCCGACCCCGCCCGGCCCGAAACACCGCCGCCCGTTCGGCATGAGCCGCCGCGGCGCGCTCGGCGCCGCGGGCGCCGTGGCCGCAGCCGCGGCGGTCACCCCGCTGGCCGCCGCCGTGAGCGGTGACGAGCCGGCCGGCGAGGAGAATTCCGGCAGCGAGCGGAAGGAACGCGCCTTCCCCGCCACCCGCGCCAAGCTCGCCGATGACGCCACCCGGCCGGTGAGCGCCGACTTCCCGATCACCTATGTCGGCCTCGGCTGGCGGGGCCCGCACCGGGGCGCCCAGATCCGCTTCACCCTGCCCGACGGCCGGAAGAGCGACTGGCAGCGGGTGACGGCCGGATGCGCCGGCGGCCGGGAGGGCTCCGCCGGCGGCGCCGTGACGGCCCTGGCCGCCGCGCCCGACGCCACCGGCTACGAACTGCGCCTGCCCGACGGGGTGACCGAGGTCCGCGCCATGGCGCTCGACACCGTGCACGGGCCCCGGCGCACCACGAAGGTCCCGGCCGAGCGCAAGCGGATGCGCGGACTGACCTATCTGACCCGCGCCGACTGGGGCGCCGACGAGTCCCTGCGGTTCCTGCCGGACGGCACGGAGAACACGCCCACGGCCTTCTACCCGGCGCAGGTCATGACGGTGCACCACACCGCCACCGTCAACGACGACCCCGATCCCGCCGCCACCGTGCGCGCCGTCTACGAGCAGCACGCCGTCGCCAACGACTGGGGGGACATCGGCTACCACTTCCTGATCGACGAGGCCGGGCGGATCTACGAGGGACGCTGGTCGGGCGAGGACGCCCTGCCCGCACACGACTCCGACGGCAAGCTCGTCACGGCGTTCCACACCGCCGGGTACAACTCCGGCAACCTCGGAGTCGCGCTGCTCGGCGACTTCGTGGAGCGGGAGCCGACGGCCGAGGCCCGGGCGTCGCTGGTCGCGCTGCTCGCGGTGTACGCGGCGTACCAGGGACTCGACCCGCGCGCCGACGTCACCTTCGTCAACCCCGTCGACGGCGTCACCAAGGACACCGCCCTGCTCAGCGGCCACCAGGACTGGCTGACCACCGAGTGCCCGGGCGGGGTGCTCCACCGCGACCTGCCCGCGCTCCGCGAGGACGTGGCGGCCGCGACGGGCCGGATGCAGAAGAGGAGCTGAGGCAGCGGCCCGGCGGGGAGGGCCGGCCGGCGGCCGGACGCGGTCAGCGCGTCCGGCCGTCCCGCCCCGGGCCCGCCGGGGCGGCGCGTCCGACGACCGTGCCCGCGCGGTCGATGCAGATCACGTCGACCTCGACGGCCTCGCCGCGCAGCACGCCGAGCGCCGTCGCGCGCGCCGCCTCCGCGACCAGGTCACCGAGCGGCACCTGCCGTGCCGAGCACAGCTGGAGCGCCTCCAGACCGGTGTTCGCCCCGGCCACGGCGGCGGCCAGCTCCTCGTCCGCGCCACCGCGCCGGGCCAGTTCCGCGAGGAAGGCCTTGTCCACCTGCGACCGGCCCGAGTGCAGGTCGAGATGGCCCGCGGCCAGCTTGGACAGCTTGGCGAAGCCGCCCGCCACCGTCAGCCGGGGCACCGGGTGCCGGCGCAGGTACTTCAGCACGGCGCCCGCGAAGTCCCCCATGTCCAGCAGCGCGTCCTCCGGCAGCCCGTGCTCGGCCACCGCGACCCTCTCCGAGGTCGACCCCGTACAGCCCGCCACATGCGTACGCCCCGCCGCGCGGGCCACGTCGATGCCGCGCCGGATGCTGTCGATCCACGCCGAGCAGGAGTACGGCACCACGACGCCGGTGGTGCCCAGGATCGACAGCCCGCCCAGGATGCCGAGCCGCGGATTCCAGGTGGAGCGGGCGATCTCCGCGCCGTCGTCGACCGACAGCTCGATCTCGGCGTCGCCCGTACCGCCGTGCCGGGCGGCGGCCCCGGCGATGTGGTCGCGCATCAGCTGCCGCGGCACCGGGTTGACGGCGGGCTCGCCGACCTCCAGGGGCAGCCCGGGCTTGGTGACCGTGCCGACGCCCGGCCCGGCGCGGAAGACGACACCGCCGCCCGGCGGGAGAAGCCGCACCGTCGCCCGCACCAGCGCCCCGTGCGTGACGTCCGGGTCGTCGCCCGCGTCCTTGACGACCCCTGCCATGGCGCGGCCGTCCGGGCGCAGTTCCTCGGCGGCGAGCGCGAAGGCCGGGGTCTGGCCGCGGGGCAGCGTGATCGTCACGGGGTCGGGGAAGTCGCCGGTCAGCAGGGCGGTGTACGCGGCCGTGGCGGCGGCCGTCGCGCAGGCACCGGTGGTCCAGCCGGGCCGCAGCCCGCTCCGCTCCAACTGAGCCCCGCGCCCGCCGGCGGCCCCGGACCGCCCGGCCCCGCCCGCCGCTCCGGCGGCGTCGGAGGTGTGCGCGGTGCCCGCCGTGTCCGGGTTGGTCATGACGTGCTCCTGGGACGGCGGCTGGACGGTCCGGCAGTTGGCCGCGGGCCCGGCAGCGGGTTCGGCAGGCGGAGTGGTGGGCGGTGCGACCGCGGGTTGTCCGGTCGCGGGCCCGGCCGGGGGTGCGGTGGGCGGTGCGGCCGGTGGCGCGGCCGGCTGTGCGGTTCCGGCGCCGGGCCGCCCGGACGCCGAACCGCCGGGCCGGTGCTCCCGGCCTCCGGGACCGGGGCGCCGGACGGGACCCCGGGCCGGACACAAACCCGGACACAAATCCGGACACGAATCCGGACGCGGACACAGGCACGGGCACGGCCCCGGACACAGGCACAGGCACGGCCCCGGACACAGGCACAGGCACGGCCCCGGC
>NZ_WHPN01000171.1 GCF_009735685.1 Streptomyces lycii | reverse complement strand
GCGGTGGCCGGAGGAGTGTCCCCGGCCCGGATGAGACCGGAGATCAGGTCCTCGTCCGGCTGCGGTTCGTCGCTCAGCTCGGCCCGCTTGCGGTGGATCAGCTCGGCGAGATAGCCCCGCATCTTCTTCACCGACCGGGCCACGCCGCCCCGGGGCCCCTTGCCGTGACGGATCATCATTCCGGCCCAGTCGCGGAAGTCGTCCTGGTCCTCGCGCGGCACACCGAGCAGGTCGCAGATCGCGTAGATGGGGAGGGGGAAGGCGAACTCGTGGATGAGGTCGGCCTCGCCGCGCTCCGCGAAGTCGTCGATCAGCTGGTCGGTCAGTTCCTGGATGCGCGGTGCGAACGCCGCGACGCGGCGCGGGGTGAAGGCCTTGGAGACGAGGCGGCGCAGCCGGGTGTGGTCCGGCGGGTCGATGTTCAGCAGATGCGTCATGAGGTCGGCGCCGCGCTCGCCGGGAATGCCGATCCGGCCCTTGGCGTGCGCGGTCTCGGAATGGTGCAGCGGGTTCTTCGACAGCCGGCCGTCGGCGAGGGCCTCACGGGCGTCGGCGTAACGCGTCACGAGCCACGCCTCGACACCGCTGGGCAGCGTGGTGCGGTGCACGGGGCTGTGCTCCCGCAGCCAGGCGTACGCGGGATACGGATCGGCGGCGAACTCCCAGCCGAACATCTCGGGGGGCGCCGGCGGGGCGTGGGCTGCGTCGGGGCCGGCGGTGTGACCGCAGTAAGTGGCCGCGGGGTTGTCCTGGTGCACGTCACGACCGTACCGGGGGCGTCGGGGGCGGACGGGGGCCGGTGCGGACGGGGCCGGTACGGGATGGGACCGGTGCGGACGGGGCCAGTGCGGGATGGGACCGATGCGGACGGGGCCAGTGCGGGATGGGACCGATGCGGACGGGGCCAGTGCGGGATGGGACCGGTGCGGACGGGGTCGGTGTGGATGGGGTCGGTGTGGACGGGGCCCGTCGCTCGGCGCCCGCCGCCGTTCGCCCGTCACCCGCGCCGTTCACCCGTCACCCGCGCCGGTCGCCCGGTGCTCGGCGCGGACTCTTCGGGGAGAGCTTCCCCGGGACGGCGCGCCGCCCGGGGACTGGGACTTCCGGATACGGGGCTTGGGATACAGGGCTCCGCGGACGGGGCTCCGGATACGGGGCTCCGGGGACGGCATCTGCGGCTACGGGGCTCCCGGCACGGGGTGACCGATCCCCCGGGACGGGGTGGCGGAGCGCGGGGACGGGGTGGCCGGGCCCCCGAGGCGGGGTAGCACCGTGCTCCGGGCGGGGCGGCCGGAGGCGGAGACTTCCGGTTCCGGTGGCGGAACCGGCCCGGGGCCCGGAACCGGTCCAGGTCGCGCACCCGGCCCGGGTGACGGAACCGGCCCGGCCGCCGCAACCGGCCCGGGTGACGGAACCGGCCCGGGTGACGGAACCGGCCCGGCCCGGGTCACGCCCCGTCGGCGGTCTCCTCGTGCTCCAGCCAGCCCGTGGTGATCAGATACTGCCCGGCCAGATACCCGGCCATGATCAGCAGCTCCTGGTGCGGCACCTTCCGGCCCGCCGCCTGGAGCCCGATCAGCAGGTCCGAACCGAGGAACGCCGCCGCCCCGGCACCGACCCTGCCGCCGACCCCGAGGGCCGCCGCGCCCATCGCGGCCAGCGCGAGGCTGTACC
The DNA here is from genome assembly GCF_009735685.1 of Streptomyces lycii. Taxonomy (GTDB): domain Bacteria; phylum Actinomycetota; class Actinomycetes; order Streptomycetales; family Streptomycetaceae; genus Streptomyces; species Streptomyces lycii. The sequence continues at coordinate 23,397 of NZ_WHPN01000171.1, read as the reverse complement.
CGGCCACGGGCAGCCGCAGCCGCTTCTCCAGCCCCGGCGCCAGTACGGCGTTGGCCACGCCCCAGCCCACGAGGCAGGCCGCGCCCCGGCCCGGGCGCGCCCGCAGTCCGCGCAGCGCGCCGAGCCGGGTTGCGTATCCGGCGGTGTAGCTGAGCTGGGTGCCCAGGAAGGCGGCCATGCCCAGCAGGAAGGCCGGCTCGTGGTCGTCGAACAGCAGCGCGGTGTCCCCGGCCGTGGCGCACGCCAGCCCGGCGACGAGAGGTGCGGGCGCGGGGGTCCGCCGGTCCGGGCGGCGGCGCAGCGCGTGAGCCGCGAGAGCGGGCATCAGCAGCGGTTTCGCGGCCCGGCGCGGGCCGCGCGGGCGGCTGCCCGCCACCGCGGCGAGATCGGCCGCGGCGAGCGCCCCGAAGGCCACCAGGGCGCCGCGGCCGTGCCCGTCCGGCCGTACGAGCAGGTCGGCGGCGGCCCCGGCCGCCCGGCGCAGGGAACGCGGAGTGAGCCGCCGTGTGATCATCATGCCGAGCAGTCTCACCGGGGCCCGGCGGGGGGTCAACCGTGCTGATCGGAGTTCCCGTGCGGCCCGCCGGTTCAGCCGGTGCCGTGGCCGCTGCCGCCGCGGTCCCAGGTCGGACGGTCCTGCGGATCCTGCCGGGCGGACCCGGCCTCGCCCTCGGCTCCGTAGTCCGGTCCCTTGGTTCCCCCGGTGTCGTCCCGGGTCTCCTCCTCGCCGTAGCCGCCCAGCTCGTACGGCATGCGGCGGCGGCCGTCCTTGCGGAGTTCCGGGGAGTGGTCGTGGTGCCGCTCCTCCATGACCTCGCCCTCGCCCAGCGTCTCCTGGTGGCCGGGACCGTGGTTGGAGGGTGTCTCGTGCCCGTACTCCTCACGGGTCTGCCAGGCGCCGGAGCGCATGTGCTCGCCCTTGGGCACGTCCGGCTCGCGGGCCTTCAGCCTCCGTCCGAGCCACACGGCGCCGATGAGGGCGGCCACGACGACGAGCCCGAAGAGCAACGGGGCGAGGCCGACCAGGTGATCTCGTTCCACCGCGTTGTACAAGCTCAGCAGGTCCATGCGCCCCGGGTACCCGGGGCGCATGGGATCAATCGGACGCTTCGCCCGTCCCGTCCCGGGACTCCTCGGCCGCCCGGACGGCGTCCCGGTACACGCGGGCGGCCGCCCGCAGCGCCGACTCGGGGTCGACCCCCGCCGCCTCGGCCCGCACCGCCAGGGCCAGCAGCGCCTCGCCCATGCCTTCGCCGTCCCCGGCGGCGTCACCGGCCGCCGGGAGCGGCACGTCGAGGCCGGCCGTCCGTACCCGGGACGCGAGCTTGCCGGCCAGTGCCAGGGCGGGCTGGCCGAGCGGAATGCCCTCGGTCACGGAGGCCCGGTTCTTCTCGACGGCCTTGCGCCGCAGCCAGTGGCCGATGACGTCCTCGGCGGTCTCGGCGGTCTCGTCGCCGAAGATGTGCGGGTGCCGGTGGATGAGCTTCTCCACGATGGTGCCCGCGACGTCGTCGACCGTGAACGGCTCCTCGGGATCGTCCTGCGCGATCCGGGCGTGGAAGACCACCTGGAGCAGCACGTCACCGAGCTCCTCGCGGAGCGCCTCGCGGTCACCGTCCTCGATGGCCTCGACCAGCTCGTACGTTTCTTCGATCCCGTACTTGGCCAGGTCCTCGTGCGTCTGCTTGCTGCTCCACGGGCAGCCCACCCGGATGGCGTCCATGACCTGCACCAGGTCCAGCAGCCGGGCGCCCGGCAGGTCGTAGGACCCGGGCAGCAGCTCCAGGTCCGGCATCCGCACCCGGCCGGAGCCCGCGAGCCGCGCGAGCCCGTCGGTGAGCCGCCGGTCGCCCTCGCCGGGCGGAACGACGACGACGGTACGGCCGCCGGCGCAGTCGTCCACCAGTTCCTCGGCGGTCGGCCCGGTACCGCCGACCAGCTCGACCTCGATCCCGGCCTCCCGCAGATACGGGAGCTGCGGATGGCCGGCGTCGGCGCAGAGCACGCGGTCGGCGGCGTGCAGGGTCTGCCAGGCGGCCCAGGACAGCAGGCCGGGGGCGACCCGGTGGCTGGTGGTGAGCAGGACGATGCGGCCGGGGGCCGCGGGGTCACCGGCCGCGCCGGCCGGGTGCGTCTCACCGGTCGCGCGGGGCCCGCGGGTCCCGTCGCTCCCGCCTGCGGAGGGTGCGGATGCGGATGCGTCGTTCACGGCACGAACGTAACGCACCGGCCGGGGCGGCCACCGGGCGTACCGCAGGGCGGAACGGCGGGGGCCGGCCCGGCGCGCGGCGGCGCACGGCGCGGGGCCTTCCACGGGGCGGGCGACCGTTCGCGGCGCGCGGCAGCGCACACCGCAGGCCGTTCACGGTACGGGGCGGCGTGGCCCGGGGAGCAGGTTGCCGAGCGCTACCGCGGCGCGGCCCAGCGGCGAGGTCATGATCCCGGCGACGTCGGTCCGGCCCGCGATGTAGGCGTCGAGGCGGTGCCAGGCCGGGGGCAGCCGGGTCAGAGCGCCGTGGACGAGGGCCGGGTTCCGGGCGAAGAGGTCCATCAGGGTGGCGCTGGCGCGCATCTCGGCGCCCAGCACTTCGTCGATCCGCCGTCCGTAGGCCTCGGTGGCGGCCTCCACCTCCTTCTCGGTGGTGGCGGCCAGGACAGCGGCGGCGGCACGGCCGGCGAAGGCCCCTGAGCGCAGGGCGTACGAGATGCCCTCCCGGGACCAGTGGTCGAGCAGGGCCGCGGCGTCACCGGCGACCAGTACGCGGCCGCGGGCCAGCGGGGAGTCGGGGTGGCGGCAACGGGTCAGGTGCCCGGTGTCGTGCAGGGGCCGCGGGCCGAGGAGGTCGTGACGTTTCAGGAAGTCGTCCTTGTACGCGCGGATGGCGGCGGGGTTGCCACGGGCGGCCACCACTCCGGCGGTGCAGACGTCCCCCTTGGGGAACACCCAGCCGAAGGAGCCCGGCAGCGGCCCCCACTCGAACAGGGCCCGGCCCCGCCACCGTTCGGCCGTGCGTTCGTCCACGGGCGCCTCCACCTCGAGGGCGAGATCCACCTGGGCGCACCGCACTCCGACATGGCGGGCGACCCTGCCGGCGCTGCCGTCGGCACCGATCAGAACCCGGGTGCGGAGGGACTCCCCGCCGTTGGTGCGCACGGTGACGGTGTCGCCCCGCTGGTCGAGGTGGGCCAGCGCGGTGGAGTCGCGGACCGTGGCGCCCGCGGCGGCAGCGGCTTCGGTCAGTGCCGCGTCGAGTTCGCTGCGGAAGACCATGGCGCAGGTGGGGGACGCGGACGTACGGGTGCGCTCCCTCCGGCCGCCCAGGGTGAACGTGAACCGGTGGGCCGTGTCGAAGACGTTCAGCGGAAGCCCGGGCGGCAGGGCGGCGAGGGAGGCGCCGATGAGGCCGCCGCCGCACGTCTTGTAGCGGGGGATGGCGGCGCGTTCCAGCAGCAGCGTCTCGCAGCCGTTCTCGGCCGCGACACGGGCCGCGGTGGCTCCGGCCGGACCGGCGCCGACAACGATCACGTCCCAGGTCCCGGGGGCCCGGGCGGGGGTGGAAGGGGGCGGCATGGGTCACCTCTGGGTATGGACGGTTCGGCCGGGTCGGGCCGATGGGGCACGGAGCGGTACGGGAGAGCCGGTCGGGGCGGTCCGGTCGGGCGGGCCGATGAGGCGGGTCCGGTGGGGCGGGACGATCGGGGCGGGAGCCACCGGGACGGATCCGGTGCGGTGAGTTGCGGTGGGGGCCGTCAGCTCCCGGTGCCCGCCCGGCCGGATGCGCCCGCGCCGGGTCCGGACGGCCCGGGACCGGAGGACGGCCCGGGATCGGGCACCTCGCAACCGGAGTCGGCACCGGAGGACGGCTCGGCACCGGAGGACGGCTCGGAGCCTGCGGAACCCGACGGGCCCGGGGAACCTGACGGCGCGGACGCCGCCGACAGCTCCGTCTCCTGGTCCGGATGCAACCGGCCCAGCAGATAGCCGGTGAGCGCCGACGCGGTGGGGTGGGTCCACATCACGGTGGTGGGGATGTCCAGGGCCAGTTCGCGTTGCAGGCGGTTGCGCAGGGCAATGGCCATGAGGGAGTCCAGGCCGAGGGTGACCAGGGACGTGTCGGCGTCGAACCGGTCGGTCCCGATCCGCAGCACCGCCGCGACGTGCTCCATGACCTGCGGCAGCATCAGGTGGTGACGCTCCTGGGCGCTGCCGGCCTCCGCCAGCGACTCCAGCAGGACGCGGCGGACGTCCGAGGTGTCCCGGTCCGCACCGGCGGAGGCCAGCTCGGCGAAGAAGGCGGTACGGCCCGCGGCGGGACAGGACTCGAGCCACCGGTCCGGGTCGACGGGGGTGTAGGCGGTGCGAGCGCGGTCGTGCCGGAGGAGGCGTTCCAGCGCGGCGATGCCCTCCTCGGGAGTGATCATGGCGTATCCCCGCTGTTCCATCCCGGCGCCGCGGCCGACCTCCGCCCACGGGCCCCAGTTGACGCAGGTGGCCGGCAGCCCCAGGGCCCGCCGCCACGAGGTGAACTCGTCCAGCCAGGCGTTGGCGGCCGCGTACGCGCCCTGGCCGGGATTACCCAGCAGGGAGGCGGCGGAGGAGAAGGAGACCCACCAGTCCAGGTTCTGGCCGTGGACGGCGTCGTGGAGGAGCCGGGCCCCGGTCACCTTGGGGCGCCAGACCTTCTCCAGCAGCGCGGGGGTGATGTTGGCGACGGTGGCGTCCTCGACGACGGCCGCCGCGTGGACGACACCGCGCAGCGGGTGCCCGGTGGCCAGGGCGGCCCGTACCACGGTGTCGGCGACGCCCTCTTCGGCGAGGTCGCCGCACACGACGTCGACACGCGTCCCGAAGGACTCCGTGACGGCGTCCAGGGTCGCGCGGACCTCCTCGCCGGGCGCCGAGCGCGAGGTGAGCACCACGGCACCCGCGCCGTGTCCGGCCAGCCACCGGGTGACCAGCAGTCCCAGTCCGCCGAGCCCCCCGGTGACCAGATAGCTGCCGTCGGGCCGTACGACGGTGACGTCAGCGGGGCGTACGGGAAGCGTGTCGGTGCCCTCGGCGGGCCAGTTCAGCACGAGTTTGCCGGTGTGCCGGGCGGACGCCATGGTGTGGAACACCGAGGACGCCTCGGCGACGGGGTGCTCGGTGAGGGGCAGCAGCGGCAGGGTGCCGTCGGCGAGCATGCCGGTGAGTTCGCGGTAGCCGGCGGCGAGCGTTTCCGGGTCCTCCCGCAGCATCATCAGCAGGTCGATACCGGCGAAGGTGACGTTGCGGCGGAACGGCAGCAGCCCCAGCCGGGTGTTGGCGTAGATGTCCCGCTTGCCGAGTTCCAGGAACCGCCCCCGGTGTGCCAGCAGGTCCAGGCCGGCGGACTGGGCGGGCCCGGTGAGGGAGTTGAGCACCACGTCGACGCCCCGGCCCCCGGTGAGGTCGCGCACGCGGTCCGCGAAGTCGAGAGTGCGGGAGTCCATCACGTGGGTGATGCCCAGACGGCGCAGGCTCTCCCGTTTTGCCTCGGTGCCCGCGGTGGCCAGGACCTCCGCGCCGCGGGCCCGCGCCAGGTTCACTGCGGCCAGGCCGGTGCCGCCGCTCGCCGAGTGGATCAGAACCGTCTCGCCGGGCCGCAGCCGGGCCAGTTGCCGCAGGGCGTACCAGGCCGTCAGGTACGCGCACGGCAGGGCGGCCGCCTGCTGCGCGCTCACGCCGTCCGGGACCGGGAGGACGCAGTCCGCGCGGACGGTCGCGAAGGAGGTCATGACGGCTGCGCCCTCGCCGGTGCCGGTTGCCGTGCCGTCCACGAACATCGCGGCCACCCGGTCCCCCTCCCGCACCTCCCGGACGCCCGCGCCGACGGCGGTGACGACGCCCGCGCCGTCGAACGCGCTGACGTCCCCGTCCTCCTCCCCCGTGCTGAAACTCCGGTAGACGCCCATGGCCTGGAGCACGTTGATGAAGTTGACGCTGGTGGCGTCGAGGCGCACCTCGACCTCGCCCGGTCCGGGGCTGCGGCGGGGCTGGGCGACGAACTCGAAGGAGTCCGGGTCCCCGGTGCGGGCGAGGTGGAGCGCGACCCGGTCGTGCCGGCGGTCGACGGTGCGCAGCCGCCGTTCCGCGTCGTCCAGGGGGACGTTGCGCAGCCGCGCCAGATGACGCGTCCCGCCCCGGTGGGCGATCTCGTCCTCCTCGTCGGGGCAGCCCAGCAGTTCCCCGGCGATCTGCCGGGCCGGGGTCCGGGCGTCGGTGTCCAGGACGGCGGGGCGCAGTTCGGGGTGCTCGTAGCTCAGGACCCGCGTCAGCCCCCGCAGGCCCGCCTGTCCCAGGTCGGGCCGGTCACCGGGCGCGACCTGTTGCGCGGTGCGGGTGACCGTCCACAGTCGCGGCGCGGGCGCGGTCCCGCCGTCGGCGGCCCGGGCCAGCGCGCGGGCCGTGTCCAGCAGGCGGGAGACCCGTTCCCGGGCTTCGCGGTCGGCGGGCGCACCGTCGCCGTCCGTGCCGGAGGCGGGCAGGTGCACCACGGCCTGCGGGGTGTCCTCGCCGGGCGCGGGGAGCGGGAGCGGAGCGGCGCAGGTCTCCTGCGAGGAGGCCGGGGGGAGTTCCCCGACGCGGACCCGGGCGCCGTGTTCCTCCAGGGCCTCGCGCAGGGCGGCCGCGCACTCCTCCCGCCCGGTCTCGGCCAGCAGGATCCAGGCCCCGGTCGCCGGCTTCGGCTCGGGGCTTGCGCAGGGCTCCCACACCGTCCGGAGCAGCCGGTGGGAGAAGCGCTCCTCCGCGCTCTCCGCGGGCATGTGGCGGAACTCCACCCCGGTGGCGTCCGCGACCACCGTGCCGTCGTCGGCCCACAGCCGGAAGTCCGCGGTGAACCGGTCGCCGTCCGCCCGCCGCGGCGTCACCAGGCAGTAGCCGCTGAGGGGCACCGCCGCGTACAGCCGGAGCGTGCCGACGCGCCGCGGAAGGATGCCGCCGGCGGGCACGGCACCGGTGCGCAGCACCGCTCCGGCGACCGCCTGCAGACAGGTGTCGAGCACGACGGGATGCCAGTGGAACGCCCGCGCCCCGGCCCGGCCCGTGTCGGGCACTTCGACGCGGGCCAGCAGCCGGCCGGCCTCCGGCCACGCGCCGGGCCGGTCCTCCGGGGTGCCGGCGTACAGGGCGGCGAGGCCGAGGAACGGCGGCCCGTGGTGCACGCCGCGCTCCTCGCGCATCTGCCGGTAGACCTCCGACGCCGCCACCGGGTACGGGAACTCCGCCAGGAGCCCCTGCGGGTCGCGGCTCCCGGGGACGGGCCCGCTCCCGGGAACCGCACCGATGCGTGCGCGGGCGTGCCGGACGGAGGTGCCGTCGGAGACCGTGCCGACCACCCGCCAGCGGGCGCTGTCCGGGCCGGTCGCCTCGGCGACAGCGGTGACGGGGGTGCCGTCCGCGGCGGGCAGCAGCAGCCGTTCCAGCTCGATGCCGGTGACGCGCAGGTGCTTCGGGTGTTCCGGGTGCTCCGGCGGGTGTTCCGGGTCGCTGCCGTACAGGTCGGCCGCGGCGGCGAACGCCATTTCGCACAGGGCCGCCCCGGGCACCACGACGGTGTCGTCGACCCGGTGCTCGGCCAGCCAGGGCAGCGTCGTGGGGGTGATGCGGGTCTGCCACAGATGGCGGCCCTCGCCGTCGGGGTCGGCGGTGCGCGGTCCGGTGAGGGGGTGCGAGGCGGCGGGGAGGTGTGTGCCGCCGCCCTGCCGCAGCGGGGAGGGCCCCACGACGTACCGCTTGCGTTCCCAGGTGGTGGGCGGCACGTCGGCCAGGGCGCCGCTGCCGTAGCGCTCGGCCCAGTCCAGCGGGTGGCCGGCGCAGTGCAGCGCCGCCACATGGGTGTGGAACGCCAGCACGTCGTCGGTGTCCCGCAGCAGGGAGGGCAGGACCGCGGTGCCGGTGTGGCCGTGTGCGGCGAGGGTGGCCTGGACGGGCTGGACCAGGACGGGGTGCGGGCCGATCTCCACGAACAGCCGGTGGCCGTCCTCGGCGGCGGCCCGTACGGCGTCGGCGAAGCGCACCACCCGGCGCAGGTTGTCCGACCAGTAGGCGGCGTCGAAGGCGGGCTGCGTGCGCGGGTCGTCGGCGACGGTGCTGTAGAACGCCGCGGTCGGCGCCGTTCCGGCGACGCCGGCCAGCGCCTCGGCGAGGTCGGGCAGCAGCGGGTCCATGTGGGCGGTGTGCGAGGCGACGTCCACCTCGACCACGCGGATGCCGATGCCGCGCCCGTCCCATTCCCGGGCGAGCCGGCGGATGCGGTCGGCGTCACCGCCGACGACGGTGTTCCGCGGGGAGGCGACGACCGCGACGCTCACCCCGCGTACGTCCTGCTCCGCGAGCAGTTCCTCCACCTCGTCCCGCCCGAGGGCGACGGAGGCCATCAACCCCCGTCCGGCGGTCCGCAGGATCAGGCGCGACCGGCGGCAGATGACGCGTACCCCGTCCCGGAGGCTCAGCGCCCCGGCGGCCACGGCGGCGGCCACCTCTCCCATGGAGTGCCCGACGACGGCCGCCGGCTCGACACCGTGGGACCGCCACATCGCCGCCAGACCCAGCTGGACGGCGAAGACGACCGGCTGTACCCGGTCGAACCCGGTCACCACCTCGGGCCGGGACAGGGTCTCCCGGAGGGAGAAGCCGGATTCCGCCGCCACCAGCGGTTCCAGCTCGTCGACGACCCGCGTGAACTCCGCGTCGCGGTCCAGCAGTTCCCGGCACATCCCCGCCCACTGCGAGCCGTGCCCCGAGAACACCCACACCACGCCCGGGCCGGGATCGGGCACCGCCCGGCCGGTCGCGGTCCCGACGGGCGCCGGGTTCCCGGCCGCCAGTTCCTCCAGCCGCGCCACCAGCTCGGTACGGCCGGCGGCGACGACCGCGGCCCGCTCCCGGGTCGGCGAGCGCCGTACGGCCAGGGTGTGCGCCACGTCGTCCAGCGGGACGTGGGAGCCCTCCCCGCGCAGCCACCGGGCCAGGTGTCCGGCCGCGGACCTGAGTGCCACCGGTGTGCCCGCGGACAACGGGAACACGCGCGGCACCTCGTGCTCCCGCCCGGGCCCGCCGGACAGAGCCGGGCGGGAGGCCGGAACCGAAGGGGATGCCGAAGCCGGACGGGAGGCCGCAACCGAACGGGAGGCCGGAACAGGACCGGTGGACGGAACAGGACCGGTGGACGGAGCGGAACGGGCGGGGCGCCGGACGGGCGCGGGCGGCTGTTCCAGGACGACATGGGCGTTGGTGCCGCTGATCCCGAAGGACGAGACGGCGGCCAGCCGCGTGCCCCGCACCGGCCACTCGGTGGTGTCGGTGGGCACGAACAGCCGCGTACCGCCGGCATCGATCTGCGGATTCCAGCGGCGGAAGTGCAGACTGGCCGGCACCAGGCCGTGCCGCAGCGAGGCGACGGCCTTCAGCAGCCCGGCCACACCCGAGACCGGTTCGGTGTGCCCGATGTTGGTCTTCACCGAACCCAGGGCGCACCGGTCGCGGCCCTTCCCGTAGACCGCGGCCACCGCGGCGAACTCGATCGGGTCCCCCACGGCGGTGCCCGGACCGTGCCCCTCCACCATGCCGACGTCCCCGGCGTCGACGCCCGCGCGCTCCAGCGCCAGCCGGTAGAGGTCGGTCTGTGCGGGCTCCGACGGGGCGCTCAACCGGGTGCCGCGGCCGTTCTGGTTGACCGCGGTGCCGCGCACCACCGCCAGCACCCGGTCCCCGTCCCGGACCGCGTCCGCCAGCCGCTTGAGCACGACCACGCCGCAGCCCTCGCCGCGTACGTAGCCGTCGGCAGCGGCGTCGAAGGCGTGGCAGCGGCCGGTGGGCGAGAACACCCCCCACAGTGCCGGGGCGGTGACGCCCTCCGGGCCCAGCGTCAGCATCGCGGCACCGGCCAGGGCGACGTCCGACTCCCCGGTCCGCAGGCTCTGGCAGGCCGTGTGCACCGCGACCAGGCCCGAGGCACAGGCGCTCTCCACGACGACCTGCGGGCCCTTCAGGTCCAGCATGAAACCGACGCGGCCGGGGCCGATGCTGTCGAAGCCCGTGTACATCGCGTAGGCGTCGATCTCTTCCAGCGGCCGCTGGACCCGCAGCATGTAGTCCTTCTGGTAGATCCCGAAGAACATGCCCGTCGGCGTGCCCGCCAGCCGCCGGGTCGGAATGCCGGCGTGTTCGACGGCCTCCCAGGCCACCTCCGCCAGCAGCCGGTGCTCCGGGTCCACCCAGGGCGCCTCCTGCGCGTTGATCCCGAAGAACTCCGGCTCGTAGGCGTAGACGTCGTCGTCGAGGAAGCAGCCCTTCCGCAGCCGGGCCGCGACCTGTGCCGGCAGCCCGGCCAGTTCCGCCTGCTCCCATCGCTCCGCGGGCACCTCCCGCGCGGTGTCCCGGCGCGCCAGCAGCAGGCGCCACAAGGCGCTCAGGGAACGGGCCTCCCCCGGAAACCGGCAGGCCGCTCCGACGACCGCGACCGGCTCCTCCCCGTCCACGTCCGTCCCGACCCCGACAGCACCGACTTGTTCGCTCATGGGCTGTACGTCCTTGTGTCCCGAGAAGGCCGGGAGGTGACCGACCCCGGCCGGCTCTCCGCTGCACCTCCGAACCGTGCACGACCCGTCCATTTCCTTACGGGGACGGCTGCGGCCCACAGGGCGTACGGGGTACGGACAGCAGCACGGGCGGGGGTCTCCGGGCACCTCTGTGCACCGGTTTCCGCCGATCAGGCGCGTTTGCGGACACCCGGCCACCTGGAAGAGTCAGGTGTGCCGGGAGGATTGGCTGCCTTTCGGCCCGGCGGGAAGAGCACCCGGCCACGACCACGGAACCCCCGGAGCGGACCCCGGAGCCGGAAGGCCGGGACCAGGGAAGAGGGGTGCCGGGGACGGGCCCGGATGACGGGAATGCGAAACCGGGGGCAGGGACCGGGTGCCGGGATGACGGAACCCGGTGACCGGACCCCGGAGAGAGACCGGACCCCGGACCTCGGACCCCGGATCCCGGGAACGGGAAACGGTCAGCGGGAACCGGCAGCGGGAACGGGAACGGTCGGCGCTCGCGATCCGGCGGAGCGCCCGTGCGACCGTTCGCGGCTTGGAGGAGACCCGGGGTCAGGCCGGTTCCTCTGCGGCCTTCTGCTCGCGCAGCCACGGCTCCTTGATCTCGCCGAGCGCGACCTTCTCCGCGTCCCAGCTGCCGAAGCGCGGGTTCACGTCGATGCCCATGTCCTCGGAGGCCGTCTTCAGCGCCTCGATCAGCTGCTGCTGGCCCTGCGGCGAGCTGCGGTCGACGCCCAGCTTCTGGGAGAGCTTCTCCATCAGGACCTGGTTGCGCAGGGTCGCGTCGAGCCGGCCGGGGCCGATGGCGTACTGCTGGAGCCACATCTGCTCCAGCCGGTCCGCGCCGCCCGCCGCGCGCTCGGCCGTCTCCCGGGTCTGCTGGATGTCGGCGCGGCTGACACCGACCCCGGCGTCCTTCGCGGCCCGCGCGAGCACCTTCTCGAAGATCATGTTGTTCAGGGTGGCCCGGCTGAGGCGGCCCGTGCCCGCGACGAGCTGCTCCGCGTCCTCGGTCTCGTTCTGCGCGGTCCGGACGTCCCGGACCTGGTCCTGGACCTGCGACACGGTGATCCGGTCGCCGTCCACGACCGCCGCCGCCCCGGGGTGCGCGTCATTGCCACATGCGGTGAGCAGCGGTGTTGCGAGAACCACCGCGGCGGCGGTGACGGCGAGCGCGGTCCTGCGGCGGTGCATGGAGCCTCCTGCGGGCTACGTCCGTGAGCATGCGGGGTGCGTCGGCCTTGCGGTGATCGATATTAGGCAGTCGTCGTGACTTGGGCCACTGCTTCGGCCAACGATTCGGCACCGGTCCGGGTCGCGGAGGCCCGGCGCCCGGCCCTGGAACGGCGTCCGGCCGCTCCCGCCGCTCCCGCCGCTCCCGCCGTCGGCGGAACCCGGCCGCGTCCCGAGCGGAACCCGGCTGCCTCCCGAAGCGTCCGGAAGCGTCCCGAAGCCGGAGCGAGCACCGGCCGCACCGGTACGGCGCCGCCGCCGCACACCGCCACGACGGCCCGGCGCACCACTCACGCGCCCGGACCCCGCCCCTCCGCATCGCTCACGCGCCCGGGCCCCGCTCCCCGCACCACTCACGCGGCCATGGTGAACCCGCTGTTCCGCGCGACTTCGACCCAGAGCAGCTTGCCGCGTACGAGGCTTCCGCCGCCGAGCCGCCACCCGCCCCAGTCGTTGGCGCAGACCCGCACGATGTGCAGCCCGCGTCCGGACTCGGCGTCCTCGGCCGCCTCCGGGATCCCGCGCGCCGCCTCGCGTCCGGCCGGGCACGGGGGCCTGTCGAAGGGCGCCGGAACCGTCGGGTCGGTGTCCCACACCGCCACCCGCAGCCTTCCGCCCGGCAGCCCGTGCAGCCGTACGGCCGAGGGCCCGTCGGTGTGCCGGTACGCGTTGGTCACCATCTCGGACATGAGCAGTTCGGCCGTCTCCCGGAGTCCGGCCATGGCATGGCTCCCGAGTACCGCCCGCAAGGTTGTGCGGGCGATACGCGGGGCGCGGGGATCGTGCGGGAGTCGGAGAGCGTAGGTCCACTCCGGCGATACGGTCGGCATGAAGTCTCCTGCGGGGAGTCGGGGTTGCCCACCCGGCCCGGCCGAGCGCCCTGCGGTGGCGTTGCCGTGCGGTTCGCCGCGCGGTGCTCTGCCGGCTTACGGGCTCCGGGCCAAGTGGCTCGACTCAGACCGTAGAGCTTGCCGTAGATAAGTTTCTACGGAAACGTCTGATGGATCCGACAGAGCACCCGATCCGGTGACACCTGCACATCCAGTGCGAGAAGGAAGGACCTGCATGCCACCGAGGTCAGCTCCCACGGCGCGCCAACTCCGCCTGGGTGCGGAGCTGCGCAAGATGCGGGAACGGGCAGGTATGACCGCTCGCGAAGCAGGTGAGCTGCTGAGCGCGAACCAGGCCCGGATCAGCAACATCGAGACGGGACGCTTCGGCCTCAGCGAACAACGGGTGCGAACGCTCGCGCACAACTACGCATGCACGGACGAGGCTTTGGTCCAAGCACTCGTCGAGATGACCGGGGAGCGCAACCGCGGCTGGTGGGAGGAATACCGGGATCTCCTTCCCGCGAGCCAACTCGATCTCGCCGAGTGCGAACACCACGCGGTCACCGTGCGGATGGCCACCGTCCTCCACGTGCCCGGCCTGCTCCAGACCGACGGTTACGCCCGCGCCCTCTTCCGGGGAGCGGTACCACCCCTGGCCGACTCGGACGTCGAGCACCGCGTGTCCTACCGGAAGCGCCGCCAGGAGATCTTCTACCGGCCGAGGCCCACGCCGTACGAGGGTTTTGTCCACGAGGCGGCACTCCGCATGCAGTTCGGCGGCCGGGACACCGCCCGAGAACAGTTGCAGCACATCCTGGACATGGGCGAACGGCCGGGCATGAGCATCCGGGTTGTCCCGTTCACCAGCGGTGTCTTCCCCGGTTCGGGCCAATCCGTCAGCTATTTCGCAGGCCCGGTGCACCAACTCGACACGGTGCAACTCGACCAGTCGCACGGCATGTTGCTCCTCGACGCCGAAGCGCAACTTGAGAAGTACCGCCAGCTTCTCGACCGGATGGAGAGCATCGCTCTCCCCATGGCGAAATCCCGCGACCTCATCCACCACGTCATCCGCGACCTGTGAAAGAAGCACCCATGTACTGGCAGCAGTCATCCCACTGCCCGGAGGGCAACTCCTGCGTCAACGTCGCCTCCGCGGCCGACGGCACCCTGCGCCTCCGGGAAAGCGAAAGCCCCGGCGCCGTGCTGGCCCCGACCCGCGCGGCGCTCCGTGCGCTCATACGTGACGTCAAGGCCGACGCGTACGGCGGTGCGCGCGGGCCCCGGTGATCCGGGCCCGGTCAGTGCCTGTTTTCGGTCCCCGGTGCCGGCGTACCTGCGGGCGTGCGTACCCGCGGGCGTGAGGGCACATACAAGAATCGGCGAACGGACGCAGCTAGAGTTCCTCTCCCGAGAGGAAGGCACAGACATGGGAAACATCCCTGATCACGACTCCTACATCGCTGCTGCGCCGGAGGCTTTCCGCCCGGTTCTCAACCATCTCCGGGACCTCCTGCGCGGGGCCCTCCCGGATGCGGAGGAAATGGTGGCGTACAACATGCCGGGGTTCAGGATTCGCGGCAAGGTCGTCGCGAGCTACGCAGCGTTCAGCAAGCAGATCGGGCTGTATTTCCTCGCCCCCGCGATTTCGGATCATGCCGGAGAAATCGCAGAAACGGGCCTCACGGCGAGCAAGACCGGCGTCACCTTCCCGCCGCACAAGCCGGTCCCGGATCATCTCGTGAAACGGCTCGCGAACGCATCAATCAAGCACGTTGACGACTGAGCAGTTGTTTGTGCACTCGTGAGTGAGATCGGGTCCGGGCTTCGGCATGGTGTCCGGGCGGTGACGTCTGTTGCCGGTTTCTTGATCAGTCGTTGATCAGGTCATGGATGATGACTGTGACGACACTGTGCCCTTTGCCGCCTTGCTGGGGGCCTACTGGCTGAGCGTTGACTCCGATGACCGGAGCGGCGCCGTGGACCGGACCCGGTGATCCGGGCCTCCGTGACCCGGGCCTCCGTGATCCGGGCCTCCGTGACCCGGGCCTCCGTGATCCCGGCCGCGCGCCGGGAGGGCGGCCCGCGGCCGGGGAGGGCGGCTCCCGCGCACCTCCGTCGCGGGGAGTCCGCTCAGCGCCCGCCGTGGATCTGGCTGCGGTGGGCGAGCATCCGGCGCAGATCCGCGGCCATCGGGTGGTACGGGCCGTACAGCCGCTCGATGTCCGCGAGCAGCCGCACCTGGCTCTCGTGCGCCTCCTGGTGCGCGCCGACGGCCTGGAGCAGGGCGCCGATGCGGGAGCGGATCTCCAGCGGCAGGCCGGGGCCGGCGGCCGTGTCCCGCTCGAAGTACGGGAGCAGGGCGCGGTATTCGGCGAGAGCCGGGGCCGCCTCGCCCAGCTGCTCCAGGCACTGGGCGGCCTCGTAGCGGAACTGGAGCGCCTGCCGGAACGCCTCCGGCCCCGACTCGGCGGTGAGTTCACCGGCCAGACGCCGCAGCTCGGGCAGGGCCCGGCGGTACTGGCCGTCGTCCAGAAGCGTCGCCGCGTACTGCTTGCGCAGGCTGCGGACGACCGTCGAATGCTCGCCGTGCTTGGCGGCGGCGACCGGGAGGATGCCGCCGAGCACGTCCACGGCCTGCGTGAGGCCGCCCTGGTCCAGCAGTCGCTTGACCTGCTCGACGGCCTCCGCGATACCGAGTCCCGGCGGCGGCTGCACCGGCGGCGCCGGTGGTGCGGCCGCGGGAGGCGGGGCGTGTGCCGTCGCGTGGCGCGGGTCGGGCGGCGGGGCCGCGGGCGCACGGTCCGGCCACGGGGCGTACGGCCGCAGGAAGGGGCGCGTGGGGTCGAGCGGTGCGCCCGTCCCGGCGGGCGCCCCGGGAAGCCCGGCCGCCGAGCGGCCCGGTGCCGGATGTCCCGGGCCTGTCGGGAGCAGCGGGGCGAGGGCCGCGTACACCTCCTGCGCGTCGGCGGGCCGGTGCTGGGGGTCCTTCGCCAGCAGCCGGAGCACCAGCGCCTCGAGCGGTCCGGGGGTGTCCGGGCGCAGTTCGCGCAGCGGTGTCGGCGCGTCGTGGAGATGGCGGTGCATGACACCGAGCGAGGTCGATCCGCCGAAGGGGACGTCGCCGGAGACCAGTTCGTGCAGCAGTGCCCCGAGGGCGTACAGGTCGGTGTACGGGCCGACGGCGCCACCCATCGCCTGCTCGGGCGCCATGTAGGCGGGGGTGCCGATGGGCGAGCCGGTGTGGGTGAGGCGGGTGGTGTCGCTGTCGAGGACGGAGGCGATGCCCAGGTCGAGCACGGTCACCGAACCGTCGTCACGCACCATGACATTCCGCGGCTTGAGGTCGCGGTGGACGATGGGAACGGTGTGCACGGCGGCGAGCACGGCGCAGAGCTGGGCGGCGACGGCGACCGCCCAGGGCCAGGGATAGGGCTCGTGCTCGGCGAGATGGTCGGCGAGGTCGGCACCCCCGATGTACTGCATGACCAGATAGAGATCGTCGCCGTCGCTGCCCGCGTCGTGCACGGTGACCAGGCCCGGGTGGTCGACCTGGGCGGTGACCCGGCACTCGCGGACGAAGCGCCGGGTCATCTCCTCCGCGCCGGTGGCCGGGCCGATCCGGTCCGCGCGCAGCAGCTTGACCGCGACCCGGCGGTCGAGCCGCTGGTCGTAACCCATCCACACCTGGCCCATGCCGCCCTGGCCGATCAGCGACGAGAGTTCGTAGCGACCGGCGACGAGGCGGCCGTTCACCTACCGGTCCCCTCTTCCTTGCGGAGCAGGTCGCTCAGCTCGTCCAGCTCGGCGCGGACGCGGTCGATGCGCTGCGGCGTCCGGGGGGCCTGCGGCGACGCGGCGGAGGGCGCCGTCGTCTGCGGCGGGAACGGGGCGGGAGCCGGACCGGAGCCGGGGGCGGGGGCGGGGGGCGCCTGCGGATACTGCCGCGGCGGGGCCTGACCCGGATATCCGTACGCGGCCATGGTCGGCGCCTGGGCGATCCCGCCGCCCGGGGCCGTCACACCGCCGGCGGCGGCCGGATACGGCTGGGTGACGCCCGGCGCGATACCGGCGGCGGGGCCGTAGAGGACGCCGTGCGGCGGCTGTTGGTGGTGACGGACGTCCACCACCAGGTAGTGGGCGACGACCGCGACCATCATGATCAGCATGACGGCCATGCCGAGGTCTCCGCGCCAGTCCGTCTCCGGGACCGAGCCGACGACCGCGAGGCACCCCACGGAAAGCACCATCACCACCACGAACAGCGCCCAGTCCAGCTGCCGTCGGCGCAGGAACGCCGTCCGCAGCATGGCAACCCACGCCAGCAGGCCGAAGCTGAGCAGCGTCGCGGCCACGAACAGCACGCGCAGGACGATCACACTGCTGCCGACGGCGGGACGCTGCTGGGGCGTGGGAACGGGGCCGTACATGCTGCTCCTGAGGGGCGGAGTCGAAGAGGGGGCGGCTCGGTTTTCGAGCGTATACGGGGACTCGGACAGACGCTCCGGGGTTGTACAGATCGGTATGACGATCCGGTGACCGGCGGGGCGGGTGGGTGGCCGGTGCGGCGGGCGGCCCGGTCAGGGCCGTACCGGGCCGGCCCCGGACCCGGACCCCGGCAGCCGGACCGGCAACGGACGGGGCGGACACGGCGGGCCGGGCTCGCCCGGTCGGACACGGGCTGCGCGGCCACGCCGGGTCGGCCACGGGCTGGGCGGACACGGGCGGTCGGCCTCCGTACGGGCTTCAGCGGAACGACGCTGCCGGGCAGGACGGCCTCCACCGGTCCGCCTTCGGCACGCCAGCCGGCGCGAAGGCCCGGACGCCGGAGTCGGCCCGGACGGGACTGCGACGGCAATCAGTGGAACCTGAAGCTCTGATTTCGCATCACCAGTGTCAGCACCCCCCACGCGCGTCCCCGGAGGCCCCCTATGCGCCACGCCCGCAGCGCGATCACCGAGCGCGCCGCCATGGCCGTCCTCTGTGTCGCCGCCGCACTCGGGCTGACCGCTCACGGCGCGGAGCAAGGAGGGCCGGACACGATCCGCTTCCCCCACTCCACCGAGCGGTCCGCGCCCGCGGAGAGCGTCCCGGCGCCCGACGGCCGCGACATCGAACGTGCCACCGGCGAGAACGGGGACCGCGCCGGAACGGGCACCTGATCAGCGGTTCCGCACGAGCCCAGCCCCTGCCCCCCGGGTCAACGGAGCCGAGCCAACGGAACCGGGCCACCGAGCCGGCCCGCCGCGATCGGCGACAGCCGGGCCACGGACCCCGGCCGCGACACCCTGACCCTCGGCACCCGGGCCCCGACACCCGGGCCGCTGTTCCGCAGGCCGGACCCGAACCCCGCCGGGCCCGGGTACCGAACCCCACCGGGCCCGGCCCCCGGACCACGGGACCGGCCGGCTGTACGCACCGGGCCCCGGCGAAGGCACGAGCCGAGCCGCGCTAGTCGGCGGTGAACCGCTCGGGGGCCTTCGTCGGGGCGTCCCCGGCGGGCAGCGGCTGGTCCGGGCAGCCGGACAGGACCCGCCGCATGGCGTCGCGCTCGGCGGGCGTCACCCACAGCTCGTACTTCCGCTTCACGGCGACCTGGCCGGCCACGTACTCGCAGCGGTACGCCTTGTTCGGCGGCAGCCAGGTCGCCGCGTCGGCGTCGCCCTTGGTGCGGTTGGCACCCGCCTCGACCGCGAGCAGGTTCAACGGGTCGTTGGCCAGGGCTATTCGCTTGCTCGGGTCCCACTGCGACGCCCCCTTCTGCCAGGCGTCGGACAGCGCCACCAGGTGGTCGATGTCGACCGTGCTGCGCCCCTTGGTGAACCGCAGCTCCTTGCCGGTGTACGGGTCGTCCGGCAGCACCCCGGACACGACTTCGCAGTCGCCGTCCCGGAAGCGGACGTCGTCCAGGTCGCGCCGGAGGATGTCGTCGCGCGTGCCGCAGCTGTTGCTGTCCGTGTCGGCCCAGGCGCTGCCGAACCGGTCCCGGTCGTAACCGGTCCTGGGGGCCCGGCCCTTGACGGCCAGCCCGTCCACGGCCGCCGCCGCGGAACCGGCCTCGGCGTCGGCGGACGGAGCGGTGTCCCCGCCCGCGCCGCCCGCGTCACCGGGCGAGCAGCCGGCGGTGACGAGCAGCGCGGTCACCGCCACGCCGGAGGCGGCGACGGCATGCCGACGGCCACGGTTCACGAGCATTCCCCGCCCCATTCCGGTCAGTTGTGCGAACCCGTGCATCGTAGCCAGCGGCGACGACACCGGCTGCCCCGCGGGGCGGGGGCCCGGGGCCCACCGGCGGCCGGCGGACCGGATCCACGAGGCACCGGCCGGCGGAGCCCACCGGGACGCCACGCACCGGCACCCGGACCCGCACCCGCACCCGGCACCCGGCACCCGGACCCGGGCCCGCACCGCACCCGCACCCGCACCCGCACCCGCACCGGGGACGCCGTACGCACCGGGCACCGGGCACCGGGCACCGGGCACGATCCGCTCAACACCGGCACGACCGGCCCGGCGCAGGCCGCCTCCCAACCGGCACCGGCACCTCCCGCCCGGCACAGGGCACATACCGCCCGGCACAGCCTGGGCTCCCGGTCCCGGCAGAGGACCCCGGGCCCCGACCCGGCGCTCCGGCCCCGGCGCTCCGGCCCATGAGGACGGGCGGCCACCGGAAACTTCCAGGTCGAGAGCCCCGAAACTCCCGGGTCGAGGGCCCCGAAACTCCCGGATCGAGGGCCCCGGCTCCCGGGTCGAGAGCCCGGCTCCCCGGGCCCGGGGCCTGCTCCCGGGGCCCGCAGGCCCCGCGGCTCAGGACCCCAGGATCGTCGTCAGGAACTCCCCCGTCCACGCCAGCAGTTCCCGTCCGACCAGCGGCTTCCCGCCGATCCGGGCCGTCGCCGGGCGGGGCACCAGGATCTGCTGTGTCGCGGGCTTGATCACCGTACGCGGATGGAGCCGCTTGAGCCGCAGCTCCTGCGACTCCCGCAGCTCCACGGGGCTGAACCGGATGTTGTTGCCCTGGAGCGTGATGTCACCGACGCCGCAGGCCCGCGCCAGCATCCGCAGCCCGGCGACCAGCAGCAGGTTCTCCACCGGCTCGGGCAGCTTGCCGTAGCGGTCGGTCAGCTCCTCGCGGACGGCCGCGATGTCCGCCTCGGTGTTCGCCGCCGCGATCGAGCGGTACGCCTGGAGGCGCAGCCGCTCGCCCGGGGCGTAGTCGTGCGGGACGTGCGCGTCGACCGGCAGCTCGATCTTGACCTCCAGCGGCGGCTCCGCCTCGGCCTCGCCACCGCTCTCCAGGGACGCCCGGTAGTCGGCCACGGCCTCGCCGACCATCCGGACGTACAGGTCGAAGCCGACGCCCGCGATGTGCCCGGACTGCTCACCGCCCAGCAGATTGCCCGCCCCGCGGATCTCCAGGTCCTTCATCGCGACGTACATGCCCGCGCCCATCTCGGTGTGCTGCGCGATGGTCGCCAGCCGCTCGTGCGCGGTCTCGGTGAGCGGCTTCTCCGGCGGGTACAGGAAGTAGGCGTAGCCGCGCTCGCGGCCCCGGCCGACCCGGCCGCGCAGCTGGTGCAGCTGGGAGAGGCCGAAGTTGTCGCCGCGCTCCACGATCAGGGTGTTGGCGTTGGAGATGTCGATACCGGACTCCACGATCGTCGTCGACACCAGCACGTCGAACTTCTTCTCCCAGAAGTCGACCACGACCTGCTCCAGCGCGGCCTCCGACATCTGGCCGTGCGCGGTCGCGATCCGCGCCTCCGGCACGATCTCGCGGAGCTTGGCCGCCGCCCGGTCGATGGACTCGACCCGGTTGTGGATGTAGAAGACCTGTCCCTCGCGCAGCAGTTCGCGGCGGATCGCGGCACCGATCTGCTTGTTCTCGTACGGGCCGACGAAGGTGAGGACCGGGTGCCGCTCCTCGGGCGGGGTGGTGATGGTCGACATCTCGCGGATGCCCGTGACCGCCATCTCCAGGGTCCGCGGGATGGGCGTCGCGGACATCGTCAGCACGTCGACATTGGCGCGCAGCTTCTTCAGCTGCTCCTTGTGCTCGACGCCGAACCGCTGCTCCTCGTCGACGATGACCAGGCCCAGGTCCTTGAACTTGGTGTCCGAGGAGAACAGCCGGTGGGTGCCGATGACGATGTCCACGGAGCCCTCGCGCAGCCCCTCCAGGACCGCCTTCGACTCCGTGTCGCTCTGGAACCGCGACAGCGCCTTCACGGACACCGGGAACTGGGCGTAGCGCTCGCTGAAGGTGCCCATGTGCTGCTGCACGAGCAGGGTCGTCGGTACGAGGACGGCGACCTGCTTGCCGTCCTGCACGGCCTTGAAGGCGGCGCGCACCGCGATCTCCGTCTTGCCGTAGCCCACGTCGCCGCAGATCAGCCGGTCCATCGGGACGGACTTCTCCATGTCCTCCTTGACCTCGGCGATCGTGGTGAGCTGGTCGGGCGTCTCCACGTACGGGAAGGCGTCCTCCAGCTCGCGCTGCCAGGGCGTGTCCGGGCCGAAGACGTGACCGGGCGCCGCCATCCGGGCCGAGTAGAGCTTGATCAGGTCGGCGGCGATCTCCTTGACGGCCTTCTTCGCGCGCGCCTTGGTCTTGGTCCAGTCGGCGCCGCCCAGCCGGTGCAGGGTGGGGGCCTCGCCGCCGACGTACTTGGTGACCTGCTCCAGCTGGTCGGTGGGGATGTAGAGCCGGTCGCCGGGCTGGCCGCGCTTCGCGGGGGCGTACTCCACCAGCAGATACTCACGGGTGGCGCCCTGCACGGTGCGCTGCACCATCTCGATGTAGCGGCCGACGCCGTGCTGCTCGTGGACGATGTAGTCGCCCGCCTCCAGCGTCAGCGGGTCGATGGTCTTGCGGCGCCGGGCCGGCATCCGGGCGCCGTCCTTGCCCGCGGCGCGCTGGCCGGTCAGGTCGGACTCGGTGAGGACGGCGAGCCGCAGCCCGGGGTCGACGAAGCCGTGCTCGACGGAACCGCAGGCGACGTGCACCACGGACGGGCCGATCTCGTCCAGGTCGCCGTCGAGCCGGGCGGCGATGCCCTCGCCGCCGAGCACCTCGACGGTGCGGGCGGCCGTGCCGTGCCCCTCCGCGACATACACCGTGCGCCAGCCGTCCGCGAGCCAGCCCTTGGTGTCGGCCAGCGCCCGGGCGGTGTCGCCGCGGTACGTCTCGGGGGCGCGCATGCCCAGCTTGAGGGTGTCGACGCCGGTGTCGTCGGTGTCGGCTGTGTCGTGGGGGGCGGCTGTACCGGCGCCGGCGCCGTCGTGGGCGCCGTCACCGCCGCCCAGGGAGAACTGGCTGACCGACCACCACATCATCCCCAGCTCACGGGCCCGCTCCCGGATGTCGGCCATGCCCCACAGCGAGGCCGCGCCGACGTCGATCGGCGCCTCCTTGCCACCGGCCGTCGCCGCCCAGGACGCCTGGAGGAACTCCTGGCTGGTCGCGACCAGGTCGGCGGCCCGGGTGCGGACCCGCTCCGGATCGCAGACGACGCCCATGCTGCCCTCCGGGAGGACGTCGAGAAGCAGCTCCATCTCGTCGACCAGCACCGGGGCGAGGGACTCCATGCCCTCGACGGCGATGCCCTCGGCGATCTTGCCGAGCAGCTCGCCCAGCTCCGGGTGGCGCTCGGCGAGCGCGGCGGCCCGCTGCCGTACGTCCTCGGTCAGCAGCAGCTCACGGCAGGGCGGGGCCCACAGGCCGTGCTCGGCGATCTCCAGCGAGCGCTGGTCCGCGACCTTGAAATAGCGGATCTCCTCGACCTCGTCGCCCCAGAACTCCACCCGCAGCGGGTGCTCCTCGGTGGGCGGGAAGACATCGAGGATGCCGCCGCGGACGGCGAACTCGCCGCGCTTCTCCACCAGCTCCACCCGCGCGTACGCCGCGGCGGCCAGCGCCTCCTGCAGCTCGCCCAGATCGGCGCTCCCCCCCTGCCGCAGACTGACCGGCTCCAGCTCGCCCAGCCCCTTGACCTGCGGCTGGAGCACGGAGCGCACCGGCGCGACGACAACGCTGACCGGGCCGGTCCCGGGATCCTCCGGGTCCGGGTGCGCCAGCCGCCGCAGCACCGCGAGACGCCGCCCGACGGTGTCGGAGCGGGGCGAGAGCCGCTCGTGCGGCAGGGTCTCCCAGGAGGGGTACTCCACGACACCGTCCGGCGGCAGCAGCGACCGCAGGGCCGCCGCCAGGTCCTCGGCCTCCCGGCCGGTGGCGGTGACGGCCAGCACCGGCCGCTTCGCCTCCCTGGCCAGGGCGGCGACGGCGAGCGGCCGCGCCGCGGGCGGCCCAATGAGATCGACATGCGGCCGTCGGCCGTCGGTGGCCGCCTCCACCGCTTCGGCGAGCGCGGGATCGCGGACGACGGCGTCGAGCAGACCGTGCAGGCTCATGAAGGGTTATTCCGTCCCGGGTATCTGGAATCACGGACATCCGCGCGCCACGGGCAACGCGAACAGCCCGACACGTGCCGCCCCCGGCACGGGGCGCCGGGCGGTCGGACGGTCGGGGATGTCCCCAGCGTACGCCGACCCGCCGACAGCCGCGTACGGAAACGGGGCACGCCACGGGCACCGGGCCCGCCACCGCACGGGCGGTGCGGGACGGGCGGCACGGGACGGGCGGTGCGGGACGGGCGGTGCGGGACGGGCGGTGGCATGCCGGACCGCCACGACTGCCCGCGCAAGGGCCGCCCCGTGCCGGGCCGGGCGGCGGGACCGACGCGCCGGTGCCCGCCCCGGCACG
>NZ_WHPN01000170.1 GCF_009735685.1 Streptomyces lycii | reverse complement strand
CTTGCCGGCGGCGCGGCCGGAGCCGTTGCCCTGCTGGAAAGCGTCAGTCAGTTTGCGGACTACAGGCGCCTCGATCGTCGAGGACGCCGAACGGACGAATTCGCCAAGTTCTTGGAGCTTGGCCATGACGACCTTGCTCTCGACTCCGAACTCCTTGGCGAGTTCGTATACCCGGACCTTTGCCACTTCGCTCCTTCTGGGTCCGGGTTCCGCCGGACCGTCGCTACTTCATGGGCGTACTCATCGCGTACTCATCGAGTGCTCATCGCAATCTCGACCTACTTCCGACTCGCGAGGTACCTGACCGCACGGTTGTTCCGTGCCGTTCTCTTACGGTGTTGCCTGCTTACGATGTTGCCCGCTCGGCCCGCTGCCCGAGATGAGCGCTCACCGGCGCGGTGTCGAGCGGCCCCCGGCCCCTGAAGGCCCGGGAGAAGGCCCGGCGGCGGACCGCCAGGTCGATGCAGACCGGGACGGGGTGCACATAGGCACCCCGGCCGGGCAGCGTACCGCGCGGGTCGGGGACGCAGGCGTCCCCGACCACCGCGATGCGCAGCAGATCGGTCTTGGCCGCACGCTCCCGGCACCCGATACAGGTGCGCTCGGGGCATGCACGGGCATGCGTCCGGCCAGACACGCTCAAGTCTACCTCCCCGTACCGACCGAACCCCTTTCGGGGTAATGCCCGTACGGCTGTTCGTTATTTCCGGATCGCTGTGGCTTGCGTCACGCCGGGGTCTCCCCCGCCGCCTGCGGCTCCGTGTCGGGACGGATGTCGATGCGCCAGCCCGTGAGCCGGGCGGCCAGGCGGGCGTTCTGCCCTTCCTTGCCGATGGCGAGCGACAGCTGGTAGTCCGGCACGGTCACCCGGGCGGAACGGGCCGCGAGGTCCACGATGTCGACCTTGCTGACCCGGGCGGGCGACAGTGCGTGCGCCACCAGCTCGGCCGGGTCGTCCGACCAGTCGACGATGTCGATCTTCTCGCCGTGCAGCTCCGCCATCACCGCGCGCACCCGGCCGCCCATCGGGCCGATGCACGCCCCCTTGGCGTTCAGCCCGGAGCGGGTGGAACGCACCGCGATCTTGGTGCGGTGGCCCGCCTCGCGCGCGATGGCCGCGATCTCCACGGACCCGTCCGCGATCTCCGGGACCTCCATCGCGAAGAGCTTCTTCACCAGGTTCGGGTGGGTGCGGGAGAGCGTCACGGACGGGCCGCGGACCCCCTTGACCACCCGGACGACATAGGTGCGCAGCCGCGAACCGTGGGTGTAGCTCTCCCCCGGCACCTGCTCCTGCACCGGCAGGATGGCCTCCAGCCTGCCGATGTCGACCAGGACGTTCTTCGGGTCCTTGCCCTGCTGCACCACACCGGCGACGACGTCGCCCTCACGGCCGGCGTACTCGCCGAAGGTGATCTCCTCCTCGGCGTCCCGCAGCCGCTGCAGGATGACCTGCTTGGCGGTCGTCGCCGCGATCCGGCCGAAGCCGGAGGGGGTGTCGTCGAACTCCTGCGGCTCCGCCCCCTCCTCGACGTCGCCGGCGGGCCCGGTGTCCTCCCGCGCCCACACGGTCACATGGCCGGTGTTCCGGTCCAGTTCGACGCGCGCCCGGCGGCGGCTTCCCTCGGTGCGGTGATAGGCGATCAGGAGGGCGGACTCGATCGCCTCGACCAGCAGGTCGAAAGAAATCTCCTTCTCCCGCACCAAACCCCGCAGGGCACTCATGTCGATGTCCACGGCTACGCCTCCTCCTGGCTCTCGTCGTCAGCGGCCGCGGCGTTGCGGTCGGCGGCCTTGCGGTTGAACTCGATCTCCACGCGCGCCTTGGCGATCTCCGGGAAGGAGAGCCGGCGGGCGGTGGGCTTGCGGCCCTTCACGCCCGGCACCTCCAGGTCGAGGCCGTCCTCGTCCACGGAGAGGATCCGGGCGACGAGCTCACCGCCGTCGGCCAGCTGAGCCTTCATCAGACGGCCGGTGGCGCGCCGGTAGTGGCGCAGCTCCGTCAGCGGCCGGTCGGCGCCCGGGGAGGTGACCTCCAGGCGGTACGCGCTCTCGCCCATGGCGTCGGTCTCGTCGAGCCGCTCGGACACCGCGCGGCTGAGCTCCGCGCAGGCGTCCAGCTGGACGCCCTCGTCGGAGTCCACCACGATCCGGAGTACGCGCATCCTCCCGACCGTTGCCACCTCGATCTCCTCCAGATCCAGGTGTCGCGCGGCGACCAGCGGCTCGAGCAGTCCGCGCAGCCTCTCGCTCTGGGTGGTGCTCATCCGGGTGACTCCTCGGCCGCGTGTGCTGTTGTCGGAAGGTCGCGTGTCAGGTCAAAGGGTATCCGGTCGCGGAGGGTGGTGCCGTCCGCCCACCGGGGGGTGGTTCCGCGCGGCCGGCGGCCCGGTCGGCGATTCGGTTGCCGAACGCGGGTACGCTCAAGCGCGGCCGATCACGGCCGTGGCCGGTCAGGGCCGCCCCGCAGGGCTGCCCGGGGGAGCGCACAGGCGCTGCCGCCGGCCGGTCTCCCCGGCCTCGGGCCGTCCCCAGGAGGTGAACCGTGCCGCCCCTCACTCCGCCGCGAGCCCCGTCCGGGCCGCGCAGGAGGTCGTTGCTCGCCGGTGCTCTCGGCGCGGGCACGGCCGCCGTCCTGCTCCCGGCCTGCTCCGGCGGCGGCACGGCGCCGGAGGAGGCGAAGCAGGCGTCGGCGGAGCGCCGGCTGCGCGCCCGCAGCGCCGAGGACTCGCGGACGCTGCTCCGGCGGTACGACGCGACCGCCGAGGCGCATCCGGGGCTCGCCGCGCTGCTGGCCCCGCTGCGCGGCGAAACCGAGCGGCACGCCCGCGCCTTCGAGGACGGGGCCGGCCCGGGAAGCGGGGCCGCCTCCCCGGACGGGCCGTCGGCGCCCGCCCGCGACGGCGGCCCCGCCACCACCGCGCCGGGCCCGGGCCCCGGTGCGGACGGCGGTGCGCCCGACGTGCCCGGGGACGAGAAGGCCGCGCTCGAGGCGCTGGCCGGTGCCGAGCGCCGCGCGGCGGACACCCGCACCGGCGCCCTGACCGGTGCCTCACCCGAACTGGCGAGGCTGCTCGCCTCGGTCGCCGCCTGCGGGGCGGCGCACGCCTACCTGCTGACGGAGGCCTCATGACCGGTGTGACCGGTTCCCGTCCCGCCGCCGGGACGGCCCCGCTCGACGGGTCCCCGCCGCCGGCCGAGGCGCTGGACGCCGTACAGGCGGCGCTGGCGGCCGAGCACGCCGCCGTCTACGGATACGGAGTCGTCGGCGGCCGCATCGGAGACGACCGGCGCAAGGAAGCCCGCGAGGGCTACGACGCGCACCGTGCGCGCCGGGACGGGCTCCACCGCACCGTCCGGGACCTCGGCGGCACCCCGGAGCCGGCGGCGGCCGCCTACCGGCTGCCCTTCCCCGTCCCCGACGCGGCCGCCGCCGAGCGGCTGGCGGCCGAACTGGAGGACCGTCTGGGCGGCGTCTACGCGGATCTCGTCCGGGCCTCCGACGGGGCGCTGCGCCGGGAGGCGGCCGGCGCGCTGCGCGAGGCGGCGGTCCGGGCGGTGCGCTGGCGGGGGCGCAGCGTAGCCTTCCCTGGGCTCACCGAACGGCCGGCGGACCCCGGGGCCTCCTCCGCCCCGTCGCCGGACCGG
>NZ_WHPN01000169.1 GCF_009735685.1 Streptomyces lycii | reverse complement strand
GGCGCGGCGGCGCGGACCGGCGGCGGGGCGTCGAGCCGGGGCGGGTGGTGCGGCGGATGCCCCTCGGCGGCCTCCGCCAGCAGCAGCAGGGTGTCCAGCCGCCCGGCGTCGGGACGGGCGTACGGATCGTGGACCAGCAGCTCCTCCAGCACCGGGGCCAGCGGTCCGGCGTTCCGGGCGGGCGGCACCGGCTCGTCCAGCACGGCGGCGAGCGTGGCGAGATTGGTGAGGCGCCGCATGGGGCTGACGCCCTCGACCGCGACGTACAGCAGCATGCCCAGCGACCAGAGGTCGGCGGCGGGCAGGTCCTCCGCGCCGCGGATGCGCTCCGGGGCGACGTACTCGGGGGAGCCGATGACCTCGCCGGTCGGGGTCAGGGTCGGCGAGTCCTGCACGGCCGCTATGCCGAAGTCGGTGAGCACCGCGCTGCCGTCGGGCCGCAGCAGGACGTTGGACGGCTTGACGTCACGGTGGTGGACGCCCGCCGAGTGCGCGGCGGTGAGCGCGGACAGCAGCTCCCGGCCGATCCGGGCCGCCTCCGCCACGGGCAGCGGGCCGCCGGCGAGCCGGTCCTCCAGGGTCTTCGCCGGCAGCAGCTCCATGACCAGCCAGGGATACGGGTCGGCGTCCACGATGTGATGGATCGTCACCACATGCGGATGGCTGAGCCGGGCGAGGGCGCGGGCCTCGCGCAGCACCCGTTCGCGGAGCATGCGCGACAACCCGGAGTCGGCCTCGGCCGGCGCCGGGTCGAGCGGACGCACCTCCTTGAGCGCGACCTCGCGCTCCAGCGCGGAGTCGCGCGCCCGCCACACCGTCCCCATGCCGCCGCTGCCGAGCCGCTCCAGCAGCTCGAAACGCCCACCGATGATCTCTCCGGCCCCGCTCACTCGCCCGTCCCCTGCCGATCCGCCCGCTGGTCCGCCGCAACAACCCGGCATCCCCTGCCGCACACGCTCTGTGGAGAAGGGTATACAGAGAGTCAGACATGCGGGGGGCGGCGGGCCGTGTCGCGGGGCTCGCGTGCGGGTCCCGGGCGAGTCGTCCGGGGTGCCCGGGTGCCAAGTCCCGGTCTCCGGAGGCCGCGACCCGGATGCCGCGACCCGGATGCCGCGATCCTCGAAGCCGCGACCCGGATGATGTGACCCCCGAAGCCGCGCCCCCGGATGGAGCGGGCCGGCGGCTGTGTCCCCGGGAGCCACGGGCCGGAGGCTGCGGTTCCCGGGGCTGCGGTCCCGGGAGTCGCAGCCCCGGTGACCGCGGCTCCGGGGCCGGAGTCGCGGTCACCGGGACCGCGGCCGGGCCGCCCGGCCCGCGGTCAGCTGGCCCGGTACGCGAACCAGGCGTCGGACATCCGCTCGACCTGCCCCGGCGTGAACCGTGTCATGCAGGAGTCGTACGTGTAGTCCATGAAGTTCCGGACCGGGTCGGCGCCGTCGGCCGCGCAGGTGTCGCGGCCCACCGGGCACTCGAAGGCCGGGACCGCCTCGGCCGGTGTGTCGGCGACGTGGTCGCCCGGGTCCTCGCAGCCGCCCTGGAAGGTGTGGAAGAGGCCGAGCCAGTGGCCCACCTCGTGGGTCGCGGTGTCGCCCTCGTCGTAGTCCTCCGCAGAGCCGCCGGGCAGGGACGCGTCGAGGAGGACCACGCCGTCCAGGTACGGGGCCTCCGGGTAGGCGTCGGGGAAGGTGGCCCAGCCGAGCAGGTCGTCGCCGAGGTCCGCGCTGTACAGGTTCAGGGCGCCCGGACCGCCCTTGCGGAGCGAGGACTTCATGGCGTACTCGGTGGCGCCCCGCGGGGTCACGCCGCGGTACCAGTCGGCGTTGTCCGTGTAGTCCGTCCCGGCCAGCCGGAAGCGGAACCGGCTCGGGGTGTTGCCCTCGCCCGAGCCGTTGAACGCCTCGTTCAGCACGGTGATCTGGTCGGCGATCCGCTCACCGGTCAGCTTTCCGGCCGCGCCGTCGTGGATCACGTGGAAGTACACGCCGACCGTGGTGACCGGTGCGGCGCCGTGCGGCCCGCCGCGCCCGGCGTCGCGGAGGGCGCGGGTCCGCCGGTCCAGCTCCCGGTCCATGGCGGCGGCTTCGGCGGCGCTCACGGCGTTGGGCTCGTGGCCGTGGCCG
>NZ_WHPN01000168.1 GCF_009735685.1 Streptomyces lycii | reverse complement strand
GCAGCGTCGGCGGCTGGATCGGTGGCGGACCGTGGCCGGACCGGTGACCCTGTCGGTGACTGTGCCGACGCAGGACCGGAGCCCCGGGCCGGGGGCCGGACCGGAGACCGTGTCGGTCACCGGACCGGAGACCGCGCCGAGGGCCGGGCCGGCGACCGCGTCGGTCACCGGACCGGAGACCGCGCCGAGGGCCGGGCCGGCGACCGCGTCGGTGACCGGAATGGAGGCCGCGTCGGTGGAACGGAGGCCGCGTCGGTGACCGGAACGGCGACTGTGCCGAACCGTGCTGACGGGGACACCGAGGGTTTCACGTGAAACACCCGAGGCTGCCGAAAAGTCCAGCTCAGGACCGGTTTTTCCGGATTTCTCCACTCCGGTCACGGTGCCGCTCCCGGGCCCGTTACGGTGCCGTTCCCGGGCCGGGTGCACAGCCCTCCCGGAGCCGTCCGGGGCGTCAGAGCCCGAGGTCGGCCAGGTCGTAGGCCTGGAGGTACGGCAGTCCCGCCTCCGCGATCGCCGGGGCCGCCCCGCGCTCCACGATGACCGCGACCGCCACGACCTCGGCGCCCGCCTCCCGGGCCGCCTCGACGGCCGTCAGCGGCGAGCCGCCGGTGGTCGAGGTGTCCTCCACGATCAGCACCCGGCGGCCCTTGATGTCCGGGCCCTCGATCCGCCGCTGGAGGCCGTGCGCCTTGTTGGCCTTCCGCACGACGAACGCGTCGAGCCTGCGGCCCCGGGCCGCGGCGGCGTGCATCATCGAGGTCGCCACGGGGTCGGCGCCCAGCGTCAGGCCGCCGACCGCGTCGTAGTCGAGACCGGCGGTCAGGTCGAGCATCACCTGCCCGGCGAGCGGGGCGGCCTCCCCGTCCAGAGTGATCCGGCGCAGGTCGATGTAGAAGTCGGCCTCCAGCCCGGAGGAGAGCGTCACCTTGCCGTGCACCACGGCCTTGTCCTTGATCTGCCGCAGCAGGGCAGCACGCACGTCGGTCATGACGACGAGACTATCCGGGGCCGCGCGCCGTCCGGCCGCCCGCTCAGAGCGCGCGCCAGCGCCAGGTGGCCGACGTCTCCAGCGGATCGATCGGGGTGACCAGCCGCGGGGCGGTGTTGAGACCGTTCGGCGGGCCGGACTGGGGCTCGACACAGACGGCCTCGTCCTGCTCGTCGTACACCACGACCCACTCGTCCCGGCTGGTGACCCGCAGCTCCAGCCGGCCCGGCCAGGTGAGAGTGACGTCCACGCCGTCCGGCATGCCGAAACAGTCGTCCCACGGCCCGGCGGTGGGCTCGATCCGACGGCCGGTCGGCAGGTGGTCGTCGCCGCGCTCCTCCTGCCAGGCGGCGTCGAAGGAGATCTCGACGGGGGCGTCCGGGCCGTCACCGGCGGCCGGGCCGAGACGCCGCAGGAACCACGGGTGCCAGCCGGCCTGGGCCGGGAAGGAGTCGTCGTACGTCTCGACGCCCATGGTCAGCGTCAGCGAGTCCGGGGACAGCTCGACCAGCTGGGTGACCCGGCCGGTGTACGGCCAGGGGGCTCCCAGGTCGTAAGTGAAGGCGGCGGAGGTGTCCGAGGCGCGGGCCGTCCGCCAGGCGCGGTCGCGGCCGGTGCCGTGGATGGCGTGCGGCGGGGAGTTGACGGGCAGTTCGTGGACGGTGCCGCCGTTCCGGAACCGGCCGTACGCGGTCCGGCCGCACCAGGGGACCATCGGGAAACAGCCGTACTTGGCGCCCTGCCGCAGCAGTTCGGTACCGCCGACGCGCAGGGAACCGAGGCGGCAGCCGTTCCCGGGCAGCACGGTCAGCTCGGCGTCGCCCGCCGCCAGCCGGACTCCGGCCTCCTGGGCCGCTTCCGTCGTCTCATGGGTGCTCACGCCCCGAGCCTATGCGAGCCGGGGACCCACGGCCCGTCGCCCCGGGGAGCCACCGGCCCGGTCCCACGGCATGGTCCCGTCTGCCCGGCCCCGTCGGCGCGGTCCCGTCTGCCCGGCCCCGTCTGCCCGGCCCCGTCTGCCCGGCCCCGTCGGCCCGGTCCCGTCGGCCCGGTCCCGTCGGGCGTCGGCGGCCGTCCAGCGGGCCGGAGTCATCGCCTGCGTCGGACGATACGGCTGATGACGACCGCCGAGGCGATCAGCGCGGCGGCGGCCGGGGCGGCCCACCGCAGGGTGTCGCCGGGCGAGGCGGGCTGGGGCGCCGGGAGCGGGGCGTACCGGCCGCGCGGCGGGGCGTGGTCGACCTCCTCGGCGCTGCGGCCGATCATCGTGCGGCGGGCGTGGGCGGCCTCGGCGGGCGGATCGTCGATCAGCTCGGAGACCTCGTCGGCCAGCGGGTCGAGGGAGGGCGGCGGCACCTCGGTGTCGAAGACGGACGGCGAGGCCGCCGGCTCGGAGGCCGCCGGGGCGTCCGGCTCCGCGTCCGCGTCCTCGCCGGCGCCGTTCTTCCCGGTGTCACGCTTCCCGGCCCGGTCCGCCTTCCCGCCCTTGCCGTCCTTGCCGTCCTTGCCGTCCTTGCCTTGTCCGGGGGCCGTGCCCTCGCCGCCGTCGTCCGGCGACCGGCGCTCCTGCGGTACGTCCTTGCCGGGTACGTCCTTGCCCGGGGCGGCGGCCCCCGACGGTTCTCCCGGCGCGGGGCTCGCGTCCGGCGCCTGCTCGGGCGACGGGATGCCGGGAATGGCGGGCTCGTTGTCGTCCGGGCGTCCGATGACCGCCTCGTCCCGGCCGGTGTCCCGGTCGTCCCGGCCGGTGTCCCGGTCGTCCCGGCCGGTGTCCCGGTCGTCCGTGCCCGTCTCCGGGGCGGGGATGCCCGGTGCGGCGGGCTCCCGGCCCGTCGGCTTCGCCTCCAGATCGGCGGCGAGCGCGCCCGCGAACCGGTCGAGCAGCCGCCGCCCGGCGGTCGCCGCGGAACGCGCGTCGACCTCGGCCAGCCGTCCCTCGCTGAGGACCGTACCGGCGCAGACGAGGGCCGTGCCGCCGTCGGCGGCGCGCAGCCGCACGGTCAGCGCGAGCTTGGCGGACCCGTCACCGCGCGCCTCCGCGCCCTCGCCCTCGACGGCCAGCTCGCCGCCGGAACGCGGCTCGACGCGGAGGGTCCCGCGATAGGTGATGGTCGAGCTGCCGGCCCGGATCCGCATCCGGCCGGTCAGCGTGCCCGGCGCGTCCGCCGCCCCGACGGCGTCGCGCTGGAGCCCTGGGACGCAGCGGGCCACCCGCGCCGGGTCGGCGAGGGCCTGCCGCACGGTCTCGGCGGAAAACGGAACGAACACCTCATGCTCCATGTCGACCGAGCCTACCCAGCCTGGCCCGTCCCGCACCGGTCCGCGCGCGAGATGGTCCGCACTTCATCCGACTCACCGCCCGACACCCCCGCGCGCCCGACGCCCCGCACGCCCGGGGACCCCTGACCGGCGGCCCCCGACCGGCGATCCCGGCCCACCCCGGACGTCAACCGCCGATCGCCGGGCCCGACCGCCGGGGCCCGACGGCCCGCGGGACACCATGGCCCCACACGAGAACCTCCCCCGGGAAACCGCACCGCTCACTGCCCCGCCGCCCGGCCCGTGGCCCTGGACACCGCGCCACCCGATCCGTACCCCTGAACCCCCGCCGCTCCATCCGTACCCCGGCCGCCCCGCCGCCCGGCCCGTACCGCTGAAGCGCGCCGCTCACTGCCTCCCCGCTCAGTCCGCGGCCCCGGACACCGCACCGCCCAGTCCGCACCCCGGCCGCCCCGCCGCCCCGTCCGCACCTCTGAAGCGCGCCGCTCACTGCCTCCCCGCTCAGTCCGTGACCCCGGACACCGCACCGCCCGGCCCGTACCCCTGAACCCCCGCCGCCCGGCCCGTACCGCTGAACGCTCCCCCGCCCGGCCCGTACCGCTGAACGCTCCCCGCCCGGCCCGTACCGCTGGAGACCCGCGCCGCTCAGTAGCGCGCGTGTGTGAGCGTCGACGGGGGCAGCCCGTCCACCCGGCCGCCCTCGGCCGCCCGGGCGGCCGCACGCAGCGACCCCGGGTCGAGGGAAAGCAGCGGAGGCGCGTCGGACGGCAGACGGAGCGGTACGGCGCGGCGCCCGGCGAGGAGGAAGCCCCGGTCGCGCGGAGTGGTGGGGAGAGCCGCCGCACGGCCGGCCCCGGGGGCGCCGCCGGAGCCGCGGTCGTCGATCCGGTACGGCACCGTGCGGAATCCGGCCGAGCGGAGCGTGGCGTCGACCGTCCAGTACGTCCGTGGCTGCCCGGCGGCCGATCTGACCCGCACGACGAAGCGCCCGCCGGGGGCGAGGGCCCGCTCGACCAGCCCGTAGAACTCCTGGGCGTACAGCTTCGTGCTGTCGGTGATGCGGGGATCGGGCAGGTCGGCTACGACGACGTCGTACGCCGAGTCCGCGCCGCGGAGCCAGCCGAAGACGTCCGCCGCCACGGCGTGCACCCTGGGGTCGCTCATGGACTGCCGGTTGAGCCGGGACAGCCCGGGGTCCGTCCGGGCCAGCCGGAAGACAGCGGGGTCGGTGTCGACGACGGTGACCGAGCGCACGTCGCCGTAGCGCAGGACCTCCCGGGCGGCGAGGCCGTCGGCGCCGCCGAGCACGAGGACCCGCTCGCGGGGCCCGTTCATCGCGGGGTGCACCAGCGCCTCCTGGTACCGGCGCTCGACACGGCCGCTGACCCGCAGCCGGCCGTCGAGGAAGAGGGCGAGCGGCTCGGCGGGACCGGCCGTACCGGAGCCGCCGTCGCCGTGAGCGCCGTCCCCGGAACGGCCCTCCCCGGAGCCGCCGTCCCCGGAACCACCGTCTCCGGAGCCGAGTGCGCCGCCCGTCCCCGCTCCGGCGGCGCCCCGCGCACCGTTCCCGGAGTCCGCTCCGACGCCACCCGTGACGACGACCTCCTGAACTTCCGTACGCATCACGACCCGTACGTCCGCCCCGTACACCGCGCGCCGCGCCGCCTCCTCGAAGCTGCCGACGAACGCGGCGCCGACGCCCAGGAGCGCCAGCACCAGACCGTTGGCCACGACGATCGTCCAGCGGATCCGTGCGGTCAGGTCCCGGCCGAAGAGCCACAGCACCATCGCGCCGCCCGCGACCGTGTTCACCGCCCCGGTGGCCAGGGCGCCGCTCAACTGGCCCAGCAGCGGCAGCAGAAGAAACGGGAAGGCGAGTCCGCCGACCAGCGCGCCGACGTAGTCGGCGGCGAACAGATCGGCGACCGCGCCACCGGCGTCCTGCCGCCGGATCCGCTGTATCAGCGTCATCAGCAGCGGCACTTCGGCGCCGATCAGCGCTCCGATCACGAACGAGAAGACGACGAGCGCCACCCGCGAGTGACCGGACCAGACGAAGGACGCGTGCAGCGCCATCGCCGAGCCGCCGCCGATCAGCGCCAGCGCCGCCTCCACCAGCCCGAACGCCGCCGCCGCGTGCCCGCGCAGCCGCTTGGCGAGCAGCGAGCCGACCCCCATGGCGAACACCATGACCGAGAGCACGACGGAGGCCTGGGTGACGGAGTCGCCGAAGAGATACGAGGCGAGAGCGACGAGTTCGAGTTCGTACACCAGACCGCAGGCGGCGCAGACGAACACCACACCGAGCACGAGCAGGCGCCCCGGCCCCGCGGGCACGGGCAGCCGCACCGGTGCCTGCGCGCCCTCCGGTACGGCCGGCCGCCCGGCCGCCGCACCGGAGAGCAGCCGGGACTCGGGCAGCTCGATCATGTGGCGAACGCTACGTCAGACAAACTCGCGACCCTGTCACCCACATGGGGACTCGGACGGACGGTCGTGCGGGGCACGAGGGCCGTTGTGCGGGGCATGTTGGCAATCGTGTGGGGCACACGGGCAGTCGTGCGGGGCACGAGGGCGGCTACAGGGCGGCCATCGTGCGGCTCCCCACCTGCGTTCTCGTGGTGACGAGCCGCCCTTCCTGCGGATAGGCGTGCCAGGTGCGCCAGCGAAGTCTTCCTTCACAGCGCTGCGCCAGCATCGCTGTGAAGGCATGCGGACTTCCCGGGAAGGTTCCCGCAAGTCCGTTCGGATGATCGGCCACCAGGGCGAGCAATTCCTGAGCCCGGCCGGCGAACGAGTTACGGGACAGCGTCTCGACGCGGGCCGCGAACTCGTACTCCCACGGGCCGACTCGCTCGGCGGCGCCCAGCGGCAGTGGCGTACGGCTGCCCGGAATACATGCGACCGTTTCCGAACAAACACCCGAGCCTTCTCGGGTGATCACTTGATGCGAGGCCCCGAGCAGCCGTAACTGCACTTCCGCGGGGCCGAGTCGCAGGTCGAGGACGGCCAACGCGGGCAACGCCTCTTTACCGAGACACCAGGCGAGATCTGCTGCACGGGTGTCCGAATACGCTGTTTTCAAGGTGGTGAGCATGGGTCGGCTCCGCAAGCACGCAGTGGATTGGTGGGCCGGCCCGCCATGGAGGAGGGACCAAAGGAGAGTCGCTCGCCGGCTCGTGCCCACGTGGGGTCCGAGGGATACAGAATCACGAAATGCGTGTCGCCCACTGAATTTTTACCCATCTTCCCATGGGGTCCATGCCGTCGAGCGTTACCCGGATCGGTTGTTCAAAACCCGCGCGAACACGGGTTATTGGGCCTTTGGGCAAACGCGGGCGCAGCGCGGAGCGCGCGCAGGCACACACCCGTTCGGTACGCCCCTCCCGTGCGGTCACGCCGGGGCGGAGGCGCCGGAGCGGCCGCCCGCATCCGCGCGCGGCGACGGTGCGCCAAGTCCGCGCACCCACAGGCGTTTCCGCACCCTCAACGGCGGCGGAGCGGCACGACGGCGGACCGGCGGACCGGCCACGGACCGGCCGGACGGCGGAACGGCGGCGGACGCAGGAGCCACGGATCCGCAGAGCGGCGGCGGACCGGCGTGCGGGCGGAGGCGAAGGCGGACGCAGCCCCCAAAGCGGCGCCAGACGGCAGCGGCCACGGACCGGCGCCGCCACGGACCGGCGGACCGTCGACCAACCGGCCAACCGGCCGACCGGCCAACCGACCGGCGGAACGCCGACCAACCGACCGACCGGCAGAGCGGCGGCGGACCGGCGTGCGGGCGGCAGCGACGGCGGACGGCGTCGACGGCGGACGGGCGGTCACGGTCCTCGGCCCGGCTGCCCCGTGCCAGCCGCTGCCGGGACCGTGCCCGCCCGGACGCCCCTCCCCGGGGCCGCTAGTTGCCGCCGCCTCCGCCTCCCCCGCAGCCGCCGCCCCCGCCGCAGGACGAGCCGGAGTCACCGGAGCCCCAGTCGCCGCCCCCGCCGGCCCACCAGCTGCGCTTTCCGGCCCCTCCGGACCGGCCTCCCGTCCCCGCCCTGCCGGTCGCTCCGACGACCAGCGCCGCGACGATGACGAACACCACCGCGAACACGATGTATCCCATTTCCCCCGACTCCTCTCGTCCCCCGAAGCGAGCCCCCCGCTTCGTGTTCGTGCGGGGGTGATGCCCGTGCCGCTCCGGAGCCAAAGCAGAGTTGAGGAACTCCAGAGGTTCGGCGCCGGCCCGGCGGCACCCGGCAGGAGTCCGGGGGGAGTCACGGGGGAAAGGCCCGGCGGAAGTCCGGGGGAGACCCGGGGGAGACCCGGCGGAGGTCCGGCGGAGGTCCGGGGGGAGTCACGGGGGAAAGGCCCGGCGGAAGTCCGGGGGAAGCCCGGTTGAGGAAGTCCGCCGGTTCGGCGGAGGATGGCGGTCATGGGATCCCAGGGAAGACCGCTGCTCAACCGCCGGCTGGCCGAGTTCGGCACCACGATCTTCGCCGAGATGTCGGCCCTCGCGCTGAGCACCGGCTCCATCAACCTCGGCCAGGGCTTTCCGGACACCGACGGCCCCGAGGAGATCCGGGAGGCGGCCGTCCGGGCGCTCCGCGACGGCCGCGGCAACCAGTACCCGCCGGGCCCCGGCGTGCCCGAGCTGCGCGCCGCGATCGCCGGCCACCAGCAGCGGTACTACGGCCTCGGCTACGACCCGGACAGCGAGGTGCTGGTCACCGCGGGCGCGACGGAGGCCGTGGCCGCGGCACTGCTGGCACTGCTGGAGCCGGGCGACGAGGTCATCGCCCTGGAGCCGTACTACGACTCGTACGCCGCCGGTATCGCCCTGGCGGGCGGGGTCAGGGTCCCCGTCACGCTGCGGCCCGCCGACGGCTCGTACCACCTGGACCTCGACGAACTCCGCGCAGCCGTCACCCCCCGCACCCGGCTGATCCTGCTCAACACCCCGCACAACCCGACCGGCACCGTCCTCACCCGCGAGGAGCTGGCGGCGATCGCCGAGCTGGCCTGCGAGCGCGATCTGCTGGTGGTGACCGACGAGGTCTACGAGCATCTGGTGTTCGACGGCGAGCACATCCCGGTCGCGTGCTTCCCCGGCATGCGCGAGCGCACGGTCTCGATCTCCTCGGCCGGCAAGACGTTCTCGTTCACCGGCTGGAAGGTGGGCTGGGTGACCGGCGCCCCGGAGCTGGTCACCGCCGTCCGCTCCGCCAAGCAGTATCTGACCTATGTCTCGGCCGGGCCCTTCCAGCACGCCGTCGCCGAGGCGCTGCGGCTGCCGGACAGCTACTTCACGGCGCTCCGCGAGGACCTGCGCGGCAAGCGCGACCTGCTCGTCGACGGCCTCACCGAGGCGGGCTTCGCGGTCTACCGCCCCGCCGGCACCTACTTCGTCACCACCGACATCCGGCCGCTCGGCTTCGACGACGGCTTCGCGTTCTGCCGGGCCCTGCCGGAGCGCTGCGGGGTGGTCGCGGTGCCCACCGCGGTCTTCTACGACCACCGCGAGCAGGGTGCCCCGTTCGTCCGCTTCGCGTTCTGCAAGCGCCGGAGCGTGCTGTCGGAGGCATCGGCCCGGCTGAAGGCGCTCGGTCCCGCCTGACGCCTCCCCGGCGGCACGGAAGCCCGGCCGGTGGTCCGGCCGGGCTTCCGTGCGTACGGGCCGCCGGGCGTGCCCGGGGCGGAGGGGGTCAGCCCTCGTCGTCCTTCTTGTCCTCCGTGCCCGACTCGGCGTCCGTCTGGAGGCCGAGCTGCTCCACGAGCCACTTGTCGAACTCGATCGACGCGCGGACCCAGCTGACCGTGGAGGACACGAAGTGCTCCAGGCTGACGCCGGTGCCGATCAGCATCTGCGCCTCACCGATCAGACGGACGGTGCCGTCGTCGTTGGTGTGCGTGTAGACCTTGGGCCACAGAGTGCGGCGGTTCCAGTCGTCGATCGCCTCCAGCAGCTGCGGCTTGGTGTCGATCGTGTGCGGCCGGTCGTAGAAGGTGCGGACCGAGAAGACCTGCTGCTCCTTCTCACCCCGGAACATGAAGTACGTCCGGAACTGCTCCCACGGAGCGGCGAGGTCACCCTCGTCGTCGACGACGTACTTCAGCTCCATCTGGTCCAGGAGCTGCTTGACCAGGTCCTGATCGGGCACGACGGGACCGGCTGGCGGTCCCGACGGCTGCTGTTCGGGCTGCTGGCCCCCGAAATTCGGAATCGAGGACGGGTCGATGCTCACCGAGGATTTCCCTTCGTACGGTTCCCGCCATCCTCCCCCATGCCGGGCGGGGGCTGGCAAGTGCGGCCCGCGGTTCGCGGCGCCCACCGGGACGGCGGGCGCCACGGAACGGCGGGGCACCACGGGACGGCGGGCGCCGCGGAACGGCGGGGCACCACGGAACGGCAGCCGCCACGGAACGGCGGGGCGCCACGG
>NZ_WHPN01000167.1 GCF_009735685.1 Streptomyces lycii | reverse complement strand
TGACCGCCGCGTCAAATGTTACCCACACGTAACTCACCGAGAGGTTACCTCGGGTAATCAAGCAAGGTTACCGTCGGGTTACTTTCCGCGCGTGTGCCGGGCCTCACCCACCCGGCACCCCTGTCAGGAGCTGACCCCATGGGACACCCTCGTAAGCCCCTGCGCACCCCCACCGCCGGCCTCGCCTCCGCGGCGGTGCTCGCCGGCACCGCCTTCGGCTTCGCCCCGGCCGCCCGTGCCGCGCCCGCCCCAGCGCCCGCGCAGGCGTCCGTGCAGGCGCCCGCCGGGTCCGGTACCGCCGTACGGGCCCCCGCCTCCGTCGAGTTCGTCGACATCCCGGGCCACGGCGGCACCCGGCTGGCCGCGAACGTCGTCACCCCCGGCGGTCACGACGGCTCCCGGCGGTACCCGCTCGTCGTGCTGCCCACCAGCTGGGCGACCCCGCAGATCGAATATCTCGCCCAGGCGAAGAAGCTCGCCGACGACGGCTACGTCGTGCTGACCTACAACTCCCGCGGTTTCCTCCAGTCCGGCGGCGAGATCGAGGTCGCCGGGCCCGAGGACGTCGGCGACGCCTCGGCGGTCGTCGACTGGGCGCTCGCCAACACCCCCGCGGACCCTGACCACATCGGCATGGCCGGGGTCTCGTACGGCGCGGGCATCGGGCTGATGGCCGCCGCGCACGATCCGCGGATCGGCGCCGTGGTCGCGCTCAGCGGCTGGGCCGACCTGATCGGCTCCATCTACAGCGGCCGCACCCAGCACTCGCAGGCGGCGGGCATGCTGACCGGCCTGGGCCACCTCACCGGGCGGCCGGGTGACGAACTCCGGGAGGTGATGAACGATTTCTTCACCTCGAACCTGGACCGGGAGGACGAGATGATCGCCTGGGCGAAGAAACGTTCCCCTGCGACGTTCACCGACCGCATCAACGCGGGCGGCGCCGCCGTCATGCTCGGCAACGCCTGGGGGGACTCGATCTTCCCGCCCAACCAGTACGCCGACTTCTTCGAGCGGCTCACCGGGCCGAAGCGGCTGGAGTTCCGGCCGGGCGACCACGCGACCGCCGAGGCCACCGGCCTGCTCGGGCTGCCCAACGACGTCTGGACGAACGCCCACCGCTGGCTCGACCACCACCTCAAGGGCGTCGACAACGGAATCGACCGGGAGCGGCCGGTACAGCTCAAGTCCCGCTCCGGCGGGGCCTACGAGGGCTACGACAGCTGGAAGGACGTGTCCGCGCGGACGGAGCGCATCCCGCTGCCGGAGGCCCGGCGGATCAACACCAATCTCGACTCCGGCGCCAACGGCGGCCTGGTCATGCTCTCCAGCGCCCTGGACCAGCTGCTCCGGCTGTCGCCCACGGCCTCCGTGCCGCTGCTCCCCCGCTCGCTGGCGGCCGTCTGGCAGTCCGAGCGGTACACCGCCGAGCAGCGGATCCGCGGCACGGTGAAGCTCCACACCACCGTCACGGGAACCGCCTCCAGCGGCACCGCGGTCGCGTACCTCTACGACGTCGGCCCGCTCGGCCTCGGCAAGCTCGTCACGCACGCGCCGCTCAGCTGGCACGACAGGACGCCGGGCGAGCCCTTCGGGGTCGATCTGGAGCTGTTCTCGACGGCGTACGACGTGCCCGCCGGGCACAGGCTCGCGCTGGTCGTCGACACCGTCGACCCGCTCTACATCGAGCACAACCCGGGCGGCGCGAAGCTCACCTTCTCCTCCCCCGCCGCCGACCCGTCCCATGTCTCGGTGCCGGTGCGCCTCTGACGGGCCGCCGGGCGCCGCAAGCCGGCCGGGGCCGTCCCCACGGCCCCGGTCACCAGGCCGGACCGGTCTCCGCTCGACCGGTCCGGCCCTCCTTCGCACGCCGGAGAACCTCCCTCCGCACCACGCCGGGGAACCTCCGCAACTCCCCCGCCGGCGACGGGAGGCGGACCGTCGCGCCCCGCGCCTCCCGGCACGTCCGGCCACAGTCCGGCCGCAGTTCGGCCGCACCGTCGGGGACCGCCCGCGAGCAGGGAGCGCGGGCGGTCCTCCCGGGAAATGCGCGTCCCGGAGTCCGGCCCGTACGTCCGGCCCGGCACGCCGCCCGGAACCGCGGGCCGGTCCCGGGACGCGCACGGGGACGCCCACCGGGCCGCCGTCCGCCGGCGTGCGCACCGCCCGCTGCCGCGGAGCCGGCCGGTTCAGTACGAGCGGACCTCCGCGTAGACCTGCGACAGCTCCGGCGCACCCGTGACCGCCCAGTCCAAACCGGTCTCGACCACGTTCAGTTCACGGCCCGACACCAGCCGCACCACCGGGCCGCCGCCGGGCCGGATGTGCCAGGAGGCGCCGGGCACCGTGCGGACCACGACCGTGCCCAGATAGAGGCCCGCGTCGTTGCCCAGCCAGGGCAGTTCCTCGGGGTCGTCCCGCCAGCGCGGCAGCAGCTGGTCCAGCGCCTCCAGGGACTCCGGGGTGTCGTCCAGCTCGATTCCGGCGTCCTCGGCGCGGGCGCGCAGCAGCTCGCACTCGGCGAGCAGTTCCGCGACCCCGGCGTCTCCCGCCGTCCCGCCTCCGGTGCCGTGCGCGGGCTCCTCCGCGCGCCGGTCCGCACCGTCCCGGCCGGCCGGAACGTCCTCGGACACGTCGCGCACCGCCACCGGGCGGTCACCGTCGTTCCGCTTGCGCCAGTTGCCCAGGAACGGGATGTTCATGCCCCCAGACTCGCATCCGGCGGCGGCTGAGACCACAGGGCGCGCGGTAGGCCGTATGGCCGATTGTTCTTCCCGGTGTCATCCTGGGATTCCCCGGACGTCATCCGGCCCCTGTCGTATCTGTGCCGCGCTTCCGCACCGCCGTTGCCGTTGTTGCAGATGAGGTAGCCCATGCCGAAGGCCGGGAGAGTACGGGTCACTCCTGCGGGTTCCGGGTTCCGCACCGGCCCGGCGGGGGCCGTCGCCGTCGTCGTGCTGGCCCTGATCGCCGCCCTGACACCGTCCGCCGCCGCGGCCCGGGACCGCGCCCCGGGCGGGCCCGCCCCGCTGCACCGGCTGTTCGACAATGTCGCCACCGGTGACGACGCCGATCCCGGCCGGGCCGATTTCGACGGTGCCGGGGGCTCGCTGTCCGCCCAGGACCTGGCGGCCGCCGGCTGGACCCCCGGCCGTACGCTCTCCCTCGACGCGGCCCGGCTGACCTGGCCCCGCTCCGCTCCCGGCACACCCGACAACGTCCGCGCCGACGGCCAACCGGTGCGGCTGCACGGGCGCGGTGACGCCGTGACGTTCCTGGTCGCCGGCACCGGCGGCACCGCGACCGGCACCGGGACGGTCCGCTACCGGGGCGGCGCGACCAGCACCTTCACCCTCACCGCCCCCGACTGGCGCACCGGCCCGCTCGGCACCAAGGCCCTCGCGCTGCCGCACGTGAACACCCCCGACGGGCAGTTGGACGAGTCCGCCCGGTTGTACGCGGTGAGCGTGCCCGCCGACCGCCGGCGCACCGTCGAGTCCGTGGTCCTGCCGCGCGACCCCGGTCCGCGCACCGACCTGCACGTCTTCGCGGCCTCCGTACGGGAGCCGTCGGACGGCTGGACGGGCAGCTGGGCGGCGAGCACCGGGGGCTACACCGAGGTCGGGCCGTGGACGGACCGCACGCTGCGGCTGGTGGTGCACACCAGCGCCGGCGGGCCCGGGGTGCGGATCCGGCTCGACAACACGTTCGCGGCCGGGCCGGTGCGGATCGGCAGCGCCACGGTCGCGCTCCAGGACTCGGGCGCCGGGGCCGCCGGCGAGCCGGTGCCGCTGGCCTTCGCCGGACGGTCCGGGGCGGAGATCCCCGCGGGCGCGCAGCTGTGGAGCGACCCGCTGGACTTCTCCGTCCCCGCGAACACGAACCTGCTGGTCAGCTTCCACCTCCCGGGCCCGGTGCTGGCCGCGCCCGTGCACACCAAGGCGCTCCAGCGGTCGTTCCTGAGCACACCGGGCAGCGGGGACCGCTCCGGTGACGCGGACGGCTCGGCCTTCACCGAGACGCTGACCACGTACCCGTTCCTGACCGGTGTGGACGTGCGCGGCGGGCCGGGTTCGGTGGTGGCGCTCGGGGACTCGATCACCGACGGGAACACCTCGACGGTCGACGGCAACCGGCGCTGGCCGAACGTCCTGGCCCAGCGGCTCCAGCGGCAGCACGAGGTGCCGCGGTACGGCGTGCTCAACCACGGCATCTCGGCGAACCGCGTCGTCACCGACCGCTATCCCGGCGACGGGGTCTCCACGGACACCGGCGGCGTCAGCGCCCAGCACCGGCTGGAGCGCGACGTGCTCGCGCAGACCGGGGTGCGCACCGTCGTGGTCTTCGAGGGCATCAACGACGTCCGCTGGGGTACCTCGCCGGAGCAGGTGACGGCCGGGCTGCGGGCCATCGCCGAGCGGGCGCGGGAACGGGGCCTGAAGGTCGTCGCGGCGACCGTCGCGCCCTGCGAGGGCTACCCGGACTGCAGCCCGGAGGTCGACGCCCGCCGCACCGCCGTGAACGCCTTCATCCGGGAGCACAGCGGGCCGGGCGAGGTGTTCGACGCGATGCTCGACTTCGACGCCGTGATCCGGGACCCGGAGCGGCCCTCCCGGATGCTCCCGGCCTACGACAGCGGCGACCACCTGCACCCGGGCGACGCCGGGCTGCGGGCCCTCGCCGAGTCGGTGGACCTGCGGAAACTGGTGCCGTGAGGCTGGGAGACCGTGAGGCTGGGAGGCCGTGCCGGCCGGGAGGCACGACGACGGCCGGGAGGTGAAGCCCGCCGGGAGGTGACGGGCGCCGGGAGGTCCCGACGGGCGGGTGGCAACGACGGCGGCCGGGCGACCTGACGGCCGTGTCCGCCGGGCCGCAGCGGGGCCCGGCGGGCAGGCCGGGCACCGGGGCGGGTGCGGTCCGCGGGTACGGTCCGGCGGGGACACGCGGCGCCCGTCCGGGACGGCTGCGCGGCGGCCGCCCGCCGCGCACGGCCGCCCGGCGCCGCGCCCGCCGGTCAGACGTCGAGGTCCACTACCACCGGCGCGTGGTCCGAGGGGCCCTTGCCCTTGCGCTCCTCACGGTCGACATACGCGTCCTTGACGACGCCCGCGAACGGGGCGTTGCCGTAGACCAGGTCGATCCGCATGCCGCGGTTCTTGGGGAAGCACAGCTGCCGGTAGTCCCAGTAGGTGTACGGGTGGTCGTACTTCAGCGGGCGCGGCACGACGTCCGAGAGTCCGGATTCGCGCAGCGCCGCGAGGGCGGCCCGCTCCGCCTCGGTGACATGCGTGGAGCCCTCGAAGAGCGACCGGTCGTAGACGTCGGCGTCGGTCGGCGCGATGTTGTAGTCCCCGAGGACGGCGAAGGGGCGCTCCCCCGCCGCGTCCTCGGCGACCGCCAGGCGCAGCGCCTCCAGCCAGCGCAGCTTGTACGCGTAGTGGTCGTGGCCGACCTCGCGGCCGTTGGGCACGTAGACCGACCAGACGCGGGCCGGGCCGCAGGTCGCGGAGATGGCGCGCGGCTCCTGCACGCCCTCGTACGCGGGACCGCCGGGGAGGCCCGTGGTCACCTCCGTGAGTCCCACCCGGGAGAGCACGGCCACGCCGTTCCACCGGCCGTCTGCGTGGACCGCGGACTCGTAGCCCAGCTCCCGCAGCGGCTCGCGGGGGAACTGCTCGTCGGTGCACTTGGTCTCCTGGACGCACAGCACGTCGGTGCCGCTGCTCTCCAGCCAGGCCAGCAGCCGGGGCAGCCGGGCAGTGATCGAATTGACGTTCCAGGTCGCGATGCGCATGGCTCCGAATCTACCCGGCGCCACCGACAACCGGCCCCGGGCGTCC
Source organism: Streptomyces lycii (assembly GCF_009735685.1). GTDB lineage: Bacteria > Actinomycetota > Actinomycetes > Streptomycetales > Streptomycetaceae > Streptomyces > Streptomyces lycii. The sequence continues at coordinate 17,622 of NZ_WHPN01000167.1, read as the reverse complement.
CCGGTCCCGGCCGGGGACGCCCGAAGGCCCGGGCGGGGACCGGCGGGGACACGGGCGCGGACCGACGGGGACACGGGCGGGGACACGGGCGAGGACAGCCGCCGTCCCGGCGGAGGCCCGGCCGGGACCGGTCGGGCGGGAGCCCGCCGGGCGCGGTGCTCAGAGTGCCAGCGACTCCCCCGGTGCCAGCCTGTCGTGCCGCGCACCGGCCACGCCGGGTCCGTCGGGGCCGAGCATCCGGTCGTAGACCGGACGCGCCTGATCGCGCAGCAGCCCGTCGTGGACGTCCAGGGCCTGGCGGGGCGCGACCTCGCGGACGTACTCGATCACTTCCGCGATCTTGTTCCACGGGGCGTGCACCGGCAGCATCAGCGTCTCCACGGGCCGGCCGGGAACGGTCAGCGCGTCCCCGGGGTGGAAGACCGAGCCGTCCACGAAATAGCCGACGTTGGTGATTCGGGGGATGTCGGGGTGGATCACGGCGTGCAGCTCGCCGTGCACCTCGACGTCGAATCCGGCGGCCCGGAAGGTGTCGCCGTGGCCGACGGTCGTGACGCGCCCCGGGAAGGCCGCGGACAGCTGGTCGGCGACGCTCCGCAGGGTCCAGATCCGGGCCTCCGGGTCCGCCTCCAGCGCGGCGCGCAGCCGGTCCTCGGCGAAGTGGTCCGGGTGCTCGTGGGTGACCAGCACCGCCTCGGCGCCGACGGCGGCGTCCGGTTCGCTGAATCCTCCGGGGTCGATGACGAGCACCCGCCCGTCCTTCTCCAGCCGGACGCAGGAATGGCCCTTCTTGGTGAGCTGCACGCTTCTCGCTCCTCCTCTTCGGCGGACCCGGTCCGGGTCACTGCTTCCCGGGCCCCATCCTGCTACTCCTCGGGGGTGGTCTCCTGCCGGACGACTTCCCGGGCGACCTTGAACGCCGAGTTCGCCGCCGGGACCCCGCAGTAGACCGCCGTCTGGAGCAGCACCTCCTTGATCTCCGCCGGGGTGAGCCCGTTGCGGAGCGCGGCCCGGGTGTGGAACGCCAGCTCGTCCAGGTGACCGCCCGCGACCAGGGCGGTCAGGGTGATGACGCTGCGGGTGCGGCGGTCGATGCCGGGCCGGGTCCACACCTCGCCCCAGGCGTAGCGGGTGATGAAGTCCTGGAAGTCCTCGGTGAAGTCGTCGGTGCTCTCCACCGCCCGGTCGACGTGCGCGTCACCGAGCACCTCCCGGCGCACCTTCATGCCCGGTTCGTACGGGTCGGGGCGGCCCGCCGGGGTGTTCGCGGGGATCTCCGGGGGCGCTATCTCGCCGACCGGCCCGGCGGGGACGTAGGCGGGGCCGTGCGGTGCGGGGGGCGCGATGGCCTGCTGCGGGGCGGGCGGGGTGATGGCGGTCATGCCGGTCTGGGTGCCGTCGCCGGTCCAGGAAGTGGTGAAGTGCCGTACCAGCAGGTCGGTGACGGCCGTGGGCTGCTCGACGGGGGCCAGGTGGGAGGTGCCGGGGACGAGCGCGAGCCGGGCGTCCGGTATCCCGGCCACCAGGACCCGCGCGTCGGCGGGTGACGTCACCCGGTCCTCGGAGCCGGCCAGCACCAGCGTCGGTACGCCGATCCGGCCCAGCTCGGAGCGGATGTCGAAGGCCGCGAGCGCCTCGCAGGCGGCGATGTAGCAGCCGGGGTCGGTGGTCCGCACCATCTGCACGGACCAGTCGACGATCGCGGGCTGCGCCCCGGCGAACACCGGGGTGAACCAGCGCTCGGGCGCGGAGCGGGCGATCGGGTCGAGCCCGTTGGTGCGGACGATCACGCCGCGCTGCCGGTACTCGTCGGCGGTGCCGAAGCGGGCGGAGGACGAGACCAGGGCCAGCGAGGCCAGGCGCTCGGGATGGCGCAGCGCCAGCGCGGCCCCGACGGCACCGCTGATGGAGCAGCCCGCGTAGCCGAAGCGGTCGACGCCCATCGCGTCGAGGGTGGCCAGCAGCCGGTCGGCCAGCGCGAAGACGTCCGTGGCCGGGTGGGCGGGCGCGCCGCCGTGTCCCGGCAGGTCGAAGCGGATGACGCGCCAGTGCCGCGTCAGCTCGGGTATCTGCCGGTCCCACATGTGCCAGGTTGTCCCCAGCCCGGGGCCCAGGACGAGTGTGGGGGCGTCCTGTGGACCGTCGGTCCGGTACTGGAGGGTCTTCATGTCGCTCACCCGGTCACGCTACTGGGAGGCGGGGGTGGTGTGCTCGCGGGGGGACCGGCCTTCACGGGATCGCCGCTACGGCCGTACGCCCCGTAGCCGGACCGGAACGCGCCGCACCGAGTCCGGAATCCACCGCTCCGGGTCTGCCGGGTCAGAGGCCCCCGGACCGGGCGCACCCGCCGGCGGGAAGGCCCGCGTTCCCGGGCACTCCCGCGGGAGCCCGGGCGCCCGGCCCCGGTCTCAGGACCGGTTCGCGGCGGGGCCGAAGTCCTCGGCGCCCAGGCCGAACAGCCGGCCGTCGCTCCACCACTCCGGAGTCTCGTCGACGACCGGGGTCAGCTCCAGCAGCGTCACCTCGTTGGCGCCCAGCACGAGGTCCACGTCGGCGCGCCCCCCGGCGACGGGCACGCTCCGGTGCGAGCGGGCGGGTTCGGCGGCCTCGTGGAGGGCGTCGAGCGCGCGGTTGCCGGGCGCGAGCGGCCGCCCCATCTCGCACCAGGCGGCCCAGGAGTTGCCGGCCTCCTCGTGCACGGAGCGGCGGAGCGCGAAGGCGGAGCCCCGCGCGCCCGGGACGCCGACGGGCAGGGACAGCCGGACGGTGTGGCCGCCGACGGGCCTGCCCCCGGCCGGGTCGGCAGGCGCCCAGGCCAGCACGGTGACGCGCCCGTCGCCGTGCCGTGTCACCAGGTGGTCCTCGCCCCGGGCGAGCACCTGCTCGCCCATCTCCGCCATGAAGGCGTACAGGTGGTAGGTGGGCTTCTTGATCTGGCGGTGCGTCAGCAGCCCGAAACCGCCGTGGAACGGCGCGGTGGGAATGCCGACCTCCTCGAACACGTCGCAGAACGTCCAGTACGAGAAGGAGTCCGCGATGTCACCCCCGTTCGCCAGCACGGGCGCGAGGTACGCCGCGTGGAACGCGGTGTCGTGGATCGGGTTGTCCGGCCGGTACGAGGAGTTGAACTCGGTGATGTGGACCGGCAGGCCGGCGAGCCCGGTGCCCGCGAGCTGCCGCCGCGGGGCGCCGAACTGCTCCAGCAGCGCCGACGCCGGCATGAGCGTCTGGTGCGCGCCGAACGGCACGGGCTGCACGGGCCCGGAGGAGTAGGCATGGCGGCTCACGAAGTCGATCGGCAGATCACGGGCCTCGACGAAGGCGGCGAAGCGCTGGATCCACTCGTCCTCGTAACCCGGTGCCAGTGACGGGCCGCCGACCGCGAGTTCGGCGTCGACGTCCTTGACGGCCAGCGAGGTCACCTCGTAGAGGCGGTGGTAGGCGTCCTGGTCCGCGGACCAGAACGCCGCCAGGTTGGGCTCGTTCCACACCTCGATCGGCCACCGGCGCACCTGGTCGAGGCCGTACCGGTCGACCAGGTGCCGGATGACGGCGCGGACGAGGTCCGCCCACTCCTTCTCGTCGCGGGGAGGGGTGATGTTGCCCCGCCACCAGAACACGGTGTCGTCGCCGGAGGCCAGCCCGGACGGCATGAAGCCGAGTTCGAGGAAGGGCGCGATGCCCATCTCCAGGTAGGCGTCGACGACCTGGTCGACGTAGGTGAAGGCGTGGCGCACCCGCCGCTCGCCGGCGTGGTCGTAGGGGCGGTGGACGCCCGTCCCGTCGCTCAGCAGGCCGTGCCCCCGGATGTACCGGAACCCGATCTCCCGCTGGACGAGGGCGAGCGACTCCTGGTAGTCGCGCCGCAGCGCGAGGTCGAACCGCCCCGTGCCGACACAGTGCCGCCAGGCGCCGGAGAGCCGGGCCGACGACTGGTGGGGAACGACGATCCGCATCGTGGTGATCCTTTGCTGCGGTGCGGCGCGGAATGCCGTGCGGCGCGCCGGGGACGGGCGGGTGGATCGGTCTCGCTCTCGCTCGCGTGCCGCGCGCGGACGACGACCATGTCCGTAACGATTGCACAACTTGCGAAAATTGTAGGTTGCCGCCTGCCAATTTTGGGCTGTACACATTGCTGCGACTTCGCGGACGGCACATTTGTTTGCGCAACTTAACACCAGTTGGGTCACTGACAACAGATCAGGGAGTCCCCACGATGACGAGGAAAACCCGCAGCGCGACGGCTGCCGCGATCGGCTTGAGCATCGCACTGGCCGTATCCGGTTGCGCCGGCGGCGGTGACAGCGGCGGTTCGCCTGACGGCAAGGCCACATTGACCTTCTGGCACAACTCGACGACCGGGCCCGGCGCGCAGTACTGGCGGGACACCGTGAAGGAGTACCAGTCGGAGAACCCGGGCGTCACGATCAAGATCCAGGCCGTCCAGAACGAGGACTTCGACGGCAAGTTGCAGACCTCGCTCAACTCGAACTCCGCACCCGACATCTTCTTGCAGCGCGGCGGCGGCAAGATGCAGGCCATGGTCGACGCCGGTCAGATCCAGGCGCTGGACCTGACCGACACCGACAAGGCCAATACGGGCTCGGCGGCTCTCGCGGGCGTTTCGATCGACGGCAAGGTCTACGCGATGCCGGTCGACACGCAGCCCGAGGGCATCTACTACAGCAAGGACCTGTTCAAGAAGGCCGGCATCACCAAGCCGCCGACGACGATGGACGAGCTCAAGGACGCCGTCGCGAAGCTGAAGGCGATCAAGGTCGCGCCGATCGCGGTCGGCGCCAAGGACGCGTGGCCGGCCGCGCACTGGTATTACAACTTCGCCCTGCGCGAGTGCAGCCGGGAGACCATGCAGACGGCCGCCAAGTCGCTCGAGTTCGACGACCCGTGCTGGACCAAGGCCGGCGAGGACCTGGCTGCGCTGCTGGACGTCGATCCGTTCCAGAAGGGTTTCCTGACGGCTTCGGCGCAGCAGGGTGCCGGGTCGTCGGCGGGCCTGCTCGCGAACCACAAGGCGGCCATGGAACTCATGGGCAACTGGAACCCGGGGGTGATCGCCGGCCTGACCCCGGACGAGAAGCCGCTCCCCGACCTGGGCTGGTTCCCCTTCCCCGCCGTGCCCGGGGGCAAGGGCGACCCGACTGCCATCATGGGCGGCGCCGGCGGCTACTCGCTGTCCAAGAACGCGCCGAAGGAGGCCCTCGGCTTCCTCCAGTTCGTCGTGGCCAAGGACCAGCAGGAGGCCTATGCCGAGGCCTTCGACGCGATCCCGGTGAACAAGGAGGCCCAGAAGGTCGTCACCGACTCCTACAACGTCTCGGCACTGGAGGCCTTCAACAAGGCCGCCTACTCGATGCAGTTCCTTGACACCGAATACGGCCAGAACGTCGGCAACGCCATGAACATCGCCGTCGTGAACCTGCTGGCCGGCGAGGGCTCCGCAGCAGACATCGTCAAGGACGTCAACGCTGCCGCCGCGAAGGGCTGAGTAAGCAGACCATGAGCAACACCCTGGGTACTGACCCGGCCGACAGCCGCCAGTCGCAGGGCACGCCCCGAGTCGGGGACGCGGCCGAGTCCGCGTCCCCGGCTCCGCCGCGAGCGGCCGCGCGCCGCCGGAGCCGTGCCAAGATGCGACTTGAGATCGCGGCCCTGTCCGCACCGGCGCTCGTCCTGTTCCTGACGTTCGTGATCTTCCCGGTCGTGCTCGCCGCGTACTACGGCTTCTACCGGTGGAAGGGTTACGGGGAGCCCACCGACTGGGTCGGCCTGAACAACTACAAGCTGATCCTCGGCGACCCCGCGTTCCAGGACGTGCTGCAGCACAACGGCCTGATCCTGGTGCTCTCACTGCTGATCCAGGGTCCGCTGGCGATCGCCCTCGCGCTCCTGCTCAACCAAAGGATCCGCGGCCGCTCGGTCATCCGCGTGCTGATCTTCGTGCCCTACATCATCTCCGAGGTCATCGTCGGCACCGGCTGGAGCCTGATGCTCCAGAGCAACGGCGCCGTCAACGACCTGCTGCGGCAGATCGGCCTGGGCGCCCTGGAGGCCGACTGGCTCTCGGACCCGGACCTGGCCCTCTGGACGCTGATGGCCATCATCTCGTGGAAGTACATCGGCTTCGCGGTGATCCTGATGCTCGCCGGCCTGCAGTCGATTCCCGACGAGCTGTTCGAGGCCGCGCAGATCGACGGCGCCTCCTACTGGCAGATCCAGCGCCGCATCACGCTGCCGCTGCTGGGGCCGACGATCCGGATCTGGGCGTTCCTGTCGATCATCGGCTCGCTGCAGCTGTTCGACCTCGTCTACATCATCTGGGGCCAGTACGTCTCCGGCACCGCGGGCACCTCGACCATGGCGATCTACATGCTCGCCCAGGGCCGCAACGCGGGCAACTACGGCTACGGCAGCGCCGTAGCCGTCGTGATGTTCCTGATCTCGCTCATCGTCGCGCTGATCTACCAGCGCTTCCTCCTGCGCCGCGACCTCCGGGGCGCCGTCACCGAAGGGACCGTGTGATGAGCGCGACGACCGCCACCTCCCGGATACCCTCCGCCGCCGGGCCGGAGGCACCCGCCGGCCGCCGCGACAGCCGGGACAAGCCGCAGAAGTGGGGGAGCCCCTTCACCTACTTCGTCGCGCTGCTCTTCATCGGCGTCTGCATCGCCCCGGTGCTCTACATCGTGATCGGCGGATTCCGCACCAACTCGCAGATCTCGTCGAGCCCGGCCGCCCTGCCCGATCCCTGGGTCGTCAGCAACTACGTCAACGTCCTGAAGTCGACCGTCTTCTGGGGCGAGTTCGCCAACTCGCTCATCGTCGCGCTCGTGAGCACCATCGGCATCGTCGTTCTCGGCCTGATGGTGAGCTTCGTGATCGCACGCTACGACTTCAAGCTCAAGGGCGCGATGTACTCCCTGTTCGCCGCGGGCCTGATGTTCCCGATGGTCATCGCGATCACCCCGCTGTATCTCGTCATCAAGGACCTCGGCCTCGTCGACAACCTGCTGGGCGTGATCATCCCGCAGATAGCCTTCGGCCTGCCGGTGACCGTCATCATCCTGGTGCCGTTCCTCCGGGCCATTCCGAACGAGATCGAGGAGGCCGCGGCGATCGACGGCGCGAGCCGGCTCGGGTTCTTCTTCCGCATGGTGATCCCGCTGTCGCTGCCCGGTGTGGTGACCGTCGGCATCCTCGCGTTCCTGGGGAGCTGGAACAACTACGTCCTGCCCCTGTTCATCCTCAATTCACAGGCGAACTTCACCCTGCCGCTCGGCGTCCAGGCGTTCTCCTCGCAGTACTCCACGGACACCGCGAAGGTCCTCGCGTTCACCTCACTCGCCATGCTGCCCGCACTGATCTTCTTCTCGGTCTTCGAGAAGCGGATCGTCGGCGGTCTCACCGGCGCCGTGAAGGGCTGAACCGGCACCGGGCCCCGGACCGGACCGCCTCACGCCCGCCCCCGCCCTGCCTCCGGCGGGGGCGGGCGCCGAGCGGCGGAACCGCCCGGTCCGTCATGGCGCCGACCGTCCGAGCCGCCCCGTCCCCGGGCCGTGGTGACGGCGCCCCCGGTGAGTCCGGCCGGGGCGCCCCCGTCACGTCACCGGCGTGGCGCCGCGGCCGCCGAGGCGGGCCCGGTGGAGGCACGGACGACCAGTTCGGTGGCCAACTCCATGCGGGCGGGCGGCCGGGAGCCGCCGTTCTCGCCCCGGGACAGCTCGATCAGGAGCTTGACCGCTGTGGCGCCCAACTCGGTGCAGGGCTGTCTGACGGTCGTCAGCCCCGGGCAGATGTACTGCGCCTCGGGCAGGTCGTCGAAGCCGATGACGCTGATGTCCTCGGGAATCCGCAAACCCCGGGCGTTCAGTGCGTCGTAGACGCCCAGCGCCATGGGGTCCGAGCAGGCGAAGACCCCCGTGATCCCCGGGTCGCTGTCGAGGAGGGCGTGGACGGCGGCCGTCGCCTTGGCGCGGTTCCAGCCGCCGTGGACCACGGACACCGTGGCACCGCTGGCGGTCGCCGTGTCGGCTGCCGCACGGAAACCGTCGACGCGCGCGCGGCTGAAGAGATGGCGGGCGTGGCCGGCGACAACCCCCGTCCGCACATGGCCGAGGGACAGCAGATGTTCGGCGGCCATGCGGCCGCCGTCCCAGTTCGCCACGCCGATGCTCGCGACCCCCGACGGCGGTGTGCTCATCGGGTCGATCAGCACCACCGGGACACCGGCGGCGGAAAGCGCGTTGAACTGTCGCGAGGTGGGATCGATCAGCGTCCCGATCGTGCCGACGGCACGCCTTCGCAGGACCCGCGACACCCAGTCACCGTGCGGATCGGCGAGCGTCAGTACGACGTCGAGTCCCGCTGCCGCCGCCTCCCGCCCGACCCCCGCTATCACCAGGTTCGCCCAGGACTCCTCGAAGTGGGTGACCACGAGATCGAGCACGTTGGACAAGTCCCTCTCGACCCGCACGCTTTCGCTCATGGCCCCGGCGCGGCGGGTGTAGCCGACGGCTTGCACGGCCGCCATGACCTTCGCGCGCGTCTCGGCCGAGACGTCGGTCCCGCCCCGCAGCACCTTGGACACAGTGGGAACGCTCGTACCAGCGGTTTTGGCCACCAATGACAGTGTCGGGCGCGATCCGACGGGTCGGGGGGACATGCGCCCAGGATATCCGGCGAGCAGACCGGCCAGGACGCCGGGGCGTTGCCGCTGCCGCCCCGGCCGGCCGCTGACGAGGCCGCGAATCCCGGGATGCCGCCTCGCGGTACGCGGCGTGCGGCGCCCGCACCGGGGCGGGTGCCGCACGACGGGCGTCAGGCGGAGGGCGCCGGGACGGGGACGTACTCGAACCAGTCGAAGGCGACCGTGCCCTCGGTGGCGTACATGCCGATCACCCGGCCGGTGAAGCCGCAGGCGACCTCGGTGGACAGATAGCGCCCGTCCAGTTCGGCGAGCGGCCGGGCGTCCGGGGCACCGGGATCGCCGAGCCAGAAGGCGATGGTGTCGGGGCCCGTGGTCCCGCCGTCGGTCAGCTCGGGCGAGGCGGGCACGAGGCCGGTCGTACGGATCGTGACGGTGAGGGTCAGCGGCCCGGACGGGACCGGACAGGCGGCCACGGTCCGGCGCAGCGGACCGATGCGGGCGACGACACCGGCCTCGCCGTCACCGACCTCCAGTTCGTAGTGATGGGCCTCGTCCAGGCGCACGCAGAGGCCGCCGCGCCCCGCCCCCGGGTCGATCTCGGCGCTGACGCGGCAGTCGTGGTGCTGCTGGCGGCGGCCCACGAAGGTGTACCCGGGGCGGTCGAGGGTGGGGCCGGTGGCGGTGAGGGCCAGCCGGCCGGGGCGCTCGGTGAGCGACCAGGAGCCCTCCGGGCGGGCGAACGGAGAGATCCAGTACGGCGCGAGAGCGGGCGCGTCGAAGTCGTCGCGGGCGGGCGGGGCCGGAACGGGGTGCCAGGCACCGCCCGGGGCCGGGTGGCTCTCGGGCACGGGCGCGACGACGGGCCAGCCGTCCTCGTCCCACTCCACGGGGGTCAGGAACGTCTCGCGGCCGAGCACGTGCACGTCGGGCGTGAAACCGCGGGGGCGGACGCCGAGCAGCACCATCCACCAGCTGCCGTCGGGAGCCTCCACCAGGTCGGCGTGGCCGGTGTTCTGGACGGCTCGGGCGGTGCCGCTGTGGGACAGCAGGGGGTTGGCGGGCGCGCCCTCCCAGGGGCCGCGCGGTGACCGGCCGCGGGCGACGGACACGCTGTGGCCGCGTTCCGTGCCGCCCTCGGCGATCAGCAGGTACCACCAGTCGCCGATGCGGTAGAGGTGCGGCGCCTCCGGGAACTTGAGTCCGCTGCCCGACCACGAGGCGAAGGGACCCTCCAGCACCTCGCCCTTGAACGGGTCGATCCTGGCCATGTTGATGCCGCCCGCCGGCCCGGAGAAGGCGCACCAGCAGGTGCCGTCCTGTTCCCACGCCAGATCGGGGTCGATCCCGGGCAGATCGATCCACACCGGGTCGCTCCACGGCCCCTCGGGACGCTCGGCGGAGACGATGAAGTTGCCGCCGCCGCCGACATTGGTGTTGACGACCCAGTAACGGCCGTCGTGGTGGCGGATCGTGGGGGCGTAGAGACCGCCGGACGCCTTGGTACCGGGGACGGGCAGCGGCAGTTGCCCGGGCCGGTCGAGCACGTTGCCGATCTGCTCCCAGTGCACGAGGTCCTTGCTGTGGAAGACCGGCAGCCCGGGGAAGTACTCGAAACTGGAGCACACCAGGTAGTAGTCGCCGCCGACCCGGCACACGCTCGGATCGGGGTGGAACCCGCTGATCACAGGGTTGTCGTAGGTCCGCACAGGCATGTGTTCCCTTCGGGTGCCGGTTGCCGGGGGCCGTGGAGCGGGCCCGGCAGTTGCGGGGAACACGGTACGGGCGGCTCCGCGCCGGCGCCCAGGGCGCGGCCACCGCGCACGGCCCGGGGGTCCGGCCACCGCGCACGGTCCGGGGACCACGCCACCGCGCACGGTCCGCGGACGGGCCGGGCGTCGTCGGACGGTCGTCACGACCCGTGCGCCGGCGGGCCCGGTCCGGGCCGCCCGCGGGCTCAGAGCTTGACCGTGGAGACGACGTACACCTTGGGGTGGGCCGGGTTGCTGAAGTCCACCGTGATGTCGAGCGTCGGCTCCGGGGAGCGCTGCTTGTGCACCATGCCGGACCAGTCGCCGGCCCGGGTGGCGCCGGTGTCGAGCGCGTACGAGGAGTCGGAGACCTCTCCGGCGCCGAGCTTCCAGCCCACCTCGGCGGCCTCCCGCTCGCTGATGGTGACCCGGCCCTCCCGGAGGGCGGAGCGGCTGCTGTCGATCCGGCTCAGGAAGAGGTCCAGCCCCTTGTCGGAGGTGACGAACTGCGCGTACAGCTTGCTGGTGTTCCAGCTGTTGGTCTCGTACCAGGCCACGTCGGCGGAGTAGCCGGTGATCGGCACGTCGTAGATGCGGCGGGTCACCTTGGAGGGCCAGCCCGCGGTCAGGCCGGTGGCGGCGGCGCGGGCCTGCTTGTCCTCGCCGCTGTCGCGGCTCTGCCCCGCCGACACCACGATGTAGCCCGCCGGGATGCCGATGAGCAGGATGACGATCAGCAGGGTGAACAGGCGGCGGCGCGGGCTCGCCGGGCGCCGCTCGCCGCCCGGCGCCGGAGGGCCGCCGGCCGGACCGCCGGAGCCGCCTCCGCCGGGTGCCGCGGCCGGTTCCGTCCGGGGCGTGAGGTCCTCGGTGGTCATACGCGCCCTCCTCGGACCGCCTGTGCGTAGCGTTCGTAACGTTCGTACCGCTCGACGCGGCGCCGGTTGGCGCGGCGGAAGCGGCGGGCCACCAGCCGGGCGAGGTCGGCGGCGCCGACCAGGCCCGCCTCGTTGCCGAGCTGGGCCTTGCTGATCCGGGCCTCCGGCCGGTAGCCGCGGCCGGTGAGCTGGCGCCGGAAGGCGTCCCGGGCGGGGCCGATCAGCAGGTCGTCGGCGGCGCTGACGCCCCCGCCGACGACGAACGCGGCCGGGTCGAGGGCGGCGGCCAGATTGGCGATGCCGACGCCGAGCCACTGCCCGATGTCCTGGAGCAGCTCGACGCACATGGCGTCGCCCTCCCGGGCCAGCTCGGTGATGAGCGGCCCGGTGATCTCGGTGATGTTGCCGCCGACCCGGTCGATGATGTTGTACGCCACCGGGGAGTCGGCGGCGGCCAGCTCACGGGCCTCCCGGACCAGGGCGTTCCCGGAGCTGTACTGCTCCCAGCAGCCGCGGTTGCCGCACGGGCAGCGGTGCCCGCCCGGCACGACCTGCATGTGGCCGAACTCGCCGGCCACCCCGTAGCTGCCGCGCTTGACCTGCCCGTCCTCCAGTATGGCGCCGCCGATGCCGGTGCCCAGGGTGATCATGACGATGTGGTCCTCGCCACGGCCCGCGCCGAAGCGCCACTCGCCCCAGGCGGCGGTGTTGGCGTCGTTGTCGACCATGACGGGGACCGCGAGCCGGGAGGTGAGGGCGTCGCGCAGCGGCTCGTTGCGCCAGGCCAGATGGGGGGCGAAGAGGACCTTGGAGCGGTCCGCGTCGACCCAGCCGGCCGCGCCGATGCCCACGGCGTGCACGTCATGCCGGTCGGAGAGGTCCAGCACCAGTTCGACGATGGTGTTCTCGACGACCTTGGGGCTCTTGGACTTCTCGGGGGTCTCGGTGCGGACCTTCTCCAGGATGTTGCCGTCGGCGTCGACGACCCCGGCGGCGACCTTCGTGCCCCCGATGTCGATGCCGACGGTCGGGACCCGCGGCGCGGAGAGGTGCGAGCGGCGCTCGCGCGTGCCCACGGTGCGCAGGACGGTGGCCCGGGCCGAGCCCCGGTGGGTCAGCTCGCGGTAGGTGCTCATCGGCTCGCAGGTCTCGTCGGCGGTGGTCGGTCGTCCGAGGGCGATTGTGCCTCAGGTTGCCCCCGCGGCGCACAACCGGACCGTCCCGGGACCGGCCGCGGCACGGCCCCGGCCCCCCGGCGGCCGGGGCCCGCGCCCGTGCCGCTGTGACCGGCTATCCCCGGCTTCCGCCGTCCCGGGACAGGTCCGGGGCCGGGGCCCGCTCCAACTCGTGGCTGAGCTGCTCCAGCTCCGAGCCGCCCGCCATCTGGCGCGTCAGCTCGTCCAGGCTGATCTCGTCCTTGGTGTGGCTGCCGGCCATGGTGCCGCGCTTGAGGAGTACGAAGCGGTCGCCGACGAGATGGGCGTGGTGCGGGTTGTGCGTGATCAGGACCACGCCGAGACCGGCGTCCCGCGCGGCCGCGACGTACTTCAGGACCACCCCGGACTGCTTGACGCCGAGCGCGGCGGTGGGCTCGTCGAGGACGAGGACCTTGGCGCCGAAGTGGACGGCGCGGGCGATCGCCACGCACTGCCGCTCGCCGCCCGAGAGGGTCCCGATCGGCTGGTCGACGTCGCGCAGGTCGATGCCCATGCGCAGCATCTCGGAGCGGGTCGTCCGGCGCATCGTGTCGACGTCGAGCCGCTTGAAGGGGCCGGTGCCCCGGGTCGGCTCGGAGCCGAGGAAGAAGTTCCGCCAGACCGGCATCAGCGGCACGACGGCCAGGTCCTGGTAGACGGTGGCGATGCCCAGGTCGAGGGCCTCGCGCGGGGAGGCGAGCCGGCGCTCCTCGCCCTCCACGGCGAAGGTGCCCGCGTCGTGCTGGTGCAATCCGGCGATGATCTTGATCAGGGTGGACTTGCCGGCCCCGTTGTCACCGAGGACGCAGCTGATCTCGCCCGGGTGGACCTGGAGGCTCACGTCCTGGAGCGCCTTGATGTTGCCGTAGAACTTGCTGACGCCGGTCAGCTCGACGAGTGCGGTCACTTCGTTGCCTCCGCCCGCTTGCGGACCCATGCGTTGAGGAGCGTGGCCAGCAGCAGCATGGCCCCGAGGAAGAACTTGAACCAGTCGGGGTCCCACTGCGCGTAGACGATGCCCTTGCTGGTCATCCCGAAGATGAGCGCGCCGACCGCGGAGCCGATCGCCGAGCCGTAGCCGCCGGTCATCAGGCAGCCGCCGATGACCGCCGCGATGATGTAGAGGAACTCGTTGCCGACGCCCTCCCCGGACTGGACCGAGTCGTACTCGAAGAGCAGGTGCTGGCCGGCGACCCAGGCGGCGAACGCCACCCCCATGTAGAGGCCGATCTTGGTGCGGTCGACCGGGACGCCGACCGCGCGGGCGGCGTTCGCGCCGCCGCCGGAGGCGAAGATCCAGTTCCCGGCGCGGGTGCGCAGCAGGATCCAGGTGGCGAGGGCGACCAGGCCGAGCCACCACAGGACCGTGACCCGCACGTCGGCGTCACCGACGACGAACCGGGAGGCGAACACGGCGCGGGCCGAGTCGAAGCCCTCCATGTCGCCGATGGTCTTCGTCCCCACTCCGCCGCTGATCAGCTTGGTGAAGCCGAGGTTGAGGCCGGTCAGCATCAGGAAGGTGCCGAGCGTGATGATGAAGCTCGGGAGCTTGGTGCGCACCAGCATGAAGCCGTTGAAGAAGCCGATGGCGAGCGTGACCAGCAGCGACACCCCGACGCCGACCCAGACGTTCGCCGTCATCTGATAGCTGAACATCGAGGAGACCAGCGCGGAGGAGGTCACCATCACACCGGTCGACAGGTCGAACTCGCCGCCGATCATCAGCAGCGCGACGGGTACGGCCATGATCCCGATCGTCGACGCCGCGTAGAGGACGGTGCTCAGGCTGGACACCTGGAGGAAGCTGTCGGCCGCGAACGAGAAGAAGACGAACACGGCCACCGCCCCGACGACGGCGCCCAGCTCGGGGCGGCCCATCAGCCGGCGGAGCAGCGAGGTGTGCAGCAGGCGTTCGTCGGCGGGCTCCGCCGGCGCCTTGGCGGTCGCTGTCATCGGGTCCCCCGCTTCGTGTACTGCTCGAGGTCGGCGGCGTCCTCCTGGCGGATGATCTGCGGGCCGGTGAGGACGGGCCGGCCGCCGCCGAGCACGTGGGCGTTGTACTTCTGCAGCCAGAGCAGGTCGATCGCCTGGTAGCCCTGGAGGTACGGCTGCTGGTCGACGGCGAAGCCGAGTTCCTTTGCGTCGAGCGAGCGGGCGACCTGGGCGTTGAGGTCGAAGGTGTCGACCTCGGCCTCGCTGCCCGCGTTCTTCTTGGCCTTGACGGCGGTCGCGGCGAACGGCGCGCCGAGGGTGACGACGGCGTCGACGGCGCTGTCCGACTGGAGCCGGGCCTCGATGGCCGACTGCACCTCGGGCATGTTGGTGCCCTCGACGTAGAGGTTCTCCAGCGTGCCGTCGAAGGTCTTGCGGGCACCGTCGCAGCGCTGCTCGTGGCCCACGTTGCCCTGCTCGTGCAGGACGCAGACCGCCTTCTTCTTCCCGCGCTTGTTGAGTTCCTCGCCGACGGCCTCGCCCGCGATGGTCTCGTCCTGGCCGACGTGGGTCAGGGCGCCGAAGTCCTCGGACTCGGCCGACCCGGAGTTCACGGTGATCACCGGGATGCCGGCCTTGACGGCCTTCTTGACGACGGCCTCCATGGACTTCGGCTTGGCGAGTGTGACGACGAGCCCGTCGACCTTCTGGTCGATCATGGACTGGACCAGCTCGGCCTGCTGCTGGCCCTCGTCGTGCTGCGCGTAGAGGAACTTGACGTTGTCCTTGGCGGCGGCCTGCTTCGCGCCCCGCTGGACGATGTCCCAGAAGGTGTCGCCGTCGCCCGAGTGCGTGACCATGGCGAAGGTCCAGCGAGGCGTGTTGACCGCGGCGCGGCCCCCGGCGGCCTCGGCGGCGGCCCGCTCCTCGGCGCGCTTGCCGCCCGTACTGCTGCACCCCACGAGGGTCGTGGCGAGCACCGCCGCCAGTGCGGCACCCGTCACACGTACTGCTGTCCGAACCCTTGCCACGAAGTCGTGCCTTCCTCGCTGTGCCTGCTGTGCCTGCTGTGCCCGGTGCGCGGTCCGCCGCCGGCCGCCGCGGGGCCGGGGGCCGGTCGCGCCCGCCCCGGCGCCCCAGTATCCGTCACCGCTGTTCGGAGCCCTGGGGCCGGGTGGCGGCACCGGCTCGCCGCGGGCCGCCGGGCGCCGGTTCACCGGGTGCCGCGTTCGATGTACTTCTCCAGTCGCGGCACGTCCTTCTCCGTGACGACGGCCGGGCCGGTGAGCACGGGTTCGCCCCCGCCGAGGACGTTCGCGTTGGTCCGGTGCAGCCACAGCTCGTCGACCGCCAGATAGCCCTGGAGATACGGCTGCTGGTCCACGGCGAAACGGACGTCACCGGCCCGGAGGGCCTTCACCACCGAGGCGTTGAGGTCGAAGGTCGCGATCTGCGCCCGGCTGCCGGCGTTCTCCTTGGCCTTGACGGCGGCGGCGGCGAACGGCGCGCCGAGGGCCACGACGGCGTCGATGTCCTGGTCGGCCTGGAGCTTGGCCTCGACGGAGGACTGGGTGGAGGGCATGTTGGTGCCGTCCACGTTCAGCAGGTCCATCGATCCGTCGAACGTCTTCGCCGCTCCGGCGCAGCGCTCCTCCAGCGAGACGTTGCCCTGCTCGTGGATCACGCACAGCGCCTTCTCGCGGCCCTCCCGGTTCAGCTCCTCCCCGACCGCCTCACCGGCGACGGACTCGTCCTGGCCGATGTGCGAGAGGGCGCCCAGCGGCTCCGAGTGCCGGGCGCCGGAGTTGATGGTGACGACGGGGATGCCGGCCCGTACGGCCTTCTTGACGACGGATTCCAGCGCCTTCGGCTTGGCGAGCGTGACGATCAGGCCGTCGACCTCGCGGTCCACCGCGGTCTGCACGAGCTGGGCCTGCTCGTCGCCCTCCTTGTCGGCGGAGTAGAGGAACTCGACGTTGTCCTTGGCGGCCGCCTGCTCGGCGCCGCTCTTCACGATGTCCCAGAAGGTGTCGCCCTCGCCGGCGTGGGTGACCATCGCGACCGTCATCCGCTCGGTGCCGACGCCCTTGCCGCCGCCGTCGCCGCTCTCCCGGCCCTCGCCGTCCTTGCCGCCGGACCCGCTGCACGCGGCCGTGGCGAGCAGCGCCGCCGCGGTCAGCAGCGCCGGGACCGTACGAGCGGCCCGTGCCGCACGAGCCGCCCGTACCGTACGAGCGCCTGCCGTACGAGCGTCGCCTCCACGCGCCATGGTGAGACCGCCTTCCCTCCCGGGCCGCCCGAGTGCGGCTGGGTGAGTTCTAACGGCCCGCGGAGCCCCCGTCAATACTTTGTCAGTACATACTTACGGGCGGACGAGCAGCTGGAACTCGAAGGCGTAGCGGGACGCCCGGTAGACGTGCGAGCCGAACTCCACCGCCCGCCCCGTGTCGTCGAAGGTCGTGCGCTCCATCGTCAGCAGCGGCGCGCCCTCCGGCTCCTCCAGCCGCTGCGCCTCCTCGGCACCGGCCGCCCGCGCGCCGACGGACTGCCGGGCGCTGTGCAGCGTGATGCCCGCGCCGCGCATCAGCCGGTACAGCCCGGTGGCCTCCAACCGCTCGGTCGGCAGCTCCAGCAGCCCGGACGGGAGATGGTTGCGCAGATACGCCATGGGCTGGCCGTGCGCGAGCCGCAGCCGCTCGATGAGGATCACCTCGGTGTCCTCGGGCACCCCCAGGGCGGCGGCCACCTCGGGGCCGGCCGGTTCGGTCGTGTTGCGCAGGACCCGGGTGGCGGGGCGCTGGCCGGCGGTCTCCAGGTCGTCGTAGAGGCTGCTGAGCTCCAGCGGCCGCTTCACCCGGCTGTGCACCACCTGGGTGCCGACCCCGCGGCGGCGGACGAGGAGCCCCTTGTCGACGAGCGACTGGATCGCCTGCCGGACGGTGGGGCGGGACAGGCCGAGCCGCCCGGCCAGCTCGATCTCGTTGCCGAGCAGGCTGCCGGGGGCGAGGCCGCCCTTCTCGATCGCCTCCTCCAGCTGCTGGGACAGCTGGAAGTAGAGCGGGACCGGGCTGCCGCGGTCGACGCTGAGCCCGAGCGAGCCCGCTGTGCCGCTCCGGTCTGTTTCGTGCTTCACCACGGGGCGAGCGTAGCCGTCCGGGGAGATGACGGGTAGTCGTGAAGTCCGGTTGTCCGGACAAAGGGCG
>NZ_WHPN01000166.1 GCF_009735685.1 Streptomyces lycii | reverse complement strand
GATGCTGGCGGGTCCCGGTTCCAGCCTGGGCGGTGGCCGGGCGCCGCAGCCTCCCGGTCCTCCTGCTCCTCCCGGTCCTCCCGGGCAGCCCGGTGCTCCGGGTGCGGGTACGCCGCCGCCTCCCGGCCCTCCCGGCCCTCCGGGTGCTCCGGGTTCGTCCGGTGGCGGTGACGCGCACCACGCGGCGACCATGCTCGCGGGTCCCGGCCCGGGCACGG
>NZ_WHPN01000165.1 GCF_009735685.1 Streptomyces lycii | reverse complement strand
CCGTGCACCACGCCCGGCCCGCACTCGCTCACCCGGCGGCAACTCCCCTGCCCCCGCCCACTTCGTACGAGGACCCTCATGATCGACCCTCCCCTGGCGATCACGCTGCTTGTGTGTCTGCTCGCCACAGCCATCGGATTCGTCCTGCTGACCCGCGCCCTGCGGAAGAGGACCGCGGCGGTCGCCGCCGCACAGGCGGAGCTGGCCGCCGCCGGACAGGAGATCGCCACCCTCAGACGGCAGTGTGCGGAGTTCCCCTCCGTGCAGCGCCAGGCCGCCCGGGTCCCCGAGCTGGAGGCCAGAGCCGCCCAGGTCGACGAGGTGGGCGGCAAGGCCGAGTGGGCGAACGGCTGGCTGGAGGCCACCTGCGACGAGATCGAGCACCTCGCGACCAAGCGGCTGCCGGCGCTGGTGAACGCCGAGGCCCGCGGCCACCGGGGCGTCGTGGTGCCCGGTCCCCTCGCGGACGACTTCCAGGACCTGCCCGTCGAGAAGCACCACCAGGCGGTGCTCGACCTGTGCCGGGAAGCGGTGGCGATCACCCGGGAACGGATCGGGGGCTCGGCGCGCTCGGCCCTCCGCGAGGTGCTCGGCGAGGCACAGACGTACATGGTCCGCTGCCAGAACGAGATCCTCGAAACGATCGAGCGTGCCCCGGAGGGGGCGGAGCAGCTCCAGTGGCTGTTCGACTTCGACCACCTCGTGACCCGGGCCGTGCACGCCGTGCAGCGGGTGCTGATCCTCTCCGGTTCCTGGCCGGGGGTGCAGCGCGACGACTGCACGATGAGCGACGTCATCTCCTCCGCGCGGGGCCGGATCGAAGCCCCCGCGCGCGTCGTCTACACCCACGAGGCCACCACCGGGGAGGCCTGGGTGGAGGGGCGTGTCGTCGAGGCGGTGACGGTGGCCCTGACCGAGCTGTTGGCGAACGCCAGCGCCTACACCCAGGGCAAGGTCGACGTACAGGTCCAGCAGGTGCAGACCGGCTACTGCATCGTCGTCGACGACAGCGGGCTGGGCATGAACCACTACCAGCGCGAAGCGGCCGCCAAGGTCCTCGACCGGCACGAGATCCTCGACGTCACCAGCCTGCCCAACGCCCTCAGCCTCGGCTTCATGGTGATCAGCCGCCTCGCCGGCGACTACGGGTTCCAGGTGGACGTCAGCGGCACCAGCGCCTTCGGCGGGGTGCGGGCGGTGCTGCGCATCCCGCGCGAGCTGCTCGGGCAGGGCCCGGCGGCGACGGAGGAGGAATCCGTGCAGCAGCGGGCCGCGGCGTCACCGGTG
>NZ_WHPN01000164.1 GCF_009735685.1 Streptomyces lycii | reverse complement strand
TGCTTCTGCTCCTCGGTGCCGTACTTGAGGATGGTCGGGGCGGCCATGCCGAGGCCGATGCCGGGCCGTCGCCGCTCGTGTTCCTGCTCCTGATCACCGCCCCCGCCGTGCTGGCCGCGGCGGCGCTTCGTCCACGCACCGGTTCGTCCGGCCGCTCCCGGAGGTAGTCCGTGCCCCAGTGGCTCGTCCTGACCGTTGCCATGGCCGCCGCCTGTGTGGTCGTCCTGGTCTCCGTGTCCCTGTACCAGCGCCGGGTCGGCGAGGACGACGACCCCTCCGGCACCCCGGACGTCATCGAGTACATGACGATGATGATCGGCGTGGTCTACGCGATCGTCCTCGGCCTCGCCATCGCCGGCGTCTGGGAGGCGCGCGGGGCCGCCGAGGACGGCGTACGCACCGAGGCTCAGGCGCTGCACGAGGTCAGCGAGCGGGCCGAGGTCCTGCCGGCGGAGGTGCGGCAGCGGGTGGACCGCGACATCGAGGCGTACGTCCGGCACGTCGTCCGCGTGGAGTGGCCGTACATGGCCGCCCACGGCGAACTCACCGGGCGCGGCGCGGAACTGCTCGACCGGGTGCGCGCCGACGTCGCCCGGTACGAGCCGCGCGGGGAACTGGAGAGCCTGGTCCACCAGCCGCTGGCCGACCAGGTCGCGGCGGCCGACGCGGCACGCTCGGCGCGGGCCGCGAGCGCCGGGGCGACGATGCCGGGCGTGATCTGGTTCGGGCTGATCACCGGGGGGCTGGTGACGGTGGGCATGGTCTTCGCCCTGCAGATCCGGCGCAGCGCACGGGAGTTGCTGCTCGCGGGGTTGTTCAGCGCGTTGATCGCGTTTCTGCTCTTCGTCATCTGGCACTTCGACGCACCGCTGGGGCGCGGGGTGCCGGACGCGGCCGCGCCGTTCCTCGACCATTTCCCCGGCGCGCTCGGGCCCGGCTGACCGGCCCCGCCGCCCGGGGCACACCGCGGCGGCCCGGCCCGTATACCCTCACCTGCGTGAATGACAGCAGACCCGGGCCCTTCGAGCGCGGCACGGACGGGCCGAAGGTCGTCGTCGCCGGTCTGGACGGTTCCGACTCGTCGTGGCGGGCAGCCGCGTACGCCGCCGGGCTGGCCCGCCGGCAGGGCGCCCTGCTCGCGCTGGTGTACGTCCAGCCCCTGTCGGCCGCGGGCGCGGCGCTCGGCGCGCCGGTCGTCCAGGCCTCGGCCGAGGCCGCCGAGCAGCTGGAGGCGGAGGTCCGGGAGGCCGCCGGCCGGATGACGGACGTCTACGAGCTGCGCTGGGAGTTCCACACCCTGCGTGGCGACCCGTACGGGGCGCTGTCCCGGGCCGCGGACGATCTCCGGGCGGACGCGGTGGTCGTGGGCGCCTCCGAGCAGGCCGGGCACCGCTTCGTCGGGTCGGTGGCGGTGCGGCTGGTGAAGGCGGGGCGCTGGCCCGTCACCGTGGTGCCGTAGCGGCGCGGCCGCGACGGCGCTCGGCGGCTACCAGGTGATCTCCTGCACCGTGGCCCGCGCCTCGGGGCTGCTCGTCGCCGTGATCACCGACTCGCGCCGGTCCCCGGAGAAGTGCACCCGGAGCGTGTCGGGGCGGCTCTGCTCGGTCCGTACGGTGAAGCCGCCGTTCGGGACGGCGGAGACCAGGCACACGTCCTCCTCGCCGAAGCGCACCGTGGCCCTGCCGCCCGCCGACTCGACGGTGTGCACGCCCGAGCCGTCCTCGCGGCAGTCCGCGGGACCGCCGCTCGGGCTCGGCCCGGCCGTGGCCGGCGGGGTGCTCCTGGTCGGCTGCGGGGCGGGGGTGCGCGGTGTCTCGGAGCGGGTGGGTTTCGACGGCGGCGACGAGGACGGCGAGGCCCGGGTGGGGCTCGGCTCCGGTGTACGGCTCGGGGTCCGCGGGCGGCTCGTCGAGGAGGCGAAGACGGTCGGGGCCTCCCGGGCCACGAGCGGGGTCGGTCTGGTGGAACCCACGACGAAGTGCACGGTCAGGATGACCGCCGTCACGCTGACCGAGGTGCAGGAGAGCCAGATGAGCACGTAGCGCAGGTACCGGGACACGACACCATAGTGGCGGACGGGATACCGTGCCGGTCCATGGCATCCGTGCTTCTTGTCGAGGACGACCCCGTCATACGCGGCGCGCTCATCGAAGTACTCTCCGCGCACGGCCATGTGGTGCACAGCGCGGCCCTGGGCTTCGAGGCACTCCGCGAGGTCACCGCGCGCCCGCCGGACGTCGTGGTGCTGGACCTCGGCCTGCCCGACCTGGACGGGACGGACGTGCTGCGGATGCTGCGCGGCATCTCCCGGGTCCCCGTCGTGGTGGCCACCGCCCGGGACGACGACGCGGAGGTCATCAAGCTCCTCAACGCGGGCGCCGACGACTATGTGGTCAAGCCGTTCTCCGGCGGCCAGCTCGCGGCCCGGATCGGCGCGGTGCTGCGCCGTACGGCACCGGCCGAGCCCGCGCCGGCGCCGCCCGCCGGGGACGGGTCCGGCTCCCCCGCGGCGCCCGCCGTCGCCCGCACGATGCGGGTCGGCGAGCTGGTGGTGGACCTGCCGGCGCGGAGCGCGCGGCTGGCCGGGCGGGAGCTGCGGCTCACCCGGCGCGAGTTCGACCTGCTGGCCTATCTGGCGGCCCACGCCGACCAGGTGGTGTCGCGCCGCCGGATCCTCGCGGACGTCTGGCGGCAGCCGTACGTCGAGGACCAGACCATCGACGTGCATCTGTCGGCGCTCCGCCGCAAGCTCGGCGAACGCGCCTCCCAGCCGCGCTATCTGCACACCGTCCGCGGCATCGGCATCAAGCTGGTGGCCCCGAGATGAGGCGGGCTCTCGCCGGGGTCGCGCTGGCGGTCACCTCGATGGTGGCGCTGTCGTTCCTCATCCCGCTCGCGCTGCTCGTGCAGTCCGAGGCGCGCGGCCGGTCCACGACGGAGGCGGAGCAGCGGGCGTCGGCGCTGGCACCGGTGCTGGCGCTGACGACGCGGCAGCGCGATGTGCAGCAGGCCGTGGCCGGGCTCGACCCGGGCGGCCGGCTCGGGGTGCACCTGCCGGACGGCGGGGTGATCGGGACCCAGCACGCGCCGCCGGGGGCCCTGGAGCGGGCCGGGCGGGAACGCGAGACGTTCGCGCTGGACACGGCCGACGGCTGGGTCCATCTGCAGCCGGTGATCCTGGCGCAGGACCGGGTCGCGGTCGTCGAGTCGTTCGTGCCCCGCTCGGCGCTCAACCGCGGGGTGACGCTGTCCTGGGTGGTGATGTCGCTGCTGGCGGTGGGCCTGGTGGCCGGGTCGGTGCTGGTGGCCGACCGGCTGGGCGCGCGGGTCGTGCGGTCCTCGCGCAGCCTGTCCCGTGCCTCGAACGCGCTGGGCGAGGGGGATCTGGAGATCCGGGTCGAACCGGCCGGGCCGCCGGAGCTGAAGGAGGCGGGCCGGGCCTTCAACAGCATGGCGGACCGGGTGGTGCAGCTGCTGGCGATGGAACGCGAGCTGGTCGCCGACCTCTCGCACCGGCTCCGTACCCCGCTGACCGCGCTGCGCCTGGAGGCGGAACGGATGGCGGCCGCCCCGGGCGCGGAGCGTCTCGGTGCCGCGGTGACGCAGTTGGAGACGGAGCTGGACTCGATCATCTCCGCGGCGCGCAGCCCGCTGGCGGTCAGCTCGCTCGGCGGCGCAGCCGACCGTGCCCGGGCGCCGGACGGTGCCCCGGCCGCGGCGGCGGGCGCGGCGGGCGATGACCGGAACGGCCGGTGCGAGGTGTCCGAGGTGGTCGGCGCGCGGGTGGAGTTCTGGGCGGTGCTGGCCGCGCAGCAGGACCGCCGGTGCACGCTCTGGGTCTCCGCGGAGCCCACCACCGTGACGCTGCCGTACGACGATCTCGCGGCGGTCGTGGACGCGCTCATCGGCAACGTCTTCCAGCACACCGAGCAGGGCACGGCGTTCGGGGTCCGGGTCGAGCGCACCGCGCAGTCCGTGGTGCTCACCGTGGACGACGCCGGTCCGGGCATCGCCGACCCGGATCTGGCGATGGCGCGCGGGGTGAGTGTCGGCGGCTCCACCGGGCTGGGCCTGGACATCGCGCACCGGGCGGCGCGGGCCACCCGGGGTGACGTGGCGATCGGCCGGGGGCCGCTGGGCGGGACCCAGGTGCGGGTCACGCTGGGGCTGGCGGCGGCCGGGGAGCCGAAGGGCGCGGT
>NZ_WHPN01000163.1 GCF_009735685.1 Streptomyces lycii | reverse complement strand
TCGGGAGGACGACCGGGATCGTGGCGGTTTCCGCGGTCGGGATGACCGGCGGGATGACCGTGGCGGTTTCGGCGGCCGGGACGACCGGCGGGATGACCGTGGTGGTTTCCGGGGTCGGGATGACCGGGATCGGCGTGATGACCGGGGGAGGGGCCGCTGGCCCGCGAGGTCGCCGAGTGGGCCGGCCTGCCGCCCGGCGCGGTGCACGGCGGCGAGGCCGACGTGCCCTTTCCCGACCTCGCCGCCCTCGTCGCGCACGCCCGCGCGGTCGTCGTCGGCGACACCGGGCTCGCCCATCTGGCCACGGCGCTGGGCACCCCGTCGGTCGTCCTGTTCGGGCCGGTCTCCCCGCGCCTGTGGGGCCCGCCGGACAGCCCGCTGCACCGCGTCCTCTGGCACCCCGGCGCCGGAGACCCCGGAGACCCGCGCCCCGGTGACGCGCACGGCGACCGGCCGGACGAGCGGCTGCTGCGCATCACCCCCGCCGAGGTCGCCGATGCCGTGGCCGCGCTGCCCGCCCGTGCCGGCTTCCGCCCGCCGTGGACGGACACGCGCGGCAGGGTGGGCGCGGCGGCGGGGAGCGGCACCGGGCCGTGACCGGCGGGGGGCGCGGCCCCGGGCCGTGGCTCCGCGGCTCCCACGGCGGAGACGGGCCGGGACAGCACTTCCGGTGACGCCGGGCCGGGACAGCACCTCCGGTGACGCGCCGGGACGGGGGCGGCGCCTGCGGTGACCGGCCCGACAGCCCCCCGCGCGGCCGACCGGTCACCGCCGCACCGGAACGGAATCCTCCGTGCCGCGGAGGAACGAATCGTCCCGTGCCGAGGGATGACACCGCCCCGACGGGGCACCCAGAAGACCACCACCCGGCACAGAGAGGACGGACGGATGAGCGAGCAGACTCCGTCGCAGGCCGAAGGCGAGCGCGACGACGAGGACATGCCGCGGCGCGGCGCCCCGGACGAGGAGCGCACCATGCCGCCGCGGACGACGCCCTCCCAGGCGGAGGGCGAGCGCGACGACGAGCCGGACGGCGAGGGGAAGTCCTGACCATGCCGACGGGCGCCGAACGGGCGGGCGGGGACGGCTCCAGCGGCGGCGGGGGGCTGCGTCTCGTGGTCACCGGGGCCACCGGGAACCTCGGCACCGGTCTGCTGCGGCTGCTGGCCGCCGACGACCGCGTGGACTCGGTGCTGGCCATCGCGCGCAGACTCCCGGACCACGGGGTGGGGGAGCGCGGGCCGGGCAGGACGGAGTGGCTGCGCGCGGACGTCGGCCAGGCCGGTCTCGTCCGCCACTTCGAGGGCGCCGACGCGGTCATCCACCTGGCGTGGCTGTTCCACCCCTCGCGGAAACCCGATGTCACCTGGCGGACCAACGCCGTCGGCAGCAGCCGGGTGTTCGAGGCGGCAGCCGCCGCGGGCGTGCCCGCCGTGGTGCACGCCTCCTCGGTCGCGGCCTACTCGCCCGGTCCCAAGGACCGCTTCGTCGACGAGAACTGGCCCACCCACGGGCACCCCGCGTCCGCGTACTGCCGCGAGAAGGCGTACGTCGAACGCGTGCTCGACGCCTTCGAGTACGAGCATCCCGAGGTGCGGGTGGTCCGCATCCGGCCCGGCATCGTCTTCCAGCGCGAGTCGGCCGCCGAGCAGCGCCGCATCTTCGTCGGACCGCTGCTCTCCCGCCGGTTCGTGAAGCCAGGGCGGTTCCCGGCCCTCCCCGGCCTCCCCGGGCTGCGGTTCCAGGCGCTGCACACGGACGACGCGGCCGACGCCTTCCGGCGCGCCGCGACGGAGCCCGTACACGGCGCCTTCAACATCGCCGCGGACCCGGTCGTCGACACCGCCCTGCTCGCCGAGATCTTCGGCACCCGGACCCTGCGGCTGCCCGCGCGGCCGGTGCTCGCCGCGGTCGCCGCGGGCTGGCGGCTCCATCTGCTGTCCGCCCCGGCGGCCCTGCTCGAAGCGGTGCTCCGGCTGCCGCTGATGGACACCACCCGGGCCCGTACGGAACTCGGCTGGACCCCGCGGCACAGCGCCGCCGACACCGTCACCGAGTTCGCCGCCGCCCTCCGCGCCGGCACGGGCGGCCCGACCCCGCCGCTCGCCGCGAAGCTGCCCGGCGGCGGCCGGATCCGCGAGTTCGCCACCGGACTGGGGGAGCGCACGTGAGCGACGGTACCGCCGACGCGGTCGTGGTCGGCGCGGGCCCGAACGGCCTCGTCGCCGCCAATGTGCTGGCCGACGCGGGCTGGCAGGTCACCGTGCTGGAGACACAGCCCGTGCCCGGAGGAGCGGTCCGCAGCGACCGCGGCGTGCACCCCGAGTACGTGCACGACCTCTTCAGCTCCTTCCACCCGCTCGCCGTGGCCTCGCCCGCCATCAGCGCCCTCCGGCTCGAGGAGTGGGGCCTGACCTGGAGCCACGCCCCCGCGGTACTCGCCCACCCGATGGCCGACGGCCGCTGCCCCGTGCTGCACCGGGACGCCGAGCACACCGCGGAGAGCCTGGAGGCATTCGGCGCGGGCGACGGTGAGGCGTATCTCCGTCTGGTCGCGCTCTGGGACCGGCTGGGCCCCGATCTGATGCAGGCGTTGTTCACCCCCTTCCCGCCGCTGCGCCCGGCCGCGGCACTCGCCGCCGAACTCCGCGCCGCGGGCGGCCTGCGGCTGCTGCGCATGCTGCTGCTGCCCGTACGGCGGCTCGGCGAGGAGGAGTTCTCCGGACCGGGCGGCCCGCTGCTGCTCGGCGGGTGCGCCCTGCACGCCGACTTCTATCCGGAGTCCCCCGCGTCCACCGCCTTCGGCTGGCTGCTGGCCATGATCGGCCAGCGGCACGGCTGGCCCGTCCCCGCGGGCGGCGCCCAGTCGCTCACCGACGCGCTCGTCCGGCGGCTGGAGGCCAGGGGCGGGACCGTGTGGTGCGGCGCCGAGGCCGCCCGCGTCGTCGTCGGCGGCGGCCGGGCGCTGGGCGTCGTCACCACCGAGGGGCAGGCCGTACGGGCCCGGCGGGCCGTCCTCGCCGACGTGCCGGCACCCGCCCTCTACGGCGGTCTGGTCGGCTGGGACGACCTGCCGTCCCGGCTGCGCGACGACATGCGCCGCCACCAGTGGGACTTCGCGACGTTCAAGGTCGACTGGGCCCTGTCCGGCCCGATTCCCTGGGCCGCGCCCGGGCCCGCCGGGGCCGGCACCGTGCATCTCGCCCAGGACATGGACCATCTGACCCGGCACACCGCCCAGATCTGCACGGGCCGGGTCCCGGACCGGCCGTTCTCCCTGCTCGGCCAGATGACCACCGCCGACCCGAGCCGCTCGCCCGCGGGCACCGAGTCCGCCTGGGCGTACACGCATCTGCCGCAGCACGTCCGCGGCGACGCGGGGGAGGACGGTCTCGACGGCCGGTGGGGCCCGGCGGCCCGGGAGGCCATGGCCCGGCGGGTGGAGGACCAGGTCGAGCGGCTCGCACCGGGATTCCGCGACCGGATCACCGCCCGCCGCGTCCTCGCGCCGCCCGACCTCCAGAGCCGCGACCAGAATCTGGTCAACGGCGCCCTCAACGGCGGCACGGCCGCGGTGCACCAGCAGCTCGTCTTCCGTCCGGTGCCCGGCAGCGGACGGCCCGAGACCCCGGTGCGCGGCCTGTATCTGGCCTCCGCCTCCGCCCACCCGGGCGGCGGTGTGCACGGCGCGTGCGGTGCCAACGCGGCCCGTGCCGCGCTGCGCTCCGCCCGCGCCCCCGGCCGGGCGCTGCCCGGGGCGTTCGCCGCGCTCCAGCGGGCCCTGGCCGGAGGGGACACCCCCCGGCCCGGCTAGACGGGGCGGCGCGGACCCGCGGACGGCACACCCGGCGGGAGGCCCCGAACACCACGGCAGGAAACACCGAACACACCTCGACACCCCGGCGGACACACCACCCCCGCCCCGACACCCGGCGGCCACACCGGGCGCGGACACGCAGAGGAGAACCCCATGGCGGTACGGCACGTTCTGATCCCACGGTCGCCCGAGGCGGTGTGGGCCGTCCTGTGCGACGGCGGCAAGTACGAGGAATGGGTGATCGGGACCGACGAGACGGAAGAGGTCGACCCCTCCTGGCCCACGCCGGGGGCCTCGATCCGCTACACCGTGCGGCTGGGCCGGTGGAGCCTGGCGGGCCGCACGGTGGTCCGCATCTGCGAGCCGGGGAAGCGGCTGGAACTGGAGGCCAAGGCCGGTTCGCTGGGCACCGCGCGGATCGCCGTCGAACTGCTGCCGTGGGGGGAGGGCTGCCTGGTGCGGGTCGACGAACATCCGCTGACCGGGCCCGGCGCCCGGCTGCACAGCGCGGTGGTGGACGTGTTCATCCAGATCCGCCACCGCCGGATGCTGCACCGGCTGTCCAACGTCGTACAGGATTCCCGTACGGAGACCCGGGTGCCGGACTGAGGGCGTTCCCGCGCGCCGGGGTCGTCCCCGTGCGCCCGGAGGGCCGGAGGGCCGCGTCACACGCCACGGGGTTCCCCGGAAACCGAAGGATCCGGGGAACCCCGTGGCGCCTGCCCAACGGCTGGCGGCTGCGGACCGCGGGTCAGAGCCGGTCGTCGTCCCGGATGTGGACGGCTTCCTCCTCGGCCGACAGCCCGCGCGTCGTCCCCTCCTGGGAGTACACGTCCTGTTCGCGCGGCCGGTCCGGGTCCGGCTCGTCGTAGAGCAGCCCGGCCCGCTCGTCCGCGCGGTCGCCCTCGTCCGGCTGCGGCTCGTCCGGCTCCGGGTCCTCCCAGGTCGTCCCCTGTCCGGGGCGGGCCAGTTCGGCGGGGTCCGGCTCTGGTTCCTCGTCGGACAGCCGCTCGTCGAGCGTCTCGCCCTCCCGCGCCTCGTTCGGTGTCGTCTCCCGGAACTCCGCGATGGTCGGCTCGTCGCCCGCCACCGGCAGCTGCTGGGGGTCGGACGCCTCCTGCTGCTCGGGCGATCCGTCCTGCAGATCCGGAATGCCCTCGTCCTCGGGGTCCGTGGCGGGGTCGTGTGGGGTGGTCACGGCGCCGACTCCTTCCGTCCGTAGCGTTGCTCCCCCGGTCCGCACGGGTGCCCGCCCCGGCTGCCGTCATGCGGCACCCGTCCGGGGTCGTGCGTCACCCCCGGGGAAGACGGACGGAGAACGGCCCGGGTGCCCGGCCCGGTGAACGGCCCGGTGCGCGGTCTGGTGCGGGCCCGGCGCGTGCACGGTTTCGGTCACGGCTCGGGACGGCTCGGGGGTACGCCTCCGACGCCCGTATCCGCGGCCCGCGAGCGCCGTACGCACCGGCCGCCGCCGGGCCCGTGCGCGGTCCGGCACCGTACGCGGGCGCGTCTGGTGGGCCGCACCGGCGACGAACGCCGCCGCCGGGCCCCTGCGCGGGTCCGCACCGTACACGGGCGCAGCTCCGCCACCGGCACGTGAGCAGTCCCACCACCGCGAGCGGGCGGCATCGCCCGAGGACACGAGGGCCGCTCGGGCAGCCCCGCCACCGGCATGCCGGACAGCGCCCGCCGCCACGTCCGCGGGCGGCCGCCGAACACCGCGTGCCGGCGGCCCCGCCGCCTTTCCGCGGTGGGGCCACCGGTGTCGCACGCCTCCGGTTCGTGCCGGCGGAACGGCGGTCAGCTGTAGCGGTCTTCGCGACCGTGCTTCCCGCGGCCCTCCGTCATGCCCTTACGCTCGCGCGCGCCGTCGTCGTACTCGATCTGCTCCTTGCGGACCTGGGTGGTGACCTCTTCCTGCTCGGTGACCTTCTCGGTGTCCAGCCGCACCCGCTCCACCGGGACGGTCTCCTTGCGCACCACCGGCCGCTCCTCGTGGAGCGTCACCTCGACCTGGCTCTCCTCGATGCGCGCGTTGCCGCTGCGGCTGCGGTCCTCGGGGCTGATCGGCTCACGGGTGACGTGCACCTCCTCGTGGCTGACCGGCACCGTGGTCCGGACGTCCTCGGTGACCACGTGCTTGCGGAGCCGGGCGTGCCCGGTCTCGTGCTGCTCGGTGTCGATGTACGCCCGTTCCTCGGACCGCATCATCTCCGGGGTGCCCCGGGT
>NZ_WHPN01000014.1 GCF_009735685.1 Streptomyces lycii | reverse complement strand
CGGGACCTCCGAGGCGCCGCCTGCTCCCCCGCCGCCCGCCTCCGGCTCCGGCCGGCCGTCCCTGCGCCACCGCCTGGCGGAACGGGGCGTCGACCGCAACCTCCTCCTGCTGCTGCCCGGAGTGGCCTTCCTGCTGGTGCTGTTCTGCTACCCCTTCCTCTACGGCCTCCAGCTCTCCTTCCAGCCCAAGGAGGGCGGCGGCCCGCTGGCCAACTACCGCACCTTCTTCACCGACCCGTATCTGCGCGAGACCCTCTGGATCACCCTGCGTCTGGCCGTGCCCGCGGCCCTGGTGAACTGTCTCGCCGCCGTCCCCGTCGCCTTCCGCACCCGCGGGAACTTCCGCGGACGGCGCCTGATGATCACCCTGCTGGTGATGCCGATCACCCTCGGCACGGTGCTGACCGCACAGGGCCTGCTCGGCTACCTCGGCCCGACCGGCTGGTTCAACAAGATCCTGCTGAACCTCGGTCTCGTCGACGAACCCCTGGGCCTGGTCCACAACTACTGGGGCGTCTTCGCGTCCCTGATCATCACGGGCTTCCCGTTCTCGTACCTGCTGACGCTGTCGTATCTCACGGGCATCGACCCCAGCCTGGAGCAGGCGGCGTCGACGCTCGGCGCGAACCGTGTCCAGCGCTTCCGGCACGTCATGCTGCCGCTGCTCGCCCCGGGCCTGGCGATCACGTTCTGTCTGTCCTTCGTGCTGGCCTTCGCGGTCTTCCCGTCCGCCCAGCTGGTCGGCGACCCGCGCGGCAGTACCCACGTCATGTCGATCGAGGCGTACCAGGCGGCGTTCCAGGACTTCGACTACTCCCTCGGGTCGGCGATCGCCATGCTGATGGGAGCGGTGATGCTGGTGGTCGTGGCCCTGGTGATGCTCTGGCGCTCGATGCTGTACCGCGGGTCGACAGGAGGCAAGGGCTGATGGCCGGCACACCCGCAACCCGCGACCCCGCGGCCTCCCCCGCTCCCCCGGCCGCCCGGGAAGCCCGCCGCCGGTGGTACCGCCGCCCCTCCAACTGGGTCGCGCTGGCCGTCTTCGGCTTCTTCTTCGTCAACCTGGCCGGGGTCATCGGCGTACCGCTGCTCGACTCGTTCGGGACCCGCTGGTTCACCACCTGGCTTCCCGACGGCTGGACGACGAAGTGGTACGGCGACGCCTGGCAGGAGTTCAAGCTCGGCCAGGTCTTCTGGGCCACCGCCCTGGTGTCGGTCCTGGTGGTGTTCTTCTCGGTGGTCATCGGCGTGCCGGCGGCCTACGCCCTGGCCCGGCGGCAGTTCCCGGGCAAGAAACTCGTCCTGCTGCTGTTCCTGCTGCCGATCCTCGTACCGCCGATCACCTACGGCATCCCGATGGCCACGGTGCTCTACAAGTTCCATCTGGCCGGCACGTTCACCGGCGTGATCCTGGCCAACCTGGTCCCGTCGGTGCCGTTCGTCGTGCTGACGATGACCCCGTTCATCGAGCAGATCGACCCCCGTATCGAGGCGGCCGCGCGGATGTGCGGCGCCCGCACCACGGCCATCTTCCTGCGCGTCCTCGCCCCGCTCCTGGTCCCCGGGATCCTCGCTGCCTCGGTCCTGGTCCTGGTGCGCACGGTCGGCATGTTCGAACTGACCTTCCTGACCGCGGGCCCCGACAGCCAGACCCTCATCGTCGCCCTCTACTACGCCATGTTCTCCGCGGGCATCCGCACCCAGCAGTCCATCGACGCGATGGCCGTGATGTACACCCTGTCGATGCTCGTCCTCCTCGTCCTCGCCCTGCGCTACGTGAACCCGACACAGCTGGTCACCCGGGTCAGGGACGAATAGCTTCCAAAGGCCGCGCCCCGGAGCCGGCGGCATCGCGGGCGACGGCCGGTCACCCGGTCACCGGCGCCGGTCGGGGACCGCCCCGCCCGGTCCCGGGGCCGTCCGGGGCCGGCCGAGCCCCATCGCCCGGCTGTCGCACAGCCGCGACCAGCTGACGCGCCGCAGGGACGAGGCCGCCCGGCGCGGATTCCCCGCCCCGGCCCCCGCTCCCACCACTACCTCTGCCACTGCCACTGCCACTGCCACTGCCACTGCCACTGCCACCGAGCCTGCGAGGGAACCGGACGAGATGCTGCCCAAGGCCGACCCCCTGCCCGCCCCGGTGGACGACGGCGCCCCGCCCACCTCCCGGGCAGGACGCTCCCGGCCCTGGCCTTCACCGGCACGGACGGAGATGCCGTCCGTCTGGACGCCGTATCCGACGGCCGCTGGGTGCTGTTCCTCTACCCGCTCACGGGAGATCCGGCCGCCGACATCCCGGAGGGCTGGAACGAGATCCCCGGCGCCCGCGGATGCAGCCAGGAGGCCTGCGGCTTCCGCGACAACCTCGACGCGCTCAGGGCAGCAGGCGCCGACCGCGTACTCGCCCTGTCCTCGGACCGGGCCGACTACCAGCGGGCGCTCGGCGACCGGCTGCACCTGCCCTACCCGTTGCTCTCCGATCCCCGGCTCACGCTTGCGGACGAGTTGCGCCTCCCGACGTTCGAGGCCAACGGCCAGACGCTCTGCCGGCGGCTCAGCCTCGTACTGCGCGGTGCCACGATCGAGCACGTCTTCTATCCGGTCTTCCCGCCGGACACCCACGCCGACCAGGTGGCGCAGTGGTTCCGCGACCATCGCGACGCGTGACCGGCGTCCGCGCCAAGGACGCGGTCGCGGCCGGTGACCGCCTTCAGCCCGGAGGCCGGGCGGACGGCACGGGAGAACTCGCGCGTGCGCCGGGCCGAGCACTCGGAGGCGGCGGTCTCCGCCGTGCGCAGCGCGCCGTCACATCCGTCCCGCACCGTCACGGGCGCCGGGCGCCCGGCGCCGGAGCAGCGCGGGCCGCCGGACCGGCCGGCGGGGCGGGCGCTGCGCGTACCGGATTCGGACCGGTCCCTGCCGCCGCGGCTCCCCGGACGGAGCACACCCGGTCGTCGCCCACCCCGCGGGCGGGTGAAGGTGGCACTGGGTGCGTTCCGCGTGGCGCGGCCTTTGTACGTCGCTGTGAGGGGAGACCGAGATGTCCCAGAGCCCGGAAGCCAGGGCCGCGGAGCCCGGGATCGCCGAGGGCAACGCGGCGGTGCGACGGCGGTACCCCTTCGACGACACCGCGGACCTGGACGACGCACGCCGCGGATTCCTGGGCACGGCCCGGGACCGCGTGATCCGTGACGCCGGGGGACGCGCGGTGTGGGACCTCGACGCGTACGGCTTTCTCGGCCAGGACTGCCCCGACACCGCCAATCCGAGCCTGTGGCGGCAGAGCCGGCTCTGCTCCGGCCACGGCCTGTTCGAAGTGACCGACGGCATCTACCAGGTACGGGGCTTCGACCTGTCGAACATGACCCTGGTGGAGGGCGAGCGGGGAGTCTTCGTGATCGACCCGCTGCTGTGCGCCGAGACCGCCGGAGCGGCGCTCGCCCTCTACCGGAGCCACCGAGGTGACCGGCCGGTCACCGGGGTGCTGTACACCCACAGCCACGCCGACCACTTCGGCGGCGTGCGGGGTGTCACCGGCGACGACGAGGTCGCGGCCGGCGTCCCGGTCCTCGCGCCCCGGGGCTTCCTCGACCACGCCGTCAGCGAGAACGTCTACGCCGGTACGGCCATGAACCGCCGCGCCGCCTACATGTACGGCGCCGCACTCCCGAAGGGCGGGCGCGGGCAGATCGGGGCCGGTCTCGGCCAGACCCTCTCCACCGGTTCGGTCGGGCTGATCCCGCCGACCCGGGAGATCACGCACACCGGCCGGAGCGAAACGGTCGACGGCGTCCGGATGGTCTTCCAGCTGACCCCCGGCACCGAGGCCCCCGCGGAGCTGAACATCCACTTCCCCGACCACGCGGCACTCTGCATGGCGGAGAACGCCACCCACAATCTGCACAACCTGCTCACCCTGCGCGGCGCGCAGGTCCGCGACCCGCGCACCTGGGCCCGCTACCTCACGGAGGCCGTCGACCTCTTCGTCGGCAGCTCGGACGTCGCCTTCGCCTCCCACCACTGGCCGGTCCGCGGCCGCGACCGCGTCCTGAGGTTTCTGTCCGAGCAGCGCGACCTGTACGCCTATCTGCACGACCAGACGCTGCGCATGCTCAACCAGGGGCTGACCCCGCTGGAGATCGCCGAGCGGATCGAGATGCCCCCGGCCCTGGAACAGGCCTGGCACACCCACGGGTACTACGGTTCCGTCAGCCACAACGCCAAGGCCGTGTACCAGCGGTACCTGGGCTGGTTCGACGGCAACCCGGCCCGTCTGTGGGAGCACCCGCCGACCGAGGCGGGCCGCCGGTACGTCGAGTTCCTGGGCGGTGCCGACGAGCTGCTGCGGCGCGCCCGGCGGTCGTTCGCCGACGGTGACTTCCGGTGGGTGGTGCAGGTCGTCAACCACCTGGTCTTCGCCGACCCGGACAACGCCGGGGCCCGGCAGTTGCAGGCCGACGCCCTGGAGCAGCTCGGATACGGCAGCGAGAACGGGACCTGGCGGAACTTCTTCCTCATGGGAGCCCTGGAACTGCGCCACGGCGCGGTCGGCACCCCCACCTCCACCGTCGCGCCGGATCTGCTGGCCGCCCTGACCCTCGACCAGCTCTTCGACGCCCTCGCCATCCGCGTCGACGGCCCCCGCGCGTGGGACGCGGACATCGCCGTCCGCTTCCGGCTCACGGACGGCGATCCCGTCACCCTGCGGCTGCGCAACGGCGTCCTCACCCATGTCCCGGGCACCGGCCCCGCCGCGGGCGAGCCGGACGCGGAGATCACCCTCGGCGAAGCCACCCTGCGCGCGGTCCTCCTCGGCGCCACGGCCCCCGGTGAACTGACCGGCCGCGCGGACGTCGAGGTCACCGGCGACCCCGGGAAGCTGGCCGAACTCCTCGGTCACCTCGGCGGCCCGGATCCCGGCTTCGCCGTCGTCACCCCGTGATCCCGCGACACTCCGACAGCCCGGGGGTGTCCCGTCCGCCCGGGGTCCGCAACCGCCGCCGATGTCCCCGGGACCTTGCGCGACGGCCCGCGAGCGGTCAGGTTGTCCCCCTGGGGCGTACGCGAGGCGGGAGACGCAGAGGACGCAGAGCACCCGGAGAATCCAGAGAACTCAGAGAAAGCAGAGAACGCGGAGAACCCTGTTCCCATGCTCAACACAGGACTCGACCAGCGGGTCGTACTGGTGACCGGCGGCAGCGGGGGCATCGGCCGGGCCATCAGCCGGGCCTTCGCCGCCCAGGGCGCCCGGGTGGCGGTGCACTACTACGCCACGGAGACCGCGGCCCCCGGCAACCGGCGCTGGGAGCACCGGACTCCGTCCGCCGAAACGGCACACGCGTTCGCGGCGGAACTCGGCCGGGCCGTCGCCGTTCCCGCCGACCTGTCGGCGCCCGACGCGGCCGAGCGCCTGCTGGACGCGGTCGAGGACCCGATGGGGCCGGTGGACGTGCTCGTCAACTGCGCGGCTCACTGCGAGAGCCCCGACACCGTCGACGCACTCACCCCGGAGGGCATGGAGCGGCACTACCGGGTCAATGCCATCGCACCCGCCCTGCTCACCGGCGAACTCGCCCGGCGTGCCGACGGTGCTCCCGGCCGGCAGCCGCCGTGCGTCGTGAACGTCACCACCGACGCGGCCCGTGCCTTCCCGGGCCAGATCGGCTACGGCACGTCCAAGGCCGCCCTGGAGGCGTTCACCCGGGCGGCCGCCCTGGACCTGGGCAAGGCCGGAATCCGGGTCAACGCCGTGGCACCCGGCCCCGTACAAACGGGCTGGATGTCCGAGGAGTTGGAGGCACAGGTCCGCGAGCTGATCCCGCTCGGACGGGTGGGACAGCCGGAAGACATCGCGGACGCCGCCGTCTTCCTCGCCTCTCAGCAGGCCCGCTGGATCACCGGCCAGGTCATTCAGGTCGCCGGGGGCCACGCCCTGTAGCTCCCGGCGACCTGGCCTGGTGGGAGTCGGCGAGGACGGTCGCGCAGCCGCTCGGGCGCGTGGCCGGACCGGGCTGATTGACGTCCGGACCGGGTGCCTCCATGCTTCTGCGGCAAGGGTTTCCAGAACGTGACCGTTCCCGGCCGCCGCGTGCTCCTCGCGGCGCATCTCCTTCCGAGGAGCCCCCAATGCACCGGCTCCGCCACGCCCTCCCTTGCCGCCCACCACCCCGGCCGGCCCCGGCGGAAACGGACCGCGCCCCGCCCACCAGCCGGCCCGCCCATCGCGGACGGGCGGCCGGACACCGCTCACGGAACCGGAGGCGCACCGGGCAGAACAGCGTCGACCGACGGCGACAGGCACAGAAGAGGGCGCAGGGCAACACGACGCACAGGCGGAGGAACCATGCGATTACCCCCGAACGAGTCCACGGCCACAGGACCCGGCACGCCCAGCCGGAGGTCGGTGCTGGCGACCATGGGCACCCTGCCGGTGCTGCTGGCCGCGGCGCCGGCCGCGGGCGCTTCCCGGGCGCCGTCCGCGGCGCCCGCCGCCGATGTGATCGTCGACCCGTCGGCGGAGCGGCAGACGATCCGGGGCTTCGGCGGCATGAACCACACGGTCTGGATCAGCGATCTGACACCGGCCCAGCGGGACACGGCGTTCGGCAACGGCGAGGGACAGCTGGGGTTCTCCGTGCTGCGGATCCCCGTCCACGAGAACCAGGCGGACTGGGCCCGCGAGGTCGCCACGGCACGGCGCGCGACCGAACTGGGCGCCACCGTCATCGCCTCCCCCTGGAATCCGCCCGCCCGGATGGTCGAGACCTTCGTCCGCGGCAGCCAGACGAACGCGAGGCGGCTGCGGTACGACATGTACGCGGCCTACGCGCAGCACCTCAACGACTTCTCGGCCTACATGCGCGACAACGGGGTGGACCTGTACGCCGTCTCGGTGCAGAACGAGCCCGATTACGCGCAGGAATGGACGTGGTGGACCCCGGCCGAGATGATCCGCTTCCTGCGGGAGAACGCCGGCTCGATCAGCACCAAGGTCATCGCGCCGGAGTCCTTCCAGTATGTGAAGAGCTTCTCCGATCCGATCCTCAACGATCCACAGGCGCTCGCCAATCTGGACGTGCTCGGGGCTCACCTCTACGGCACACGGTCCCAGGACTTCCCCTATCCGCTCTTCCGGCAGAAGGGCCAGGGCAAGGAACTCTGGATGACCGAGGTCTACCACCCCAACAGCAGCGACTCGGCGGATCTCTGGCCCCAGGCACTCGACGTCGCGGAGCACGTCCACCGCGCCCTGGTGGACGCAGAGTTCCAGGCGTACGTGTGGTGGTACATCCGGCGCAGCTACGGTCCCATGCGGGAGGACGGCCGCATCAGCAAGCGCGGTGCCGCCATGGCGCACTTCTCGAAGTTCGTCCGGCCGGGACACGTGCGGCTCGATGTGACGCCGAGCCCCCGGGCGAACGTCCACACCTCGGCGTACAAGGGCGGTGACGGCGCAATCGTCGTCGTCGCCGTCAACAAGGGGGCCTCGCCGGTGAGTCAGTCGTTCACCCTCGGGAACGGCGCCTCGTCCGGCGTGACGTCCTGGTTGACGGACGCCGGCCGCACCCTCGCGCCCCAGGGCGCGGTCAGCGTGTCGAACGGCTCCTTCACCGGCGAGCTTCCCGCCCAGAGTGTGACGACCTTCGTGACCGGATAGGGGGCGAGCCGTCCCGCCACCGGGTCCGGCCACCTCCTCGGCCTCGCCGTTCCGCCGCCAGGTCCGGCGACCCCGTCGGCCACCTCGTCCGGCCTCGTGCTCCCGCCCCTCCGGCCGGCCCGGCGGGCCCGTCCGGAGGGGGCCGTCCGGAGCGGGGCCGTCCGGCTCACCTCACCGGCAGCCTCCTGGTGGGCGAGCTTCCTCGCGCCGCTCGTCGTACGTCGCCGACGGCCCCCTCCGCGCGGCAGGCGGCCGCGGTGGGGCCGGAGCAGTCGGCGTCCCCCGGCTCGGTCCTCCCGGACGATTCGCCCGCCCGGCGGCGCCACGGCGGCGGCTGCGGGACGTGGAGCCCGTCGGCGTCGGGACGCGGCCGGTTCCGCGAACCGCGGGCTCATCCCGGGACGGCCGTCGAGGCGTGCGCGGTCCGCCGCGCTCCCGTGGTCAGGCGGCGGTGCGCTCGCCGGCGGGGCGGCGGCGGAGGCCGGGCTGCTGGAGAGCCGGCGGCACATGGGCCTGGTCGAGCGGGGCGACGTCGGTGCCCGGCGGGACGATCTCGTCGATCCGGTCGAGGATGTCGTCGGTGAGCGCGACGTCGACGCCGGCGAGAAGGTCGTCGAGATGGCTCATGGTGCGCGGCCCGACGAGCGCGGTGGTCACGCCGGGGTGAGCGATCGCGAACGCCATGGCCAGATGGGTCAGCGGCATGCCCGCCTCGTCGGCCAGCGAGATGAACTGCTCGACGGCGTCGAGCCGGCGTTCGTCGTTGAGGTGCCTGAAGAGACCGGCGCGGCGGAGTTCGTTCCGCCCTCCCTTCCGCACGCGCCCCGTCAGCAGTCCCTGTCCGAGCGCTCCCCAGGCCAGCGTGCCCACCCCGTAGCGCTGCGCGACCGGCAGCACCTCGCGTTCGATGCCCCGGTCGAGCAGGGAGTACGGCGGCTGCTCGGTGTGGAACCGTGCCAGACCGCGCCGCTCGGCCACCCACTGGGCCTCGAGGATGTCGGACGCCGGCATCGTGGACGTGCCGATCGCACGGACCTTCCCGCTGTGGATCAGGTCCGACAGCGCGGAGAGGGTCTCCTCGACATCGGTGTCGGGGTCCGGCCGCTGGAGTTGGTAGAGGTCGATGTGGTCGGTCCGCAGGCGGCGCAGCGAGTTCTCCACCGCGGTCACGATCCAGCGCCGCGAGGCGCCCCGCCGGTTGGGGTCGTCGCCCATCGGACGGCCCATCTTGGTCGCGAGGACCACATCGTCGCGCCGGCCCTGGATCGCCTTGCCGACCACCTCTTCGGAGTCGCCGTAGACGTCGGCCGTGTCGATGACGTTGATTCCCGCGTCCAGCGCCTTGTGGATGATGCGGGCCGAGTCGTCGGAGTCGGGATTGCCGATGGTCGTGGCGAACATCAGTGCGCCGAGCGCATAGGGGCTGACCTTGATACCGGTCCGGCCGAGCGTGCGGTACTGCATGGCGATCATGCCTCTTTTCTCAGGATTCCGGATCATTCGTGAACACCGGTGCGCCCGTGGGCGACGGCTCAGCTGTCGTCGGGGCGCCCGCCCGCGGTACGCGGCACTCCGGTGTCCGTCCCGTCGCACCTGCGGGGCGCCGCCGGTCCGTCGAGCCGGGTTCCAGCGTGCGGCGGTGCGGCCGCCGGCGGGAGAGACGCCCTCATCCGGGGACCGGCAGTCCCTGGCTGGGCCCGGGCCCGCCGGTGCATGGTTAAGGCGTGGACAGAACCGAGCTGGCCGACTTCCTCCGCCGCTGCCGCACCCGGCTGGCCCCTGCCGACGTGGGCCTGTCCGAGGGCACCCGGCGCCGCACCCCGGGACTGCGGCGTGAGGAGGTGGCGCAGCTCGCGAGCATGTCCACCGACCACTACACGCGGCTGGAGCAGGCCAGGGGCTCGCGCCCGTCCCGCCAGATGCTCGCCGCCGTCGCCCGCGCGCTGCGGCTGAGCGGCGACGAACGCGACCACCTCTTCCATCTGGCCGGCGAGGAGCCGCCGCGCAACCGGCCGGCCACGGAGCACGTACGCCCCGGGCTGCTCCTCGTCCTCGACCGGCTGACCGACACGCCCGCCCAGGTGGTGAGCGACCGCGCCGACATCCTCGCGCAGAACGCGATGGCCAAGGCGCTCCACGGTGACGCGTCCGCCCGGCCCGAGGCGGAGCGCAACATCACCTGGCGGTTCTTCACGGACCCGTCGGGCCGGGACATGTTCCCGCCCGAGGACCGGGACCGCTCCGCCCGCGCGGCGGTGGCAGATCTGCGCGCCACACTCGCCCGGCGCCCGGACGACGCGCGGCTGGCCCGGCTCGTACGCCGGCTCCGCGCCGCGAGCGAGGAGTTCTCCGCGCTGTGGGACGCCCACGACGTCGCCGTGCGCCGCAGCGACGTCAAGCGCTTCCTGCATCCGGTCGTCGGCCTGCTGGAGCTGGACTGCGAGGTGCTGCTGAGCCCGGAGCACGACCAGCGGCTGATCGTCTACACGGCCCGCCCGGGCAGCGAGTCATCCGGGCGGCTGAAGCTGCTGCGCGTGGTCGGCCTCCAGGATCTGGCCCGCGGCTGAACCGCCGCACGCGGCCCGCCTCCGCCCGCGGCGGCAGCAGTGGTCCCGCGGCACCGGTCCGGCAGCACCTCTGGCGCTGCCGCGATCCGGGAGAGTGCTCCCCCGGCTCCCGCCCGGCTCCGGGCTCCGGGCTCCGGGCTCCCGGCAGCCGTCCGCGGGCCGGCCGGGCCGTTGCGGAACGGGACGTTCGCCGGAGCGCGGTCCGGGGCAGCCGGTGACTGGCACGCAAACGTGCGACGGCCACCGAAAGGAGCATTCCATGCCCGGCCTGACCAGCGGCGTTCTGCTTCTCGGCATGTTCGCGGCCGGGAAGAAGCTGGGTTACCGCGACACCGGCGAGGTCCGGCGCAAGGTGGAGCGGCAGCAGACCCGCCCCAAGCCGTACGGGCCGCCGAAGAAGCTGGACCGCACCTGCGACATCGCGCTGGACTTCCGGAACGGCTGGCCCTGCTACCGGGTCTCCCCGAGCGGCACCCGCCCCGGGACCGAGGTGCTCTATCTGCACGGCGGTGCCTACATCGAGGAGATCGGCGCCAACCACTGGCATCTGATCCGGCAGCTGGCCACCGACGGCCCGGCGCACGTCACCGTGCCCCTCTACCCGCTCGCCCCGCGCGGAACGGCCCGCGGCTTCGTCCCGGCGGCGACGGAACTGGCCGCGTCGCTCACCGAACGGGCCGCCGGTCCCACCGTCTTCATGGGCGATTCGGCAGGCGGCGGCATGGCCCTCGCCCTGGCCCAGCGGCTCCGGGACTCCGGCCGCACCCCGCCCGACGAGCTGGTGCTGATCTCCCCCTGGCTGGACGTGTCCATGGAGAATCCCGGCATCGCGGAGCTCCAGCCGGGTGACCCCATGCTCGCCGTGGAGCCCCTGCGGTTCGCGGGCGCGCTGTGGGCCGACGGCCTCGGCCCGGGCGACCCCATGGTGAGCCCGGTCAACGGCGGCACGGCCGGTCTGCCCCGTACGACCGTGCTGATCGGCACCCGGGACATCCTCCTCGCCGACGCCCGGCGCTTCCGCGACCTGGCCTCGGCGACCGGTGTCACCGTGGACTTCCACGAAGAGCGCCACGGCATCCACGCCTACCCGCTCTGGCCCACCGTCGAGGCCCGGCGAGCCCGCCGGCAGCTCACCGGCTTCGTGCGCCGGGCGGCGTCAGCGGGTGTGCGGCCCGTGGCGGTCCGGCACTGAGGGAACGGACGGGGCCCGGCGGAGGCACGGCGAGGGCACGGCGGAGCGGGTCCCGCCCCGCCCCGGCGCCCCGCCCGCGTCCACCGCGCGGCTCCGGCAGGATTCCGGCATCGGGCGGGCCGGGATCCGGCATCAGGCGGGCCGGGATCCGGCTCCCGCTCCCCCGTCCCGGTCCGCGCCGGAGCCGGAGAAACGCAGGGGGCGGAGGCGGCAGGGGCGGCAGGCCGGACGGCCGACGGCACGACGGCGCACCGGCCCCCCACCGGCCGGTGCGCCGCCCGTCCCCCGCTGCGGGACGCCTCAGAACGCGCAGCCCGCCTTGCGGCTGTACAGCCGGGACCAGGTGCTCGGGCCGACGATGTGGTCGACACCGCCGGTCGTGCCGTTGCAGCGCTGCACGTAGCCGACCGCCGCCTTGGTCTTGGAACCGTGGATGCCGTCCTCGTCCAGCCAGTACGCGTAGTCGCTGTACATGTTGATCAGGCACTGGACCTGCTTGACCTTGGCGCCCGTCTGCCCCGGATAGACGTACGGCCGGGACGAGTCCGAGTCGAGCTGCGGACGTCCGGCGAAATCCGGCGCTGCCGCCGGGTGTGGAGCTGTGCGCGTACCGCGTCGCCCAGGAGGCGCTCACCGATGTGATCAAGCACGCCCGTCCTGCGGACGCGACCGTGCACGTCGAGTACCGGCCGCGGGACCTGGTGGTGCGGATCTCCGACAACGGCAGCGGGACCCGCGCCGCCCCGGTCGATTTCCCGTCAACGTCCGGGCACGGCTTGATCGGTATGCGGGAACGCGCAAGGCTCTGCGGCGGAGCCGTGGACGCCGGTCCGCGGGCCGAGGGGGCTTCGGTGTGCGCCTCACCCTGCCGACCGCACCCGCGCCCACCGACCGCCGGGGGGATGAACCACCGGCACGACCAGGGTGCTCGTGGTCGACGACCAGTGCCTGATCCGGGCCGGACTCGTGGCCCTGCTGCGGGCGGCCCCGGGCATCGACGCGGCCGGGGAGGCGGCGGACGGGGAAGCGGCGGTGCGGTGCGCGGCCCGGGAGCGTCCCGACGTGATCCTGATGGACATCCGCATGCCCGGACTGGACGGCACGGCGGCGACCAAGCGCATCCTGGCGGAGGCCGCCGACCCGCTGCCGCGCGTCCTGGTCCTGACCACCTTCGATCTCGACGAGTACGTGTACGCGGCCCTGCGCGCGGGCGCCTCGGGCTTTCTGCTCAAGGACACCGGCCCGGAGCGCTGATCGACGCGACCACCGCGGTCGCGCGGGGTGACATGCTCTTCGCGCCGGCCGTGACCCGGCGGCTGATCGAGGCGTGTGTGAAGCATTCGGAGCCCGTCCCCGAGACACCCGCGGACCTGGGCGCCCGGCCGGGCGGGAACGCGAGGTGCTGCGGCTGACCGCCCGGGGGCTGTCCAACGCGGAGATCGCCGAGAAGCTCTTCATCAGCGAGGCGACCGTCAAGACGCATCTGAACCGCACCATGACGAAGCCCGATCCGGACAGCCGCGCCCAGGCCGTCGTCGTCGCCCACGAGGCCGGTCTGGTCGTCCCGGGCAGCCCCGCCTGCCAGCGGCGGGGCCCGTCAGGTCACCAGCCCCTGGCGGTAGGCGTACACCACCGCCTGGACGCGGTCGCGGAGCCGGAGCTTGGTGAGGATGCGGGACACAAAGGTCTTGACGGTCTCCTGGCTGATCTGCAGGGTGGCGGCGATCTCGCTGTTGGAGCGGCCGTC
Source organism: Streptomyces lycii (assembly GCF_009735685.1). Classification (GTDB taxonomy): domain Bacteria; phylum Actinomycetota; class Actinomycetes; order Streptomycetales; family Streptomycetaceae; genus Streptomyces; species Streptomyces lycii. Next base: position 23,139 of record NZ_WHPN01000014.1, on the reverse strand, counting down.
CGCGATGAGGCGGAGCACCTCCAGTTCGCGGGGGGTCAGCGGGATGTCCTGCGGGGCGTCCCCGGCGGGCCGGATGCGGGCGGCGTATCTGCCGACGAGCCGGCGCGTCACCTCCGGGTCCAGCAGGGCCACGCCCTTGGCCACGGTCCGGATGCCGTGCAGCAGTTGGGCCGGGGGCGCGTCCTTGAGCAGGAATCCGCTCGCGCCGGCGCGCAGCGCCTCGTACACGTACTCGTCGAGGTTGAACGTGGTCACCACGAGCACCTTCACCGGATGCGGCACCCCGGCGCCGGCCAGCAGGCGGGTGGCCTCGATGCCGTCGAGCACGGGCATGCGCACGTCCATCACCACGACGTCCGGACTCAGCCGGCCGGCGAGGTCGACCGCGGTCCGGCCGTCCCCGCACTCGCCCGCCACCTCGAGATCGGGCTGGGCGTCGATGATCGTCACCAGTCCGGTGCGCACGAGGAACTGGTCGTCGCAGACCAGGACGCGGACCGGCGCGGTCACGAGGGGCTGCCCGCGGGTATCCGGGCCCGTACGACGAAGCCGCCGCCCGGTCGCGGGCCCGCGCTGAAGTCGCCGCCCAGGACGCCGACCCGCTGCCGGAGGCCGGCCAGGCCCCTTCCGCTCCCGCCGGGCGAGCCGGCCGGCGCACCGGAACCGTCCGTGCCGACCTCCACGGTGATCTCCTGCTCGCCGTGGTCCACCCGGACCGTGGTCAGGCTGCCGTGGGCGTACTTGAGCGCGTTCGTCAGGGCCTCCTGGACGACCCGGTAGGCCACGAGGCCGGCATTGCCGGCGGACTCCGCGGGCGTGCCCCGCTCGGTGAACTCCACCGGCTGCCCGGTCAGGCGAGTCTGCTCCACCAGGGTGAAGAACCTGCCGACGTGCGGCGTCCCGGCCGGGGCGCCGTGGCCGGGATGGAGCAGGTCGAGAAGGTGCCGCAGGTCGGTGATGGCCCGCCGGCCGGTGTCGCTGACGGCCGTCAGGGTCTGGTCGAGCCGGTCGGGGGCAGCGGTCAGATAGCGTGCGGCCTCGGCCTGGACGACCATCGCCGTCACGTGATGGGTCACCACGTCGTGCAGTTCGCGGGCGATGCGGGTGCGTTCGGCGGCGCGGGACTCCTCGGCGACGCGGGAGCGGCGTTCGGCCTCCTCGGCGCGGGTGGCGCGCAGCCACGCCCCGATGCCCCAGGCGAGGACCAGCACGAGGTAGAAGGTCACGAACCCGTCCACCCCCTCCCCCGAGCCGAGCCGGTCGAGCGCGACCGCCAGCGGCACGTACGCCGCGGAGAGGAGGATCGCGATGGCGCGCCGGCGGCGTTCGAGATGGGCGCCGGCGCTGATCAGCGCGATGGGCAGCGCGGTGCCCGCGAACGCGTGATAGCCGCGGAGCTGGTCGGCGGCGAAGCCGAGCGACACCAGGACGAGGCAGACGGCCGGCCACCGCCGGCGCACGGCGAGCGGCAGGCATTCGAGGGCGACCGCCAGGAAGGCCACGGCGTCGAAGGGGCGGTCCGGAAGCTCGCCCAGCTCCGTCCCGTGGTTCCGGGCCATCGGCAGGAGCGACCCGAGCAGGAGCAGCAGTCCGAGGGGGAGGTCCCGGACCGTGACGTCGAACCGGCGCCACCGCTCCGGGAGTTGCCGCAGGCTGATCACCGGGCAAGTGTAGTGGCGGCGTCGGCCCGGCCGGCGCGCCGCCGGCGGGGCACCATGCGGCCGCGCCGGTGGGCCAGCCACATGAACACCAGCGTCAGCACCAGGCCGGACAGCACCGCGTACAGGCTGCCCTCCGGGCCGAAGTCGCCGCCGCTGAGCAGCACCGGGCCGGACGTGGCCGCGTCCAGCAGTCCCTGCGGGGTGCCGTTGCCCGAGACCGCCGTGCCGAAGATGCCGGCCGCGGCGAAGTTCCAGCCGAAGTGCAGGCCGATCGGGACCCACAGGGTGCGGGTGGCGGCGTATGCGGCGGCGAGCATGCCGCCGGCCTGGATCGCGATGGCGACGGAAGTCCACACGGTGGCGTTGTCGTTGGGCAGGTGCGCCAGGCCGAACAGCACACCGGTCAGCGCCAGCGCGATCCAGGTGCCCAGGCGTTCCTCGGCGATCCTGAACAGGACGCCGCGGAACATCACTTCCTCCGTCGCCGCGGCGGCGGCCATGAAGCCGAGGAGTCCCACCGCACCCGTCACGGAACCCTGGCCGTCGACCTCGTAGTGCCCGAGAAGCGCGATGTTCGCGATGACCGCAGCGAACATCAAAACGCCGATCAGCGCTCCCCGGCCGAGCGCCGCCCCGGCTCCTTCCCGGGCCACCTCCGTGCACGGGCGGTGCTCGGTCCGCCGCACCACCCACCCGTAGACCAGCACCGCCAGTACGGCTGTCAGCAGGCCGATGACCGCCGCGAGCCACCAGGTGTCCTGCACCGCGGCGGCGCTCAGGCCGCCGACGAGAGCGACCGCCGTCACTGCCAGCAGTTGCCAGATCAGTCTCATGAAGATTCCCTTTTGCCGGATCCGCAGCCGGAGCGCCGCGGCTGGATGGGACGCTACGGATCCGGCGGCCGGAAATCGTCACCACCCGGTGGACACCTGCGGGTAGCTCGCTCGGGGGACGCGCCCCGGGCCTACTTGGACTCGACCCGGCCCAGCGGGTCGGGGCCGGAGGCCAGCGCCTCGCACTCCGCCTGCCACGCGGGGTCCCCGGGGTGCAGCGCGGTGCGGAGGTAGGCCCAGGTGAGCCGCTGGACCGCGGACACGCGTGCGGGGTTCTCGTCCGTGGTCTCGGCCACGTCGTATCCGGAGACCCCGCCGAGCCCGTGCTCCGCGTCGAACAGCGTGAGCAGGGACTTGGGCCCCGGGGAGAGGACGTACGGGTCGGTGTGCCAGTCCGGGCCCATGACCGTCAGATGACCGGAGGTGTCCTTGTCACCGGCGACCACGAGCGCGGGCGTCCGCATGGCGGAGAAGTCCGTGGTCGAGAGGAAGGGGAAATTCTCGGCCGCCGGCCCGGCGAGCGCGTCGCCGCCCCGGCCGGGCGCGGCCAGCAGGACGCCCGCGGTGATCCGGGGATCGGCCAGGTTCACCTCCGTCCCGTCGTCCGGATCGGTGAGCCGGGCGCCCAGCAGCAGGCTCGCGGTGTGCCCGCCCATCGAGTGCCCGGCCACGGCGACCCGGCCCCGGTCGACGCGCCCGCGCAGCTGCGGCACGGCGGTCTCGACCGCGTCGAGCCGGTCGAGGACGCGCGACATGTCCTCGGCCCGTGAACGCCAGTGCAGGGGCGCCCCGGGGGTGTCGGCCGGCAGGTTCAGCGTCCTCGAGCTGAGATGGGTGGGCTGGATGACGAGGAAGCCGTGCGCGGCCCAGAAGTCGGCGAGCGGGGCGTAGCCGTTCAGTGAGGAGAGGTGGTTGGAGTAGCCCTGGCCGTGCGAGAGGAGGACGACCGGCAGTTCGCTCCCCGTCACGGGCGCGGAGACGCGCAGGGCCAGGTCGACGGCGCGGCCCGGAGCGGGCAGCACCACCGGACTGACCGACAGGACGGGGGCGGGCGGGACGGAGACGCCGGCCGGGTAAGTCGTTTCGCTCATGCGGTGTGGGTCCTTTCAAAGCCTCCGCCGCCGGTTCGTCGGGCCGGCGGCGGCAAGGCGGTCAGAAACGCCCGGCTTCGCGAACGGCGAAGCGGATCGTTGTTCCGTTTACGATACGGAACAACGTTCCGCTATGTCAACGTCCCTCCGCGGGGGCGTTCGTGGGCCTCGGACCGGCCCGTCACGGGCGCGGACCGGCTCCGTCCCGGCGGTCGAGGGCAGCACGGGCGTCGGAGCCGCCGCACGGCCGGACAGCCCGGTGGCGGAGGTCAGTTGCTGATCTGCGGGGGTGTGAACACCGGTACGGACGTGTCGCCGCCGGCCGCCTGTACCCGGGCGCGGACAGCGCCCGCACGGGCGCGCGCCTGTTCGTCGCGCTCCCCGGTGGCGATGGCTACCGCACCGGCCCCGACGTGCCGCGTCAGCGCCTCCGCGTACCGTCCGGCGCCGCACAGCGCCTCACCCAGCCCGTTGAGGGCGGCCGCCTCGCCGTAGCGCTCGCCGGTGGCGCCGAACAGCCGCAGCGCCCGCCGGTGGTGCTCCGCGGCCAGGTCGTAGCGCCCCTGCCGCAGGCAGACGTCACCGAGACCGGTCAGGGCGTACGCCTCGCCGCCGTGGTGCCCCAGCTCGCGGAACAGCCCCAGGGCCTGGTGGAGATGGCGAGCGGCGTCCTCGGTGCGGCCCTGGCGCAGCCGGACGGTGCCGAGGAACACCAGGGTGCGGGCCCGGCCGACCCGGTCACCGGTCATCTCCTGGAGGGCCAGTGCCCCGCGCTGGTGGGTGGCCGCCGTGTCCAGTTCCCCCTGCCGGAGGCAGACGTTGCCGAGGTTGGTCAGCGTGCGGGCCCGGCCGACCTGGTCGCCGACGCGTTCGTACAGCGTCAGCGCGCGCCGCTGGCAGTCGGCGGCGGATGCGTGGCCGCCGACGCGCCAGTGGACGTTGCCGAGGTTGGAGAGGGTCCGCGCCTGGCCCGCGAGGTCGTCCGTCCTCTCGTGCAGGTCCAGGGCCCGCCGCAGGTGCTCCTCGGCGGACCGGTGCTCGCCGAGGCGCCAGTGCACGGCGCCCAGATTCGTCAGGGCGTGGGCCTGCCCGGCGAGGTCCCCGGCCCGCTCGGCGGCGCGCAGCGCGTGGCTGTGGAAGGAGAGCCCTTCGGCGTGCCGGCCGCCGTCGAGATGGCGGTAGAGGACGGCCGCCAGCCGGACGGCCTGTTCCGGAAGGGGCCCGTCCGCCGCCGCGGCGCACAGCGAGCCCAGGACCGGCAGCTCCGCGTCCAGCCAGGCCCGCGCCGCCGCGGCGTCCCGCACCGGGGCCGGGGGCGAGGTGGCCGGAGTGGGCGAGGTGGCCGGAGTGGCCGGAGTGGGCGGGGAGCCCGGAGTGGGCGGACGGTGGTGGCGTTCGGCCGGGTACAGCTGGTCCATCGCGGCCGTGGCGCCGGCCAGGCATTGGTCGAACAGGCGGGTGCGTGCCCGGCGGCGGCTGTCCTCCCCGTCGTGCCCGTGCGAGAGGCCGTCGGCGTAGGCCCGCAGCAGGTCGTGCAGGGCGAACCGGCCGGGGCGCGGGGAGCGGACCAGGTGAGCGCGCGTCAGCCCGTCCAGCGCGCGGGCCGCGTCCTCCTCGCTCTCCCCGGTCAGGGCCGCGGTGGCGGGAACACCGAAATCGGGTCCCGGATGCAGGGACAGCAGCCGGAAGACACGGGCCGCGGCCACCGGCAGCTGCCGGTACGACCAGGAGAACACCGTCCGTACGGCGGCGCGCGGATCCCCGCCCACGTCCAGCAGGTCCAGCCGGCGCCGCAGGTCGCCGAGTTCCGCCACCAGTTCACGGAGTGCCACCCCCGGGCGGGACACGGCCAGTTCGGCGACCACGCGCAGGGCCAGCGGCAGCCGCGCGCACTGCTCGGCCAGAGCGGCGCAGGCCGCCGGGTCCGTGCCGGCCCGCTCCCCGACGAGCAGGCCCAGCAGCGCGACCGCCTCGCCGGGCGGCAGCGGTCCGAGGCCGAGCCGCCGGGCGCCGTTCAGCGCCACCAGCCCGGCGAGACGGTCCCGGCTGGTCACCAGGACGGCACAGGACGGTGAGCCCGGCAGCAGCGGCCGGACCTGCTCCACCGACAGGGCGTTGTCCAGGACGACCAGCATGCGGCGGCCGGCCGTCTCGGTGCGATACCGGCCGGCGCGCTCGTCCGGGTCCAGGGGGATGTGCGCCCCGCGCAGCCCGAGTGCGCGGAGGAATCCGGTGAGGGCGTCGGCCCAGGGCATCGGCCGGTCCAGGTCGTAGCCGCGCAGGTCGACGTAGAGCTGGCCGTCGGGGAACCGGTCGCGCGCCCGGTGCGCCCAGTGCACCGCGAGGGCGGTCTTGCCCGCCCCCGCGGTGCCGGAGATCACCCGGACGGCCAGGGCGGCGGGGCCGTCCGCCGGCGGTTCTCCCGCCGGGAACGAGTCGTCGAGCGCCTGCAGTTCCGCGGTCCGGCCGGAGAAGCCGTAGACGTCGGCGGGCAGTTGCGCGGGTACCGGGCGCGGGGGCGGCGGATCGGGCCACGGGCCGGCCGGGCCGGGATCCGGAGCGGGCGGTGGCGCGGGTGCCTGAGACCCCGGCGCGCCCGGAGCCGGAGATCCCGGCGGGCCGGGTGTCCGAGAGTCCGGCGGGCCGGGCGCCGGAGACGGGTGCGCGCCGCGGCCGGGGCCCGGTCCGCGGAGGCCGGCCGGCACGCCGTCCGGCTCCCGCAGCAGCTCCGTGTACGCGGCCGTCAGCTCGGGACCGGGGTCGACACCTAGCTCGTCGGCGAGCCTGCGGCGGGTGTCCAGACAGGCGGCGAACGCCAGGTCGCGCCGGCCGGCCGCGGCGTACGCCCGCACCAGCCGGGCCTGCGCGCCCTCGTCCAGCGGCTGTTCGGCCGCCGCCTCGGCCAGCACGGACAGCGCCTCTCCGGCGCCGCCCGCCGCGATCAGCGCCTCCCCGTACCGGGCGACCGCGGCCCGCCGCTCCCGGGTCAGCGCGACCAGCGCCGGATGGGTGGCGAGGAACGGCAGGTCGGCGAGGGGCGGGCCCTGCCACATGCCCAGTGCCTCACCCAGCAGCGCCGCCACCCGGCTCGGGTCGCGCTCCCGGTGCGCGGCCTCGGCCTCTGCGGCCAGCCGCCGGAAGCGCGGCAGGTCGACCTCGTCCCCGGGCAGCCGCAGCGCGTAGCACTCCCCCAGGCGCGGCAGGACCGTACTCGCGGTGCGCGAGGGACGGCCGGGCTCCAGCAGGTGGCGTAATCGCTTCACATAGGTCTGGATCAGATTGGCGGCGCTGCGCGGCTGTCTGTCGCCCCACAGGGTGTCGGCCAGTTCGGCGCGCGACAGCGGACGGCCGCCCGCCAGCAGCAGCAGGCCGAGCACGGCACGCTGCTGCGGTGTACCGAGTTCGATCCGGGCGTCGCCGCGCCGGACTTCCAACGGGCCCAGGACCTGCACGTGCATGGCGCGTCCCCCCTCGGCACACTGCCGTGCGCGGAAGGCGGCCCCGCGGTGTCCCCAGCCGTGTGCCGAAGCCGCCCGGCCGCCGGACGGCACCGGCGGCGGCATGCCGCTCTTCCGACCGCTCTTCGGAGCCATGGTAGCCAGCGGGCGGGGGCCGGGGGGCGTGTCGTGCCGGGTGTGCGGCGGGCGGGCGGCAGCCGACGGCGGCGAGCCCGCCCCCGGGGATGCGGGGCGGGCTCACCGATGGCCGGCAGGTGCGCGGACGCGTCAGTTCGTGTCGAGTGCTACGGCTATGTCGGTGATGTTCAGCGGGAACTGCCCCACGGCGGCGGTGGCTCCGGTGAACAGGTTGACGGTGTACAGCTTGGACACCGAGCCGTTCCCGAGTGCCGCGAAGCCGGTCACGGACGTCGTCTTGCCGCTGGTCAGGTCGCTGAAGATGTCGAAGCCCGCGTTGGCGGCGGCGTCCACGCCGAGCGCACCGGTAGCGGCGAGCTTGCCCTCGTTGGCCGGCGACTGGATGACGTTCTGGTCCGTGGTCGTGTTGATGTCGAAGAGGGTGGTGGCGGTGTCCGCGTTGAGGTCGTTGTTGGTGTACGCGGCGGCGGTGACGCCCTTGGCCGGCCCGGTGGCGGGCGGCGTGGTGAGCGTCGTGTCCTCGATCGTGCTGTGGTCGGCGAGGTTGTGCCGCAGGTTCTGGCCGTTGTCGCTGATCACCCGGAGCCGGTCGGCCGCGGGGTTGAAGTCGACCCCGAAGTTCGTGCCGTACAGCACGACTTCGAGCTGGGAGACCTTCTTGACCACCACGTCCTCGGTCACCGGCGGCATCGTGATCGTGTAGATGCCCCCCTTGTCGCCGACGCCGTACAGGGTCTTGTCCTGCACGCGGAAGTCGATCCCGGCCAAGGAGGCGTCACCGCTGAGCCCGGTGACGGTCCTGACCCAGTCGAGCACCTGGGGCCGGTCGGTGGTGAACGTGGCCATCAGCGTGCCGTCCGCCGAGATTCCGTACGCGCGCAGACTGTCGGCGGCCGGGACGGCCGAGCTGTTGCCCGGCGACGCCACGACGAGCGCCGTCACGGCGGACATCACGGTGACCGCCGCGGCGGTTCTCCTCTTGATCCCCGATTTCATGGATTCTTCCCCCTCCGATGAGCGTGTGACGTGGCAGAGGCACTCCGGCGTGGTCGCAGCCCCGGCCACCGCTGACGGCCACAAGCTATGCGGCGGGACTGGACGTCCATTGGACGGTGACTGGACGGTCCGCCGCGCCAGCTCCCCGGACCCGGCACGACGCGGTTTCCCGCCGCGGGGCCGGCCCTCCGGTCCCGTTCCGCCGCCCGGGGCCCGCGGCCCGTCCGTAGCTGACGAACGCGGGACGCGGGCAGCCGCCCTTCCGTACCGGGGAGCGAGTATTCAATGGCGGGCCGGGCTCCCTGGCTGACAGCCTGGTGCCCATGAATCCGCAGTCCCCCGGTGTGCCCGGCACCGCCCAGCTGGGCGAGCCGATCGACGCCCGGCCGCTCTTCGGGCCCGAGCTGGAGGCGCTGCTCGGCACCCTGCGCGCTCTGCGGCCCGCCGACTGGCGCCAGCCGGCGGTCCCGGGCTGGACCGTGCACGACATGGCCGCGCACATCCTCGGTGACCAGTGCGCCCGCCTCGGCAGCACGAGGGGCGGCTACCGGCGGTCCTTCGCGCCCGGGGAGTCCCTAAAGGCGTTCATCCACCGCACCAATCAGGAATGGGTCGACCTCCACGCCGACGACAGCTCCGCGTCGCTCGTCGACGCCCTGGAGGCGGCCGGGACCGAACTCGTCCGCCGGTTCGCCGGCGCCGACCTCGAAACACCCGCGCTCGGCGTGTCCTGGGCCGGGGCGGACCCGGCACCGGCTTGGCTGGACATCGCCCGCGAGTTCACCGAGTACTGGACCCACCGCCAGCAGATCCGCCATGCCACCGGCCGTGGCACCGACCCGGAACCGGTTGCCTGGTCCACGGTCCTGGACACCTTCATGCGGGCCCTGCCCCACACCCTGCGGGACACCCCGGCGCCTGCCGGGACCGGTGTCGAGGTGGTGGTCGACGGACCGGCCGGCGGCAGGTGGACCGTCACCGCCACCGCGTACGGCTGGTCTCCGGCCGAACCGCCCGGCGACGGGTTGGCGGCGTCCGTCGGGCTGGACCCGGAAACCGCCTGGCGGCTGTGCACGCGCGGCGTCGGTCCCGCGACGGCCCTGGCCCGCGCTCACGTCCGGGGCGAGCCCCGGCTCGCGGAGGCCGTCTGCCGGATCGTGTCCATCGTCTACTGAGGGCGCCGGCGGCCCGGCCGTGGACCCGTGGACCTTGTCGGCGGAAGCCGGTGCGGACACAGGTGCGGGTGCGGCGGACCCGGGTGCGGGTGCCGCCCCCGCGTCACGGCAACGCGCGGGTCAGCCACACCACTTCACCGTTTTCCTCCGTGGAGACGTGGTCCCGCTCGAATCCGAGCTTCTCCAGGACACGGAGCGAGGGTGTGTCCCACGCGCCGACGGTCGACCAGAGCCGTTTCCGCCCGGTCGCCACAGCGGCGTCGAGCACCGCCCCGGCCGCCTCGGTGGCGTAGCCACGCCCGTGCGCGCGCCGGAACAGCTCGTAGGCGATTTCAGGTTCCTCCAGGGTGGAGCGGCCGATGATCAACCCGCAGTAGCCGATGAAGTCGCCCTCGGCGCGGCGCTGGACCGGCAGCAGGGCGATCCCCGTCTCCGCCGTCGCGGCGAGCAGCTCCGCGATGGACGTCCGGATGTGCTCGACCGCGGGTGTGCCCTTGCCGCGTTCGGAGAGGAGGGCGCTGAACTCGGCGGCGTCCGCCTCCGCCCAGGGCCGCAGTATCAGCCGCTCGGTCCGGAGGTGGAACGGCATCGTCTCGTACGCAGGCATGCCCCTACCCTGCCTCACGGGTCATCACGGACCACGCCCGGCCCGTTCAGCCGGGGCCGGCCGGGGACGCGGGCCACGGGGCGGCGGGCCGTCCCGGCCGGAAACGTGTCCGCCGGCCGATCCGCGGCCCGGACGGGCGGTGGTACGGCAGGCCGGGCCCCGCACACGGCCGGGCGGGGCGCCGGGGGCCTGTCCGGCGGGTCTTGTGACCGTCTCGGTCCTGGTTCGTTGGCATGCGTATGGGGCGGGGAGATCTCACAAGAGACGCATGGGTCCGGCTGAAGCCGCAGCTGCCGAAGTCGCTCCGCGGGGGACGTTGGGGCAGTCACCGCCAACTCGGCGGAGCTAAGGCGTACTCCTCCCGCCGCAACCGCCGCTACCTGCGACGACGCCAGATCAAGCACACGATCCCCGAGCCGAAGAACCAGCGGGCCAACCGCCACCGCCGCGGCAGCAGGGGCAGCCGGCCCGTCGGCTTCGACAAGACGATCTACAAGCGCAGGAACGAAGTTGAGCGAACGATCAACGCGCTGAAGAACTCCCGGGCCGTGGCCAGGAGATTCGACAAGCGCGCCTATGTCTTCCACGGCACCGTCACCGTGGCTTCGATCCGCCTTTGGCTCAAGCCGTGATCACTTGGCCTTCGTGACAAGATCTGGGCGTGACGACGTTGTTCCTGACGGTTGGCCTGCCCGGGGCCGGAAAGACCACGAGGGCTCGACAGCTGGCCGAGGAGCACAACGCGCTGCGGCTGACGCCGGATGAGTGGATGCTCCCACTGTTCGGCGATCCGCAGCCGGCCGGGAAGCGCGATGTGCTGGAAGGACGCCTGCTCTGGCTGGGTCTGGAGGCGCTGAGGCTGGGAACGAACGTGGTCCTGGATTTCGGATGCTGGTCTCGTGACGAGAGGTCCGCGATCCGCTGGCTGGTGATGTCTGTGGGCGCGTCCTGTCAACTCGTGTACGTGCCGGTGGACCATGAGACCCAACGTGCTCGGATCGCCCATCGTCAGTCGACCACCCCTGATCAGACCTTCGCGATGAGCGAGACGGACCTCTTGCACTGGAGGACGCTGTTCGAGGAGCCCGACGCCACGGAACTCGGTGCACACGAGGTAGGAGGTCCGCCTCCTGGGTGGTCAGGATGGCTGGAGTGGGCCGCCGACCGGTGGCCATCGCTCGCGTGACTGTCCGGCCAACCTTGGTGCCGCGCAGTAACGCAGCCGGCCAGGAGCGCCGAGCCCGGAGAGATCCGCCGGACAGGCCCCAAGCCTCTCCTCAGCGCCTCGCGTGGCGGATCTTCAGCCGCCCCAGCCCCATCGTTCCGGAGATCCGGATCACCGGCCCGCCCGGGCCGGTCGTGCGCCGGGGCCGGTAGCGCGTGTCCTTCCACGTGGTGCGCAGGCCCTCGAGGTCGACGACCGCGTCGCGCGGCACCGTGATCCTGGCCCTGCCGGTGCCGAGGTTCAGCTCGATGTCGACCACGGGACTGTCGAACAGTGCCCGGGACAGGTCGAGGTGCACCCGGCCCAGCGCGGAGTCGACCTTGAGGACCCGGGGCACCCGCCAGGCACCGCGCCGCCGGATCCGTCCACTGGCGGCGGCGATCGTGGACGTGCTGCCGGGGTTCTCCTCCGGCAACGAGGCGAGAGCCGTGACGAGTTCGCCGTGCGTCTCGGCGCTGAGCACCTGGTGGAGGCGTTCGTCCATCTCCTCGTGCGAGATGTGTCCTTCGACGTACGCCTCCTGCAGGCGCTGTACAGCCGAGTCGCGGTCGCTTTCGCCCGCCGGCGACGGCGGGTCCTTCGGCGGAGAGGTCACCGCGTCACTCTACTGCCGCGGCATCCGTACGCGCCCGGCGGATTCCGCGACGCCCGGTCACCACACGGGGCGCAGCGGCGGGACCCGGTCGCCCGCCAGGGTCCGGATCACGGCCGCCAGCTCGGTCCGGGGAAGCCGCAGGCCGGCCTCCTGGAGTTGCCGGGCCAGCTGTGCCTCCAGCTCGTGCAGCACCCGTCCGGCCACGGTCAGATGGTCCCGGGCCCTCGCCGTCAGGACGACGAGCTTGCGGCGGCCACCGGCCGGATGCGGCTGCCGCTCGACGTATCCCCGCTTCTCCAGGTCGTCGATGATCTGGCCGGCGGCCTGTTTGGTGACCCCGAGGTGTTCGGCGAGTTCGCTGCTCGTGGCGCCCGCGTCGCGGAGGGCCTGGAAGACCAGGCCGTGGACGGGGCGGAGTTCGGCGTAGCCGGCGGCGTCCAGGCGGCTCACGAACTCGGAGAGGACCAGCTGGAAGGCCATCCCGAGGAGGAAGGTCAGCTCGCCGGTCTCCAGGGGGTCGCCGGTCTCCAGGGGGTCGCGGGTCTCCATCGGTCCATCTTGACACACGTATGTAAAGTGGCTTTACTCGCTGCAAGTCAAGCCACTTTACACAGGAGGACACATGTACGTGGTCAGCGAGAGCGAGCAGCGGACGACCGTCACGCCCGCCGGCGCGATGTCCGGCCTGGCGGGCCCCAGCCAGGGCAGCACCGAGATCAGCACCTGGCGTGTGGAGCTGGGCGCGGGGGCGTCCACCCCGGTGCACATCATCGACCGGGAACAGGTGTGGATGCCCCTGTGGGGCGAGTTCGAGGCCGAGGTGGACGGCAGGTGCGAACAGGTCACGGCCGGGCAGGCGCTGATCCTCCCCGCGGGTGTGGTACGGCAGCTCAGGACGGCCGGCGGCCCCGGGGCGGCGCTCGTCGCCATGGCCGTCGGCGGCAGAGCGCTGATGCCCGGCAGCGACACCGGCATTCCGCTTCCGTGGGCGGAGTGACGCCTCTCCCCGGGCGGCCGGACCACCGCGGAGACCCGGACGGGAACGGGAGCCGACCGGGCCCCGGACCCGCCTCCCCGGACCGGGCGTTCTGCCGCCGGGCCCCGGGGGCGCCGCACCACACCGGTCGCCGCGCCGGGCCGCCGGGGCGTGTCCCCGGAGGGCTGTCCCCGGCGGGCGTGTCCCGGGGGGCGTTTCGCCACGGGTTCCCGCGCGGCCGTTCCTCCGGTCAAAGGCGGTCAACGCCGGTCAACGGCAGTCAACGGCGCTCAGCGCAGGCTGAGCGGCGTCTCGGATTGGATGCGGGACAGTTTCTCCGGGTTGCGGACGTAGTAGAGGCCGGTGATGCGGGCGCCGTCGGCACGGACCGCCAGGATGCCGTCGATCTCGCCGTTCAGGCGGACGAGGAGGGCCGGGTTTCCGTTGACCACGGTCGGTTCGGCGGTGAGCGTGCCCTCGACCTTGCTCAGCCCGCCGAAGAACATGCGGACCACCTTGTCGGCGCCGGTGACCGGCCGCAGCGCGGCGTGCTTGACGCCGCCGCCGTCGCCCACCAGTACGACGTCGGGAGCGAGCACGTCGAGGAGTCCTTGCAGGTCCCCGGTCTCGAACGCGTGCCGGAACGAATCCAGAACCCTCCGGGTCTCGCTCGGGGAGACCGCCGTGCGCGGACGGCGCGCGTCGACGTGCCGGCGGGCGCGGTGCGCGATCTGCCGGACGGCCGCGGGGCTCTTGTCGACGGCGGCCGCGATCTCGTCGTAGCCGACGTCGAAGGCCTCGCGCAGCACGAAGACGGCACGCTCGGTCGGCGACAGCGTTTCGAGGACGAGCATGATCGCCATCGACACGCTCTCCGCGAGTTCGACGTCCTCGGCCACGTCCGGTGTGGTGAGCAGCGGCTCGGGCAGCCAGGGACCGACGTACGACTCCTTGCGGCGCTTCATCGTGCGCAGCCGGTTGAGCGACTGCCGGGTGGTGATGCGGACCAGGTAGGCGCGCCGGTCGCGCACCTGCTCCAGGTCGACCTTGACCCAGCGCAGCCAGGTTTCCTGCAGGATGTCCTCCGCGTCGGCCGCCGATCCGAGCATCTCGTAGGCAACGGTGAAGAGCAGGCTGCGATGGGCGAGGAACGTCTCGGTCGCCGGGTCGGTGGCCTTCTGGCTCATGTCTCGCTTCTTCTCCTTCGCGGCCGGCTCCGGTCGCCGGGGATCCGGTGCGTCAGCACGATCATCCTCGTCGGCAGCCGTGTGAACCGGTTGCTGTTCGGTCCGGTCGGGAATGGGACACCGCTCGGCACACAGCTGTGACAGGTCGCGCCGGCGACGCTCCGCCGCCGGGAGGGCCACCGGGGGCCCAAGGACCACCCGGGGAAACCGCCGGAGTCTCCGCGGCCCGTGCCGTGCGGCGGCGCCCCACGAGCGGGGGATCGTCGCACGGCACGGACTCCGGTTCCGCCGGCGGCCGGGCCTGGCACAGGTAACCGGCTAGACCGGCTGCTCCGTGGCGCGGGACGGAGCGTCGCCCCGCTGGGACCGCAGCACTTCCTGGCGCCGGCCGTCCTTCGCCCACCGGCTGCGTCTGCCGGGCTTGCGGGCCTCGTACGCCAACTGCTTGACGGTGTGCTCGACCACCAGTTCCTTGAGCCGCGCGCCCGCACGCCCGCCGAGATGGAAGGGTGTCGTGGTGTCGTTCCGGCGGGCGAACTGGAAGATCCCGGCGCGCCGTCCCAGACTGATGCACTGGCCGGCGAAGCCCACGTGGACGGACGCGGGCCGGCTGCCCGCGATCCGGCTGAGCACGGTCTCGGCGGCCTGCGGGCCCAGCTGGACCGCGGACTGGCAGCCCATCCGGTACGGCAGGTCCGAGGGTGCCGCCGAGTCGCCGGCCGCGACGATCCGCGGGTCGTCCACGCTGGTCAACGTCTCGTCCGTGAGGAGGCGGCCGAGGGAGTCGGTGCTCAGCCCGCTGCGCGCGGCCAGGTCCGGCACGCCGAACCCGGCGGTCCAGACGGTGACCCGGCTCGGCAGCGTGCGGCCGCCGCTGAGCCGCACGGCGTCGCGGGTCACGGCCGTCACCGTCGTGCCGGGGCCTTCGAGCACGGTCACGCCGAGCCCGGCCAGCGTCCCCGCGACGGAGCGCCGCCCCCGGGCGTGCAGATACGGGCCGAGCACCCCGCCGGTCACCAGCGTCACGGAACGGCCGGCCTCCGCCAGCTCGGCGGCGGTCTCGATGCCGGTCGGACCGGCGCCGACCACGCTCACCGCCGCCGTCGCGGGCGCGGCGTCGAGGACCGGCCGCAGCCGCTGCGCCTCCTCCAGGGTGCCGATCGGGTAGGCGAACTCGGCCGCTCCGGGCACGCTCGGGTCGGCACTGCCGCTGCCCACCGCGTAGATCAGGTAGTCGTAGCCGAGCGTGTCGCCGTCCGCCAGGGCCACGCGGCGCCCGGCCGCGTCGATCCGGGCCGCGGTGCCGACGACCAGCCGGATGCGGCCGGACAGGACTTCCCGGTAGTCGGTGACCGCCTCGTGGGACCCGCCCACGAGCTGGTGCAGGCGGAGCCGCTCGACGAAGACGGGGCGCGGGTTGACCAGCGTCACGGTCACGTCGTCGCGCTGTGTCAGGCGATTGGCCGCCAGGACGCCGGCGTATCCGCCGCCGATCACGACCACCTCGGTGTTCCCGGTCATGGTGTCTCCTTCTTTCGAGGGGGTTCGGCCTTCAGACACCGCACAGCCGGCGGGTGTGACATGCGAGCGCCGGGACCGTGCACGAGAGGGCTGCCGCCGGGCGGTCAGGGGCCGGAGGGTCCCCATGCCGGGAACCCGGCGGGCGAGACCGGCGGGCTGGACTCGACGAGCAGCGTGAGCCCGCCGGGCGGCGTGACAGCGCGTGCGGCAGCTCACTCCGGCGCGCGGCTCCGTACCCCCGCGGAGAGCCCGCCGGGCGCTCGCGGCGCGAACCACAGCGCGGGCCCGTGGACCTGACTTCCCGTCACCCAAGTGGCCGCTGTGCCGCTCCCGCTGCGGGTCCCTACCTTCGGGCTGAGACCGTCCCGGCGCACACCCACCCCCGAGTCCCGCCCGGCGCACCCCCGCCCCGGGCGGAACTCCGGGCGAGCTCCGGGCCACCGTCACACGACGCGGAGTGGGGGCCGGAGATGACAACGAGGCGCCATGTCCTGGGGCTGGGAGCGGCCGTCGCGGCCGGGAGCGTGCTGGCTCCGACACCGGCCCTGGCCGACTACACGACCAGGGTCGATCCGGCCCGCGGCTACGGCAGGTGGCAGGGATGGGGCGCTTCGCTGTCCTGGTGGGCGAACGTCTTCGGGAGGGACAGCACGCTCGCGGACATCTTCTACACCACCCGCTGGGTGCGGTATCACGGCAGCGTCCTGCCCGGGCTCGGTCTGAACGTCGTCCGGTACAACCTCGGCGCCAGCATGTGGCAGCCCGCCTGGCCGGGCGGTCCGCGCATGGTGGCCTCCCCGAACCTGCCGGCGTTCCGGAAGATGCAGGGCTACTGGGTCAACTGGCTCAGCTCCGACCCCGCCGACCCCGACAGCTGGAACTGGTCGAACGACGCCGAGCAGCGGGCCATGCTGCGGCACGCGCACACCCGGGGGGCGGACGTCTTCCAGATGTTCTCCGTCTCGCCGATCTGGTGGATGTGCAGGAACCACAACCCGTCCGGCGCGGCGGACGGCGGCGAGAATCTGCAGGACCGGTACCAGCGGCAGCACGCCCGCTACATCGCCACCGTCGCCCGGTACGCCCGGGACCACTGGGGGATCCGGTTCGACAGCGTGGAGCCCTTCAACGAGCCGTCGCGGGGCGGGCACAAGGCCAACGGCAGGGCCGAGGGCTGCTACATCGGCGCGCTCCCCGACCGGCCGGTCCAGCAGCGGATCATCCACCATCTGCGCGACGAACTCGACAGCCGCGGCCTCGGGGACGTAGCGATCGCCGCCTCCGACGAGTTGTCGTACCGGCGGGCGGGCTACACCTGGACCAACATGGCCACCCTCAACACCCGGCGCCTGGTCGGCCAGGTCAACACGCACGGCTACCAGTACGACGACGACGGGCCCGCCCGCTCGGCGCTGTACGACAACGTGCGCGCCAGCGGCAAGCGGCTGTGGCAGAGCGAGTACGGCGAGCAGTACGAACACGGCCTGTATCTCGCCTACCACGTGGCGCTCGACCTGCGCCGTCTCCACCCCACCGCCTGGTGCTACTGGCAGCCGGTCGACGGCCAGATCACCGATCCGGCCACCGGGCACCGGCTCAGCTGGGGGCTGCTCAAAGCCGTCTACAGCTTCGACCGGACGCGCAAGGCCGGATCCCTCGGTGAGCCGGACCCCTACCCGGGCACCGACCCGTACGTGGCGAACAAGTATTTCGTGCTCGCCCAGTACACCCGCCACATCCGCCCCGGCATGCGCATCATCGACAGCGGAAGCCGGTCGACCGTGGCCGCCTACGACGCGCTCCGCCGCCGCCTGGTGCTGGTCACCGTGCGCGGCAACACCCCGCAGCGGGTCACCTATGACCTCTCCCGCTTCGCCACCGTGGGCAACGTCGTCCGCCGCCGGGTGACCGACGCCGACCCGGGCTACCGCATCGGCCGCCAGTACGCGGCCGTCCCCGCGGTCCCCGTGCGCGGCAAACGGCTGGCGGTCGACTTCAGCGCCAACTCCGTCCAGAGCATCGAGATCGACAACGTCCGGCCCTGACCGCCCTCCCGAAAGGGCTCAGCCATGCGCAGAGCACTGCACATCATCATCGGACTGGCCGTCGCCGCCTGCGTCGGCCTGCTCCCGGCGCACCCGGCCGCCGGCGAGCCCGGAGCAGCCGCCCCGGCAACCGTCACCAACGGCGTGCGGTTCACCGATTCCGCGGGCAGGGTGCTGCACGGGCACGGCGGCGGCGTGATCAAGACCGGCAGGTACTACTACTGGTTCGGCGAGAACCCCCACCCGAACAACCGCTTCCGGTACATCTCGGTGTACCGCTCCACCGACCTGCGCACCTGGACGTTCCGCAACCACGTGCTGACCCAGTCCTCGGCCCGCGAGCTGAGGGTGGCCACCCTCTGGCGGCCCAAGGTCGTCCACAACGCCCGCACCGGGCAGTACGTGCTGTTCCTGCGCAAGGAGAGGAAGGAGGGGGACTTCGGACAGGGACGGGTCGCCATCGCCACGTCGCGCACGGTGGACGGCGACTACACCTACCGGCGCAGCTTCCGCCCCCTGGGGTACAAGTCCTTCGACATGACCGTCTTCCGTGACGACGACGGCAGGGCGTACCTGATCTCGACGACCAACAAGCAGCAGGACCTCACCGTCTTCCGGCTGACGCCCGACTATCTCCGGGTGGCCGCCAGGGTCACCACCCTGCGCGGTGTCCAGCGGGAGGCGCAGGCGGTGTTCAAGCGCAACGGCGTCTACTTCCTGCTGTCCTCGGGCGTCACCGGCTGGCAGCCCAACCAGGCCCGGTACAGCACCGCGCGCAGCATGGCCGGCCCCTGGAGCAGGCAGGCCGACGTCGGCGACAGCATCACCTACGGCTCGCAGTCCGCGTTCGTCCTGCCGGTGCGGGGCCGTACCACGACCTCGTACCTCTACATGGGCGACCGGCATGCGAACGCCTGGGGCGGCAGGGTCAAGGACTCCGAGTACGTCTGGCTGCCGCTCCGGTTCCCCTCCGCCCGAACGCTGTCGATGCGCTGGCACCCGCGGGTCTTCGTCGACACCGCGACGGGCGTGGTGCGCGGCGCCGGCTCCGGGCACGCGTACGAGGAGCTGCGGGCCCGGCACAGCGGCAAGTGCCTGGCCGCGCGGTGGTCCCGGGCCGACGGCGCCGGGGTGATGCAGCGGAGCTGCGGCGTCGCCAAGGACCAGAACCAGCACTGGCAGGTGCGCTCCCTGGGCAACGGCTACCACCGCCTGGTCGTCCGGTACAGCCACAAGTGCCTGACCGTGCCGGGCTCGTCGACGGCCGACGGGACGCGGATCACGCAGCGGGCCTGCGGCACCGGCGCCAACCAGCAGTGGCGGATCACCGACCTCGGCGGTGGCCGGCACCGGATCACCGCCCGGCACAGCGGCAGGTGCCTGGACATCCGCCACGGCTCGACGGCGGACGGCGCGCGGGCCGTCCAGTACACCTGCAAGGGCAGCCCCAACCAGCAGTGGTGGCGGGCGGGCGCACCCTACTGAGCCCGGCGCCGTCGCCCCACAACCGCCGCGGCCCCGCGGCCGTCAGGTACTCCCTCACCGCCTTCACCCGGAACCGCCGCGCCCGGCACGTCAGTTCGCCGTCAGCCCTCTTTGCGAGGGTGGAGCGTCCCGTGTTCACCCAGTGAAGGAGTTGTTCACATGCGGTCCAGACGTACGGCGACGACCGTGACGGCCCTGACGGCCCTCGCGGTGGGAGCAGCCTCCGTCCTCATGTCTCCTGCCGCGTCCGCCGCCACGGGAGCGGCGACGTGCACCCCCACCACTCTCCCGCTGCCCGCGGGCACCGACAGCGGCAACGTCGACGCGGCCGACAGCCAGGGCGGTTACGCCGGGGAGGCATCCAGCGGCAGCTCCGCCGACGGCACGCGGGAGAACCGCGTCGTGCGCTGGAAGGACGGCCGGGCCATCGACTACGGCAGGCTTCTGGAGCCTTCCGCCAGCATCACGGTGAACGGCGTCAACCGCGACGGCACCGTCGTCGGCTACTCGGTCGGCGCCGAGAACATCGGCCGCGCCTTCCGCTCGCGCGACGGCAAGCTGGAGCGGCTGCCGCTGCCGGCCGGCGCCCGGAGTTCCTTCGCCACGGGCATCAACGACACCGGCGACATCGTCGGCTGGACCAGGACGGCCGAGGAGGACTCCCCCCATACCGCGGTCCTGTGGCCCGCGGACGCGCCCGGCACCGCCGTGAAGCTGTCCGGCGGCCTGCCCACGGCGGGCCATACCGAGGCGGCCGGCATCGACCAGGACGGCACGGTACTGGTCAACCACTATCCCGAGGGCGCGCCCGTCAGCTCCACCGCCGTGTACCTGTGGCGCTCGGGAAGCGCCCGGAAGCTGGCGGTCCCGACGGGCACGGCCAAGGCCCACGGCGGGGCGATCTCCAACGGCCGGGTCGCCGGCATGGCCGGCAGCACCAGCGGCGCGGTGTGGGACAAGGACGGCAGCATGATGGTCGTCCCCAACAGCGGTTCGCTGCACTCGATCAACAGCACCGGCCAGAGCGTCGGCTACGAGCCGTGGAACTGGGGCGCCGTGCTGTACGGCGTGTGGCGGATGGACACCCAGATCGCCACGCTGGGGAACCGCGTGGGCGTGTACGTCTCCGCGGACAACGGCTCGGTGGCCGGGTACATCCAGAACACCACCACCGGCAAGCTGTCGCCGACGACCTGGCGCTGCGGCTGAGCCGTTCCCTGGCTGCGGCGGCGCTGCCGCAGCCAGGGCGGCGCGTCCCGCGGCCGGCGGGCCGCCCGGCCGGTGCGGCACGCCGCCAACTTCCGCCACGGGCCCGCCCGGTCGCGCTCCGCTCACGGTCCGGCACCCGCAGTCGCCCCGGTGTGCTCGTGCGGATAGGGTCGTGGCCGACCACGCCTCACACCCGCAGGGAGAAGTCGACATGATGCGCCGCCCCTCCGTCACGGGCACCTTCACACTGGCCGCGCTCTCCCTCGGAACCCTGGTGGGGTGCGGCACCGGCGAGGGGAACACCGACGGCGCCGCCCCCTCCTCCGGGACGAAGACCCACCGGCCCGCCGACGACCTGGCGCGGCGCCTCCTCACCACGGCCGACCTCAAGGGTTACGAGGTCGAGAAGCCCGACGCGAAGCACGCCATCGCCAAGGACCAGCAGAGCCTGAAGGTCGACAAGCCGGCATGCGCCCAGGCCGCGTACGCGATGAACGACCTGCCCATCGGTGATCCGCGGGCCACCGCCACCCGTGAGGTGAACGAGGACGACCACCAGGGCATGGAAACCTCCGTCACCGTCTCCGTCTACGCGCCCGGCGAGGCCGAAGCCGCCATGGCCGGGCTGGCGGAGGCCGTGCGGTCCTGCGACGGCGGCTTCACGGCGAAGGGGACCGGGACCAACCCCTATGACTCGGTCCGCGCCGAGGCCGACCCCGGGTACGGCGACGAGTCACTGGCCTTCGCCGCGAACTACGAGGTCCAGGGCGTGAACCACACCTTCCGCACCCAGGCCGCCCGGTTCGGTGACAGGGTCGTCCTCTATTTCGCGTACGACGGCGACGCGTTCCTGAGTTCGGCACCGGGCGACGCCAGGATTCCCGAGGCGATCGTCGAGGCGCAGAACGCCAAGCTCACCGGCTGAGCGGGCCGCCGCTCCGGCCACCGGCCGGCCGGTTCCCGGTCACCCACCCGTCCGCCGCCCGCGGGCCGGCGGCCGGTCCGCCGGCCGCCCCGGCACGGAAGCGGCACCCGCCCCGCACCGGCCCCCGCGCCGACCCCGCGCCGACACGCGTCCGGTCACGGCCCGCCGCCCGGAAGCACCCGGGCGGATCCCAGGGTTTCCTGTGAACGTCCCGCCACCGCGGCGCGGGCCGCGGCCGGGGGCGCCGCCAGGGGCGCCGGATTCCCAGATTCCTCCCAGAACCTCTCAGGAATCCCCCGGCCCGGCCCGCCAGGATCCCGGTCATGACAAGGATCGACGTACAGGGCCTGACCAAGCGGTACGGGCCCGACACCGTGGTGGAGGACCTGTCCTTCACCGTGGAACCGGGGCAGGTGACCGGCTTCCTCGGCCCGAACGGCGCCGGCAAGTCCACGACCATGAAGATGATCCTGGGCCTGGCCGCGCCCACCCGGGGTTCCGTGACCATCGGCGGCCGGCACCACCGTGACCTGCCCGTCCCGCTGACCGAGGTCGGTGCCCTGCTCGACGCCGGTGCGGTGCACGGCAGCCGGACGGCGTACGACCATCTCCTCGCGCTCGCCGTCAGCAACGGCCTCCCCCGCCGCCGCGTCGACGCCGTGCTCGCCCGGACCGGGATGGAGGGCGTGGCGGGCAAGCGGGCGGGAGGCTTCTCGCTCGGCATGCGGCAGCGGCTCGGCATCGCGGCCACGCTGCTCGGCGACCCGCGGGTGCTGATCTTCGACGAGCCGGTGAACGGGCTCGACCCCGAGGGCATCCGCTGGATCCGCGACTTCATGCGCTCCCTCGCCCACGAGGGCCGCGCCGTGCTCGTCTCCAGCCACCTCATGAGCGAGATGGCGCAGACCGCCGACCACCTGGTCGTCATCGGCCGGGGCCGGCTCATCGCCGACACCGGCATGAGCGACTTCCTGCACGCCGCCGAGGGCGACGGCAGCGTACTCGTCCGCACGCCCGAACCGGACTCCCTCGCGCGCCGGCTGACCACCGCCGGGGCCACCGTCCGGGACGGACACGGGAACGCCCTCCTCGTCTCCGGCATGACCAGCGAGGACATCGGCAAACTCGCCGCCTACCACGGCGTCCCCCTGAGCGAACTCACCCCCCAGCGGCCGTCGCTGGAGGACGCCTTCATGGAACTGACCAGGGACAGCGTCGAGTACCAGGGAGCCACCGCATGAGCGCGCCCGCCACCACGCCCCGGGTAACCTTCGCCCACACCCTCCGCGCGGAGTGGATCAAGCTCCGCAGCCTGCGCTCCACCTGGTACACCGTCGGCGGCCTCATGGTGGTCGGGCTCGGCATCACCGCCCTCTCGATGAGCTCCGCCGGACAGGAGTACCGGAGCGCGACCGCCGCCGAACGGGCGGACTGGGATCCGACCAGCCTCAGCCTGACGGCGTACCTCGTCGCCCAGCTGATCATCGGTGTGCTGGGCATCCTGGTCGTCACCTCGGAGTACGCGACCGGCCTGATGCAGACGTCACTGGCCGCGACACCGCGCAGGCACCGGCTGCTCGCCGCCAAGGTGGTGGTGGCCACCGCCACCGCCATGGTCGCGGGCCAGGCGCTGATGTTCGCCGTCTTCCTGCTCGGGCAGGCGCTCCTGGCCGGGCAGGACGTGCCGAGCGCCCGGCTCGGCGACCCCGGCGTGCTCTCCGCCGTCGCGGGTGGCGGGTTCTATCTCTCCGCCATCGCGCTGCTGGCCGTCGCGCTCGGCACGATCATGCGGGCCACCGCGGGAGCACTCGCCACCCTGGTGGGTATCGTCTTCCTGATCCCCGCCTTCGGGGGCCTCTTCCCTTCCTCGCTCGAGGGCATCCTCGCCATCTGGCCGAGCCAGGGCGCGGCCGTCGTCCTCACGACCGTCCCCGACCCGCAATACCCGCACCCCTGGCTCAACCTGGGCGGGATGTGCCTCGGGGTCGCCGCCGTACTGGCCGCCGCGTTCG
>NZ_WHPN01000162.1 GCF_009735685.1 Streptomyces lycii | reverse complement strand
CGCAGGCCACCCGGACGGCAGGCCGGCGACCGGAACCGGCGCCCCCGGGCCCGGTGCGGGCACGGCCGTGGTCAGCCCGGCCGAGATGCTTCCCGAGTACGTCGTCGTCATCGCCGGCCTCTCCGCCGTGCTGCTGCCGCACGGCTGGCCCGCCGCCGTCGCCCGCTTCCCCGGCACCTGGCGGGGCGCCGAACTGCACGCCGCCACCCTCGACGTGCTCGCCGGGACGGGCGGCGGCCTGCCCGCGCCCCTCGCGGCGGCCGCCGCCCACGCCCTGGCCGAACCTCCGGCCGTGGAGGAACGCGTCCGGGCGGCGGCGCGCCTGCACGGCATCCTCGCCGCCGCCCTGCACCGGACCGTCACCTCGCACGGCGCGCTCTGCCGGCCGCCCCGCGCCGGGAGCCACCTCTACCCGGACCTCGACCCGCTGCGCCCCGCGCTCGCCGAGAACGGCGTCACCGACTCCGTCGAACTGGAGGAGGAACTCACCCGGCGGCTCGGCCGTCCGGTACCCGGCGGGCACCGCTTCGGCGACCCCCCGGACGCGCTCCGCGTACGGCTCTCCACCGACATGCTGCTCGGCGCGTCCGACGCGGAACGGCTGCGCGAACTCACCGCTGTGGACCCGCTGGGATCGCCACCGGCGGCAGAGGCGCTGAGGCTGGTGGAGGCGGCCTTCGGCACTTGGTCCGGCCGGCGGTCCGCGGAGTGACGCCGACGGCGGTGCGGCGCCGGGCCCGCGGCCCGGCCCATCCCGCCAGAACGGAGCACTGGGATGACGGAACAGCAGGAACGCCCCCTCGCCGAGCCCGAACCCGGCTCCGGCTCCGGCTGCGGTCCCGGTCCCGACTCCGGCCCTCCCGACTCCGGCCCTCCCGACTCCGGTCCCGCCCTCGGTCCTCCCGACCCGAGTCCTCCCGACCTCGGTCCTCCCGACTCCGGTCCCGGTCCCGG
>NZ_WHPN01000161.1 GCF_009735685.1 Streptomyces lycii | reverse complement strand
TGCCGCACGGCTGCCACTCACCTTGTGGGGATCGGACGAAGAGAGGGCAACCTAACCAATTGGGCGGGTATTCGCCAGGTAGCCGCCGTCGGCGGCGGCCGGACGCTCGCCGGCCGCACCGCGGGGCACGGCTGCTGACCGCGCCGCCGTACGAACTGGCAGTGGGCCGGGGTAGATTCGATCGTCGCGGGGACGCTCGCGGGGTGTTGATGTATTGACTTGTCTACGGGTCTACGGGGGAAGTTGTGGCGTATCGCCCATCGGATTGGCATGTCCTTGACCTGGACGGGGATCCGGTTCCGGGTGATCCGGAGCAGGTCAAGCAGTTGGCGCGGAAGCTGCATGCCTTTGCCGATGACGTGGGTGACGCGCTGCGGGACATCAAGGGCATGGCGGGTGAGGACGCGATGCTGCGGTGGGCGGGGAAGTCGGCCGAGGCGTTCACGTCCGAGTTCGAGGACGTTCCGAAGAACCTCAAGAAGCTGAAGAAGTCTTACGACCTGGCCGGCGACGCGCTGGCGAAGTATTGGCCGGAGTTGGAGAAGGCACAGGCGGAC
>NZ_WHPN01000160.1 GCF_009735685.1 Streptomyces lycii | reverse complement strand
TCCCCTGGCCTGCGCGTCTGCTGACAAGGTAAGTTCGAACGGTCGTCCGGGAGTTGGTGGGTCGTCGGCAAGTACGGGGGGAACCATGGCTGCGTATCGCCCTACGGATTGGCATGTCCTTGACCTGGAGGGTGATCCGGTTCCGGGTGATCCGGAGCGGGTGAAGCATCTGGCGAAGCGCTTGCACGCGTTCGCCGACGATGTGGGTGACGCGCTGCGGGACATCAAGGGCATGGCGGGCGACGACGCGATGCTGCGGTGGGCGGGGAAGTCGGCCGAGGCGTTCACCTCGGAGTTCGAGGACGTTCCGAAGAACCTCAAGAAGCTGAAGAAGTCCTACGACCTGGCCGGCGACGCGCTGGCGAAGTATTGGCCGGAGTTGGAGAAGGCACAGGCGGAC
>NZ_WHPN01000013.1 GCF_009735685.1 Streptomyces lycii | reverse complement strand
GTGCCCGGACCCGAACGCACCGGACCCGCAGGCAGGGCCTGCGGGTCCGGGAAGCCTGGAGGGCCTGCTGTCAGGCGGCCTTCGGGGCGTTGACGTCGCTCGGCAGCGCCTTCTGGGCCACCTCGACGAGCGCGGCGAACGCGTTGGCGTCGTTGACCGCCAGCTCGGCCAGAATCTTCCGGTCCACCTCGATGTTGGCGGCCTTCAGACCCTGGATGAAGCGGTTGTAGGTGATGCCGTTGGCGCGGGCAGCGGCGTTGATGCGCTGGATCCACAGCTGACGGAAGTCGCCCTTGCGCTTCTTGCGGTCGTTGTAGTTGTAGACCAGGGAGTGAGTGACCTGCTCCTTGGCCTTGCGGTACAGGCGGGACCGCTGGCCGCGGTAGCCGCTGGCCTGCTCGAGAATCGCCCGGCGCTTCTTGTGGGCGTTGACTGCCCGCTTGACGCGTGCCACTTGTTTAACTCCTTGTACGGGGCCGCGGAATCGTCACGCGGCCCGGATCGATTGGGTCCCGGTCTCCGGCGCACCGCCCCGGTGCACGTCCGCTGAGGACGTCCGGGGCGGGTGCGTCACTTGCCGAGAAGCTTCTTGATCTTCTTGGCGTCGGCCGGGGCCATCTCGGTCTTGCCGGCGAGGCGGCGCGTCAGGGTCGACGGCTTGTGCTCGAGAAGGTGGCGGCGACCCGCGCGCTGGCGCATCACCTTGCCGGAGCCGGTGATCTTGAAGCGCTTGCTGGCACCACTGTGCGTCTTGTTCTTCGGCATGTCGCCGTTCTCTCCTCGTCGGTGGCGCTCCCCCCGGTACGGGCACCGGAGCGGGGAGCGTCAGTGGGTTTGCGTTCGTGTCCGGGGCTGTCGCCCCGGATCAGGCCTCGGCGGGTTCTCCGGCGGGTGCCTCTTCGGCGTTCGCCTGGCTCTCCGCCTTGCGTGCCGCCTTGAGCTCGCGGGCCTCGGCCATCGCCTCGGTCTTCTTCTTGTGCGGACCGAGAACCATGATCATGTTCCGGCCGTCCTGCTTGGGGTTCGATTCCACGAAGCCCAGGTCCTGGACGTCCTCCGCGAGCCGCTGAAGCAGCCGGAAACCCAGCTCGGGGCGCGACTGCTCGCGACCGCGGAACATGATCGTGATCTTGACCTTGTCGCCCTGCTTGAGGAACCGGACGACGTGACCCTTTTTGGTGTCGTAGTCGTGCGGGTCGATCTTCGGCCGGAGCTTCATCTCCTTGATGACCGTGTGCGCCTGGTTCTTGCGCGCCTCACGGGCCTTCATGGCCGACTCGTACTTGAACTTCCCGTAGTCCATGAGCTTGCACACCGGCGGGCGGGCGTTCGCCGCCACCTCGACCAGGTCGAGGTCGTACTCCGATGCGAGCTCCAGTGCCTTGGCAAGCGGCACGATGCCGACCTGCTCGCCACTGGGACCGACGAGTCGCACCTCGGGGACTCGGATCCGGTCGTTGATGCGGGGCTCGGCGCTGATGGGGCCTCCTCGGTTAGCACCCACGCGACCGTCTGGCGGACAGCCGCGTAACGTCTGTTCTGACGACCCCCGCACGACACGCAAGAAACGCCCCGGACGGGACACAGGCGGGGCTCCGATTAACCGGGAGCACCGCCACGGCTCACCGTGGGGCGCATCGGGCGGCGCCGCCGACCGCTGAACGGGCGGACGACCGGCACTGCCTGACCGGGGACCCGCCGGCCCGGAGGCCGGTCAGGTGGGAGAGCGGAGCCTCCACTTGTGGGC
The DNA here is from genome assembly GCF_009735685.1 of Streptomyces lycii. Taxonomy (GTDB): domain Bacteria; phylum Actinomycetota; class Actinomycetes; order Streptomycetales; family Streptomycetaceae; genus Streptomyces; species Streptomyces lycii. Next base: position 4,529 of record NZ_WHPN01000013.1, on the reverse strand, counting down.
CGGACACATGAGCGTCCGGCCGGTCATGCTCCAAGCATACCAGCGTCCGGGGCGGTCGCCGCACGGCCCGGGGCCGGTCATAGGCTGGGGGCGGTGTCCCGGTCCGGTACGCCGTGCCGGCCACACCGGCGTCCGGCACTCACACTCCGTACCGCGCCGGGCTCCGTACCACCGGGCTCCGCACCCCGCGCCCCGTCCGCGGGAACCGTCCCCCCGGGCACCGTCCACCGAAAGTGAAGCAGACCATGAGCGACGCCACGCCGCAGCAGCCGACACCCGACCCGCAGGGGCAGGCGCCGGACTTCGACAGCATCACCCGGGACATCGCCGAGGTGCCCGCCGTCGAGGTGATCACCACGGTCGCCGTGCACCTGATGAGTGCGGCGGCGGTCAACCTCGGCCTGGCCGAGGAGGGCCCCGAGCACAAGGACCTGGACGAGGCGCGGAAGCTGATCACCGCGCTGGCCGGGCTGGTCACGGCGAGCGCGACCGAGGTCGGCTCCTACCACGCCTCGCCGCTGCGGGACGGGCTCAAGTCGCTCCAGCTGGCGTTCCGCGAGGCGTCGGTGGTGCCGGACGAGCCGGGCCAGGGGCCGGGCGAGAAGTACACCGGGCCCGTCTTCGGACGCTAGCGGGGCCGAACACCGGGTCGGAACGCGGCCGGGACGCAGCCGGGACCGCCACCGGGGCGGGCCGGGCGTGACGGGGGCCGGGCGTGACGAGGGCCGGGCGGGCCCGGGATTCCGGAGTGCCCCCGGACCTCCGCAGGGCCGGGGGCGGGGAGCGGGAGCCGGGGCGCACCGGCCCGCGCAGGGCCCGCGCAGGCCCCTCGGCGAGCCCGGTACGCCCTACGCCGGGCCCTTTGCGCCCCCCTCGGCGAGAGGCCCCGCCCGTCCCGGCCGGGGGGGCGAGACCGCCGGGCCGCCTCCCCGGTCGCGGTTCAGGCGCGCTCCCGCGCCTCGGCCGCCGCCGCGGCCTCGTCGGCGACCTCCCGGGGCTCGTCCGGCGGGTGCGTGGCCCGGTGCACCACCGCCGCGAGGGCACCGCCCGCCAGCGGCGCCACGATGAACAGCCACAGCTGCGCCAGCGCGGGGCCGCCCGCGAAGATCGCGGGGCCGATGCTCCGCGCCGGGTTGACCGAGGTGCCGGTCAGCGGAATGCCGACCAGGTGGACGGCGGCCAGGACCAGCCCGACCGCCAGCCCGTCGAATCCGGCCAGCGCCACCCGGTGTGTCATCGCCAGGAAGACGTAGACCAGCAGGAACGTCAGCACGATCTCGGCGACGAGCGCGCCGAAGGTGCTGATGCCCACCGGCGACCGGTAGCCGAAGCCGTTGCTTCCGAAGGCGCCCCCGGTGGACAGTCCCGGCACCTGCTTGGCCACGACGAACAGCAGCAGCGCGCCGGCGAAACCGCCCAGCACCTGCGCGATCCAGTACTCGATCGCGGTGCGCACCGGGATCCGCCGGGCCATGAGCATCCCCAGGGTCACCGCCGGGTTGATGTGGCAGCCGGAGACCGGGCCCAGCGCGTAGGCCAGGGCCAGCAGGGTGAGACCGAAGGTCAGGGCGATGCCGACGGCGCCGATGTATTCCGCGCCGAGCACCGCGGACCCGACCGCGAAGAAGACCAGCAGCAGGGTCCCGAGAAATTCGGATACGGCTGTACGCGCCTCCATGGCGCCCTCCTAGCAGAGATCATTACCTCTCTCTGCATTGTGGGGCGTATCAGGACATCACGCTTCTCGGCCGGGCGCCTGTTCCCCGAGCACCGGGTCCCCGGGCACCGCGGCACCCTCCGGCAGCAGCGCCAGATCCAGCCCGCGCACCAGGCGTGCCCGCAGCGTCTCGTCCGCGGCCAGCGCCCCGGCGATCCGCCGCACCGCCTCCGCGGGCTCCGCCGCCGGGTCGAGGGCCAGCGCCAGGGTGCCGTCGGTGGCCTCTGCCGGGACCAGGCCCGCGCGGCGGACCGCCGGATCGGCCGCCAGCACGTTCCGCAGCGCCTCGGTGACCGCCGGGTCCCGCAGCGGATCCGTGCTCGCCCGGCCCTCGGCGAGCGCCAGCAGCGCCGGACCGCTCAGCTGGTACGGCACCGGGCCCGCCAGGTCCAGCACCACGGTGTCGGCCCGCTCCTGGGCGGCGGCCCGCAGCGCCTGGTGCAGCGGTACGGCCACGGGCCGCGCCGCGGGGTCCCAGCGCGCCAAGGACTCGGTGCTGGTGAACGCGGGCAGCGCACGGCGGCCGCCGGGGCCCTGGAGCGTCGGCACGGCCATGTCGCTGGACTTCTCCCGGCGCAGCCCGTCCGGGCCGGTCTCGGCCTCGCCGAGGACCGCGACCACCGGCACCAGCAGCCGGGTGCCGGGCAGCGCGGCCAGCACCTCCGGTTCGGCGCCGCGGTCGTCGGCGTAGGCGGCGAGTGCCGCGGCCAGCCGGGGGTCGGCGGAGCCGTCGTCGTCGGCGAAACCGGAGTCCGGGATGTTCTTGGAAGCCACGGGCGGTAAGGCTACCTCCGGCCGGTCCGGCGGCCCGGCGTCAGGGCCCCGGCGGGGCACCCGCACCGGGGCGGCGCCGGCCGCGGTGCCAGAGGGAGCCGCCCGCCGCGAGCAGCACGGCGCCCGAAACCCCGGCCGCCGCGACGAGCCCGCCGGGGCCGTCGTCCTCACCGGCGGAGGCGTCCGGGCCGGTGCCGAACCAGCGTTCGGCGTACGGGGCGGCGCTGGGCCGCTGGGCTCGGGGTTCGACGGCACGGCCCGCCTCGATCGCCGCGGCCGGGTCGACGAGCCCGGCGCCCAGCGCGTCGTTGCGTCCGCCGTCGGGGGTGTCACGCGCCGTGTCCACCAGCAGCCGCTTGATCTGGGCGGGGCTCAGGTCCGGGTGGGCGGAGCGGACGAGGGCCACGGAGCCGGAGACGAAGGCGGCGGCGGCGCTGGTGCCCCAGCCCTCGTAGTAGCGGCCGTCGGGGTCGGCGATGACCACGTCGACGCCGGGCGCGCAGACCGTGGCGTACCAGCGGCGGGTGGAGAAGGGCGCCCGGCTGCCGTAGCGGTCGACCGCGGTCACCGCGATCACGCCCGGGTAGGCGGCGGGGAAGGAGACCCGGTCGCCGTCCTCGCCGCCGTTGCCCGCCGAGGCGACCACCACGGAGCCCTTGGCGAGCGCGTACTGCACGGCGGCGTCCTCGCCGGGCTCCGGGTGCGCCGACTCGCTGTCGTCGCCGAGGGACAGGTTGATCACGTCCGCCCCGTGGTCCGCCGCCCAGCGGATGCCCTTGGCGAGCGCGCCGCCGCGGCTGCCCCGCGCCTTCTCCCGGTCCGGGTCGCTGTCCTCCAGGATCACCCGGACCGGCAGGATCTTGGCCTCCGGCGCGATGCCGAGCACGCCGTCGGCGCGGTCGGGGCCGTGCCCGTGGCCGGCGATGATCCCGGCCATGGCGGTCCCGTGCCGGGCCCACGACCGGTCGCCGCGCTCCGCTCCGAAGCCGATGAAGTCCTTGCCCTCCAGCACCTGGCCGTCGAGGTCCGGGTGCTCGCCGTCCACCCCGGTGTCGAGGACGGCGACGGTGACGTCCTCGCCCCGGGTGGTCCGCCAGGCCTCCTCGGTGCGCAGCGCGTCCAGGGCCCAGGACTGGGCCTGGATGCCGTCGGCCCGTGCGGTGGCGGCGGTGCCGGGCAGTCCCGCGGCGACGGCGAGTGCCGCGGCGAGTACGGCGGCGAGCCGTACGGCACGGCCGGGGCGTGCGGTCATGCGCTGTCCTCCGGGGCGGCGGCCTCGCGGAAGCCGCGTTCGACGCGGTCCGCGACGCCGGCCGCGTCGTGGCCGAGACCGGCCTGCGCGGGGGCCGCGGTGGCGTCCTCCTCGGTCGCCCTCTCCGCGGGCTGCGGCTCGTCCACGTCGCGGCCGTCGGTGAATCCGGTGACGGCGTAGACGACGGCGGGTACGTCCGTGAGCACCCGCACCGTCCACGCGCCGCGCTGCGCGTCGCCGAAGTCCTCGGCGACCGTGCCCTTCGCGGCGTACGGGCGCGGCATCAGGTCGCGGCGCGCGGCGAGGCCCTCGTCCTCGAACCGGGCCCGCAGGTCCTTCATCCCCGCGGCGTCCGCCTCGGTGATCACGAGACCGACGGTGGTGACGGTGCTGCTGGTGGCGTCGGTGTAGGTGGCGCGGAGCAGGCGCTCGCAGCCGACCGGGGAGAGCGCCCTGGCCAGCAGCGGGTCGAAGGCGCGGGCGCAGCCGCTGTCGGGGGCGACCGCGATCCGGATCCAGGTGCGGTCGGCGCCGCCCGGACCCGCGCCCTCGCCGCGGAGCGTGCGGGGGAAGATCTCGTCCACGGGCACGCTGTGCCAGAGGCCGCGGGCCTCGGAGAAGTCCTTGCCGGTGGCGGCCTGGGCGGTGTCGTCGCCGGTCAGCCAGCTGCCCGCGGCGGCGCCGCCGAGCAGCCCGAGCCCGAGGACGAGGCAGGCGGCGGCCGCGGCGGTGCGCACCGGCGGCGGTATCCGCAGGCCCGGCCGGCGGAAGGCCGCGCGGGGGGCG
>NZ_WHPN01000159.1 GCF_009735685.1 Streptomyces lycii | reverse complement strand
CTCGTCGTGCGAGGTCGGGGCACCGGCGGGCAGCACGTAGGTCACGTACAGCACGACCGGTTCCGAGCCGTGATTGTGCCCGGTGTGGACCTGGTCGGCCTCCTCGACCAGCGTGTCCCCGGCCCGGGACACCTCGGTCGTGCAGTCGCTGAAGGTGCGGGTCAGCGTCCCGGACTTGACCACGGCGATGAGCCGGCCGGGGTGCTGGTGCCAGCCCGTGGTGCCGCCGGGCGCGATGGTGATCTCGCGCATCTTGACGTCCGTGGCGCCCTTGTTGCGGACCTGCACCGTCCGCTCGGACGTCCCCTCGGCCAGCTCGGTGCTGGTGACGCCCCTGCCGGGGGTGGCCCCGGCCGATCCCGGCAGCAGCGCCAGTCCCGCCAAGGTCATGCCCGCCACCGCGGTCCTGGCCACCCTGCGGCGCTGTCGTACGTCCACGACTGGTTCCCCCTCGACACGGTGTTCGGTTACGAAGGCCAAGACTAGCGGCGCCGGGTGCGCCGAGGAGGGCGTACGGGCCGCCGGCCGGCGAGCGGCGGCAGGACCGGGCGCGCGGTGTGCCGGACGGGCCGGCCGGACGCCGTGCCGGGACGAGGCCGCCCCCCGGGCGGACCCGCGGACGGGCCCGCCCGGGGGGCGGCAGGAGACGGCGGCTCAGCTCTCGCCCGGCGGCTCAGCTCTCGCCGAGGGGCGGCACGGTGCCGGTCCGGGCCACCTTCGCGTACCAGCCGGCGCTGGACTTGGGGATGCGCCGGTGCGTCGGGTAGTCGACGTACACCGCGCCGAACCGCTTGCTGTAGCCGTAGCCCCACTCGAAGTTGTCCATCAGCGACCACAGGAAGTAGCCGCGGACGTCGACGCCGGCCTCGATCGCCCGGTGCACCGCCGTGAGGTGGCCGTGCAGATAGGCGATCCGGTCCGGGTCGTGCACCTCGCCCTCGGGATTGGCGTAGTCGTCGAAGGCCGCTCCGTTCTCGGTGATCATCAGCGGCAGTCCGGGGAAGTCCGCCTTCACCCGCAGCAGCAGGTCGTACAGGCCGCTCGGGTCCACCGCCCAGCCCATGGCCGTCGTCGGCCCGGGCGGCAGGTGGAAGGCCACGTCGTCGCCGCCCGGCCAGGGGCTGAACGCGCTGGCGCCGTGCCCGTCGGAGCGGTGCGCGCTGCCGCCGGGCTCGGCGGCGGAGACGAGGGTCGGCGTGTAGAAGTTGACGCCCAGGAAGTCCAGCGGCGCCTGTGCCGTCCCGGTGTCCCCGTCGCGCACGAACGACCAGTCCGTGAGGTGCGCGGTGTCCTTCAGCACGTCCTCCGGGTAGGCGCCGCGCAGCATCGGGCCGGTGAAGACCCGGTTGGCGACGCCGTCGATGCGGCGGGCGGCGTCGGCGTCCTCCGCGCTGTCGGTCAGCGGCCGCACATGGTGCAGGTTGAGCGTCACGGAGACCTGTGTGCCGGCGGCGGTCCGGGACCGCAGCTCGCGGACGGCCAGCCCGTGCCCCAGGTTGAGGTGGTGGGCGGCGCGCAGCGCGTCGGCCTGATTGGTGCGCCCCGGCGCGTGCACCCCGGAGCCGTAGCCCAGGAAGGCGCTGCACCAGGGCTCGTTGAGCGTCGTCCAGGTCCGCACCCGGTCGCCGAGCGCGTCGGCCGCGAGGGCCGCGTACTCGGCGAAGCGGTACGCGGTGTCCCGCTCGGGCCAGCCTCCCGCGTCCTCCAGGTCCTGCGGCAGGTCCCAGTGGTAGAGGGTCGCGACCGGCTGGATGCCCTTCTCCAGCAGTTCGTCGGCGAGCCGCCGGTAGAAGTCCAGCCCCTTCTGCGACGCCGCGCCCCGGCCGCCGGGCTGGACGCGGGGCCAGGAGACCGAGAAGCGGTAGGCCCCCACGCCCAAATCGGCCATCAGCGCGACGTCCTCGCGCCAGCGGTGGTAGTGGTCGGTGGCGATGTCACCGGTGTCGCCGTTGCGCACCTTGCCGGGCGTACGGGAGTAGGTGTCCCAGATGGAGGGGGTGCGGCCGTCCACGTCCACGGCCCCCTCGATCTGGTAGGCGGCGGTCGCGGTGCCCCACAGGAAGCCGGGCGGGAACGTGCGCCCGGCTTCCGTCGCGGAGGCGGGGTCAGGGGATGAAGAGGCCACGAAGGGGTCCTTCCGGGGAGTGGTGGTACGGGTGCGGGGGCGGGGAATGGTCAGGGAAGGCCCGGCGAGCGGCCTCAGCCCTTGACCGCCCCCTGCATGATGCCGCCGACGATCTGCCGCCCGAAGACGACGAACATCAGCAGCAGCGGCAGGGTCCCGAGCAGGGCCCCCGCCATGATCAGGGACTGGTCGCGCACATAGCCCGCGCTGAGCTGGGTCAGGGCGACCGGGATGGTGGGGTTGTTCATGTCCAGGGCGATGAACGGCCAGAAGAAGTCGTTCCAGGCGTGCACGAACGTGATCATGAAGAGCACGGCCATCGCGGGACGGGCCACCGGCAGCACGATGCTCCAGAAGATCCGCAGGCTGTGGGCGCCGTCGACGCGGCCCGCCTCGATGAGTTCGTCCGGCAGCGCCTCGACGAGGTACTGCCGCATGAAGAACACGCCCACGGCGCTGACCAGGGTCGGGAAGATGACGGCCGGCAGCCGCTGGCCCCAGCCGAGGTCGCTCATCATCATGAACAGCGGTACGACGCTGAGCTGCGGCGGGATCATCATCGTCCCGATGACCAGGGTCAGCAGGATGTTGCGGCCCCGGAAGCGCAGCTTGGCGAAGGCGAAGCCGGCCAGCGTGGCGAACAGGACGGTCGCCACGGCGATCGTGCCGGCGACGATGAAGCTGTTGGTGAGCGCCTTGCCCATCGCGGCGTCCTCCCAGGCCGCCGCGAGGTTCTTGAAGAGGTTCGGGCCCGGCAGGAACGGCGGCGGGGTCTGGGTCACCCGGGTGTTGTCGGTCGATGCCGCGACCATCGTCCAGTACAGCGGGAAGAGCGAGGTGACCGCGGCCAGGATCAGCAGGAAGTAGGCGAGCGGACCGGCGTGGTGCTGGCGTCCGGCCTTCAGCCGGAAGGGCAGCCGCAGCCGGCGGCTGTCCGGGAAGGGCATGGGGCTCGGTGTCCGCTTGCGGGTGTCCCGCTTGCCGGGAACGGTTTCGGTGGTCATGGCGTTACCGCTTCCTGGGTGCGGACGGGCGGGACTTGGCGCGCTGCCACACGCGCTGGAGGACGAAGGCGAGGACGAGCAGCAGGAACATCGCCCAGGCGACCGTGGCGGCCCGTCCCATCTGGTAGTTCTTCCAGCCCTCCTCGTAGAGCAGCAGGCCCAGGGTCTGGTACTGGTTGTGTGTGCCGCCGGTGACGCCGTTCGGGCCCTGGCCGAAGATCAGCGGCTCCCCGAAGAGCTGGGTCGCTCCGATGGTGGACAGCACGATGGTGAAGACGATCGTCGACTTGATGCCGGGGATGGTCACCCGGGTGAACTGCTGCCAACGGGAGGCGCCGTCGATCGCCGCGGCCTCGTAGCGGTCCCGCGGGATGGCCTGCATCGCGGCCAGGTACAGCAGGGCGTTGTAGCCGGTCCAGCGCCAGATCACGATGGAGGAGATCGCCAGCTGGGCGGGCCACTTGTCGCTCTCCCAGTCGACGGGATCGAACCCGACGAGGCCCAGCCCCCAGTTGATCATGCCGAAGTCCCGCTGGAACAGCATGGTGAAGACCAGCGCCGCGGCACCGACCGACGTCGCGTACGGCGCGAGGGCCGCGACCCGGAAGAAGCCGGCGCCCCGCATCCGGTAGTTGAGCAGGTGCGCCAGGCCGAGCGCCATGAGCAGCTGGGGCACGGTGGAGATGACGCCGATGGTGAAGGTGTTGCCGAGCGCGTTCCAGAACTTCGCGTCGTTGACGAGCTCGACGTAGTTCTCGAACGCCACCCACTCCATCAGGTCCATCGTCGCCAGTTCCACGTCGTGCAGGGAGATCCAGCACGTGTAGACCAGCGGATAGAAGCTGAAGGCTCCGAAGATGATGAAGAACGGGGCGACGAAGGTGTAGGGCGCCGCTCCCATGTCCAGGCGGTGGAACAGGTTCCGCCACTTCTGCCGGGGGTTGTCCCCCGTACGTCCGGGGCGGGGCCCTCCGGCGGAACCGGCCGGGGAGACCGAGGTGGAGGTGGCCACGGAGGGCTTCCTTCCCTGAGGTGCGCTTGATAAGGACGGGGGAGGCCCCGGCGGCCGGGCGTTGTCACGCCGCGGCCGCCGGGCACCTCAACGGGCGGACCGGGTCAGCCGGCGGTCTTCTGGACGCGCTCGTCGGTGGTCTTCCAGGCCTCTTCGGGGCTCTGGTCGCCGTCCTCGATCAGCTGGAGACCCTGCGAGAAGGTGTCCTTGATGGTGCCGTCCTTGCGGCCGAGGACCTGCTCGTCGGGGATCTCCTTGGCGGCGTCACCGAAGATCTTGCCGATCGGCGCGCCACCGAAGTACTCGGACTTCGCGTCGGCCACCTTCGGGTCCTCCAGGGCCTCCTGCGAGGACGGGAAGTTGCCGAGCTCCTGGAAGAGGTACGCCTGCTGCTCCGGCGCCGTCAGCCAGGCGACCAGCTTCTTCGCCTCCTCCTTGACCGGGCTGTCCTCCATCACCCCGAGGAAGGAACCGCCCCAGTTGGCGCCCTGAGGAGCCTTGGCGACGTCCCACTTGCCCTTGTTCGCCGGTCCGGCCTTCTCGCTGATGTGGGCGAGCATCCACGCCGGGCACACCGTGGTGGCGAACGTGCTGTTGGCCAGTCCCGGGTCCCAGCCGGGCTGGAACTGCCGCAGCTTGGCGGTCAGGTCCGCGGTGGCGGCCTCCGAGGCCAGCTCCCACGCCTCCTTGACGGCGGGGTTGGTCTTGTGGATCAGCTCGCCTTCCTTGTTGTAGAACTGCTCGGGGCTGCCGTAGATCATCGCGTTGAACAGGCCGGAGGCGCTGTCGAGGTAGGAGACCTTGTCGTCCTTGTAGTCGGACTTGAACTTCTTGCCCGCCTCGACGTAGCCCTCCCAGCCGTCCTCCCACAGCTTCGCGACCTCGTCGCGGTCGGTGGGCAGGCCGGCTTCCTCGAACATGTCCTTGCGGTAGCAGACGGCCATCGGGCCGATGTCCGTGCCCAGGCCGATCACCTTGTCGTCCGGGGTGGTGACCTGGCTCAGCTTCCAGGGCAGGAAGTGGTCGGTGCCCTTGACCCCGGACAGGTCCGCGAACTTGTCCGCCTGGGTGTCGACGAGCTCCTTGGCCCGGCCGATCTCTATGCCCTGGATGTCCTTGAGCCCGCTGCCGCCCGCCAGACGGGTCTGCAGCGCCGTGTAGTAGCTCTGCTCGTCGCCCGCGACCTCGGCCTCGACGACGACGTCCGGGTTCTCCTTCATGTAGCGCTCGAGGAGGTCGGTCTCCTTGAATCCCATGACGCCGAACAGCCCCATGGTGATCTTGACCTTGCCGTCCTCGGTCTTCCCGCTGTCGCCGCTGTCCCCGCCGCCACAGCCCGCGACCAGCGCTAGGGAGACGGCCGCCGCGGCCGCGGCTACGACTCTTGTACCGAATGGCTTGCGCGCACTGCCCATCGTGTCCTCCTTGTGGCGGCGCCTGGAGCGCCGGACTGCTGGCTCATCGAGGCCGTCCCACAGAGCAAGCAGCAGTGGGATCGTTCCCAAAGCCGAGTGGGAGCGATCCCACCGGGGTTGCTGATGACTGTGTGACCCAAAGGCGATGACGTCAAGAAGAGAAGTCGTGTCCGTTACGAGACCGTGTCCGGGGCTCTTGTCACGGCCGGGGCAGCTGGTGCAAGGTCTGGCACAATGCGCTGATGAGCGCTGTACGCGGCGCTACGAGGGAAGGGGCGATGGCGGGCCATGGGCACCAGTCAACGGCCAACTATTAAAACCGTCGCCGCACGCGCCGGGGTGGGACGCACCACCGTCTCCCGGGTTCTCAACGGATCGCCTCTGGTCAGCGACGCCGCCAAGGCCGCGGTGCAGGCAGCGATCAGCGAACTCAACTACGTGCCCAGCTCCGTCGCCCGCAGCCTGGTGACGAGCCGCACCCAGTCCGTCGCCCTGGTGATCCCGGAGTCGGAGAGCAGGCTGGGCTCCGAACCGTACTTCTCCGCGGTGATCCGCGGCGTCAGCACCGGGCTCTCCGACACCCCGTTCCAGTTGCTGCTGATCCTCGTGCGCGACCAGCGGGAACTCGACCAGCTCCGGGACTTCCTGGCGGCGCGCCGCGTCGACGGCGTCCTGCTGGTCTCGGTGCACCGGGACGACCCGCTGCCTGCGCTGCTGGAGGAGTTCGGGCTGCCGGCCGTGCTGGCCGGACGCCGGTCGGCCGCCGAGTCGCTGAGCCACGTCCACTCCGACAACGCGGGCGGGGCCGCGGAGGCCGTGCGCCACCTGCTGCGCCGCGGCCGCCGTACGATCGCGACCATCACCGGCCCGCTCGACATGGACGTCGGCCACAGCAGACGCCAGGGCTGGCGGGACGCGCTGCGGGAGGGCGGTGCCGACGCCTCCGAGGCCCTCGCGGAGCCGGCCGACTTCACCGAGGAGGGCGGCCGGCGCGCGATGCGCGCGCTCCTGGAGCGCCGGCCCGGTCTGGACGCGGTGTTCGCGGCGTCGGACGTGATGGCGGCGGGCGCGCTCGCCGAACTGCGCCGGCACGGCCGCCGCGTGCCGGAGGACGTGGCGGTGGTCGGCTTCGACGACTCGATCGTCGCCCGGCACACCGACCCGCCCCTGACCAGCGTGCGGCAGCCGGTCGAGGAGATCGGCAGCACGATGGCCTCGATTCTGCTGGAGGAGATGGACGAGGCGGACGAGGCGGACCGGCCCGGTGGGGGACGGCGCCAGGTCCTCCTGCCCACCTCGCTCGTGGTCCGCGAGTCCAGCTGACCTCCGCCGGGCGCCCGAGGGCCCCCGCCCCGCGGGCCCCGCGGGCAGATCAGGTTGAAGCTTTCAACCACCTTGCGCGACATCGTCGTTCAGGGGCATCCGGTCTGATAACTTCTGTCCGGCGCCGCTCGGACGGGTGTCCGGCCGAGGTGGCGGACTGCCGCCACGCAAGGCCGTTCGGAGGTGACGGGGTGGCCAGGTTACGGCCGATGAATGCCTCGACGGCCCGGTTGATCGTGCTCGGCAAACGGCTGAAGGATCTCCGGCTGGCGTCGGGGGTGACGTACCAGCAGGCGGCCGGTGCCCTGGGCGTGAGCGAGCTGACGATCCGCCGCATGGAGAAGGGCGAGGTCGGGCTCAAGGTCCTCTACGTCAGGACGCTCCTGGAGCGGTACGGCGTGACGGCCCGCGACGACGTCGACTCCTTTCTCGCCATGGTCGAGGCCGCCAACCGGCCCGGCTGGTGGCACCGTTACCGGGACGTGGTGCCCGACTGGTTCAAGGGGTACGTGGCGCTGGAGGAGGAGGCCCACGTGATCCGGGCCTACGAACCGCACTACGTCCCCGGCCTGCTCCAGACCGAGAACTACGCGCGCAGCGTGCTCCGGGCCGGCCGCCCGTACGACGACTCCGAGGAGTTCGAACGCCGGGTCGCCGTGCGGCTGGAGCGGCAGAAGCTCCTCGCCCGGCCCGGCGCGCCCCGGCTCTGGGTGGTCCTGGACGAGACCGTGCTGCGCCGGCCCGTGTCCGGGCCCGAGGTGATGCGGGAGCAGATCGACCATCTGATCGAGATGGGCGCGGCCCCCAACGTCGCGGTGCAGATCATGCCGTTCGCGCTCGGACTGCACCCCGGCATGTACGGCCCCTTCCACATCTTCCGGTTCCCCCATCCGGAGCTGGAGGACGTCGTCTACCTGGAGAACCTCGTCGGTGCCGTGTACCTCGACGAGTACCACGACGTCGCCCCGTTCTCGGAGGCCATGGACCGGATGGGCGCACAGGCGCTGCCGCTCGACCGCACCGAGGCGGCCCTCGCCGCCATCCGCAAGGAGATCTGAAGGGAAGGGCCGCCTCCACATGGCCGAGAACATGAGCTGGACCCAGCAGGACCCAGGTTTCTCCCCGCCGGAGATCGACACCACCCGGCCCAGCGTCGCCCGGGTCTACGACGCCGTGCTGGGCGGCAAGGACAACTACCCCGTGGACCGGGAGCTGACCGAGCAGTTGATGGCGGCGTTCCCCGACGGCGGCAGGGGCGCCGTCATCAACCGGGCGATGCTCGGCCGCGCCGTGCGCCACATGAGCGGCGCGGGGATCGACCAGTTCCTGGACCTCGGCTCGGGACTGCCCACGGTGCAGAACACCCACGAGATCGCCCAGTCGGCCAATCCGCGGGCGAAAGTCGTCTACGTCGACAACGACCCGATCGTGCTGGCCCACGGCAACGCCCTGCTGGCCGACAACCGGTCGACCGCGGTCGTGGCCGGCGACCTCCGGGAGCCGGAGCGGATCTTCGCCCATTCCGGGGTGAGCGACGCGCTCGACCTGCGGCGCCCGGTCGGACTGATCATGAACGCGGTGATCCAGCACGTCCTCGACGAGGAGGACCCGGTCGGCATCATCGGCAGGTACAAGGAGATGATGGCGCCCGGCAGCTATCTGCTGCTCACCCACTTCTGCTCCTCCACCCCGGAGGCCCGCAGGCTGGAGTCGGTGCTGCTGCAGGCCCTCGGCCGCGGCCAGCTCCGCTCGATGGCGCAGATCGCCGGTTTCTTCGAGGGGCTGGAGATCACCGAACCGGGTGTGGTCTATCTGCCGTACTGGCGGCCCGACGAGCCGGTCGCCGCCCCGCTGGACATCAGCGGTCTGCTCTACGGCGGCGGTCTGGGCCGCAAGCCGGGAGGCGAGGAATGAGCCCGGACACCGCCCCGCGCCGGGTGTTCGTCACCGGATCCGCCGACGGCATCGGCCGCGAGACGGCGTCGGTCCTCGCCGCCGGAGGACACCGGGTGGTGCTGCACGCCCGGGACGCGTCGCGTGCCGAGGAGGCCCTGGCGGCGGTGCCGAAGGCGGCGGACGTGCTGGTCGGCGACCTGGCCTCGCTGGCGGAGACCCGCGAGCTGGCGCGGGCGGCCGCCGGGGCGGGCCCGTTCGACGTGGTGATCCACAACGCGGGTGTCGGCGGCGGCGTGCCCCGTCGGGAGGTCACCGCCGACGGGCTGGAGCGCATCTTCCAGATCAACGTCGTCGCCCCGTATCTGCTGACGGCACTGATGCCGCCGCCGCGCCGGCTGGTGTACCTGACCTCCGGTCTGGAGTCCCGGGGGACACCGGCGCTGGACGATCTGCAGTTCACCGGCCGGCCCTGGGACGGCATGCAGGCGTACGCCGACTCCAAGCTGTACGACGTGATGCTGGCGTTCGCGGCCGCCCGCCGGCTGCCGGACACGCTCTCCAACGCCGTGGACCCCGGCTGGATCAGGACCAGGCTCGGCGGCCCGGAGGCGACGGACGCGCTGCCGGAGGGCGCGGAGACGCAGGTCTGGCTGGCCACGGACGACTCCGCCGGTGCCACCGTCACCGGCCGCTACTTCAAGCGCCGCCGCGAACTGACGGCTCATCCGGCCGCGGGCGACACACAGGTCCAGGAACGTCTGCTGGCGGCCCTGGCGGAGCTGACCGGGACGCCGTTCCCGGACGCCCGGCGGTAGCCGGACACGCGGGAGGGGTCCCGGCCGGCGGCCGGGACCCCTCCGTCAGCGGGGTGAGAACGGGCTCAGCACTTGTGCGGGGCCTTGCCGATGTTCTCGATGTAGCGGGCGGCCGCCCAGGCCCACTTGCCGTCGGCCAGCTTGTACCAGCGCGGGTTGCCGTCCACGACGTCCTTGCTCGTGACCTTGCACTCGATGCGCACGTGCTGACCCGGGTTCAGGGAACCGATGACGCGGGCCTTGCGGGTCGGGCCGGAGCGGACGTTGAGCGGGATCTTGGAGATGACCCGGCCCTTGTAGTAGCGGCGCTTGTCGTAGGTCGCCGCCTGGGTCTCCCGGGCGTCCTCGGTCGTGACGACCGGGGCGGCCGCCATCTGCGCCTCGGGGCGCTCCGTGGCGGCGGCCGGGCCGGCCAGGGTGGCGGCGGCGAGTGCGCCGGTGGCGGCGCACAGAGTGATCTTGCTGAACTTCGACTGCAGCATGGTGCCTGTCTCCTGCGGAGGTGAGATCCCGTACGGGACCTGGGGGTGCGGGTGTCGGGCATGATGACCGGCGTTGACTAATCGCATGGTCTGCCCGCAAAAGGGACGTTATGCACATGCCGCAGCGTGTGCAACTTGTCACGATCTGTACGGGTGCGGGTGGCTCCTCCAGATGAGCCGCCCGCCGGGCGGCCCCGTCACCTCGGCGGACGGGTCAGGCGGGCAGCACCCAGATCGGATTGGAGTAGAACCACAGATCCCGCCACGGGTCCGCGTCGCCGGGCACGTCGACCGCCGGGCCGGCGGGGTCGACCGAGGCTCCGCCCGGACCGACCGCCGTACGGTTGCCGTCGGTGCCCCGGAGCCGGACGTACAGCGGACGGTCGACCCGGCCGAGCCGGTGGCTGAGGCGCACCGTGCCGGTGGAGCGGCCGACCTCGAAGGAGGCGGCGACCCGCGCGGTCGGCGCGGTGAAGGCGTCCGGGTCGGAGACCGGACCGGTGACGTCGCCGTGGATGACGTCCACCCGGGCCAGCCCGGGCACGAACTGCGCCCAGTTGGGCCCGTTCGCCAGGGCGATGCCGATGCTCAGCTCCACCTCGGTGCCGCGCGCGACGTGCAGCGATCCGCCCAGCGTGGCCCACCGGCCGCCCCCGCGCAGCCGCGCGTCGAGCCCGCTGATCAGGCCCCCGTGGTCGACCCAGACCCGGCCGGCCCGGATGCCGTCCATGACGGCGGCGTACGAGAAGCCGTCCGCGCCCACATGGGTGCGGCTGTACTGGCCGGGCCAGTAGTCTCCCTGCGCCAGGTCCGGCCCGCCGGAGTACACCGGGTCGGTGTGCCGCCCGTTGGCCTCGAAGTCGCTGTCGGGCCCGCCGCGCTCGGCGGTGTCGGCGTAGACGTTGTGCGAGTCGGAGTTGGCGGTGATCCACCACGGCTTGCCCTCGGCGAGCAGGCTGTCCCACAGGCCCCCGACGGTCGCGGTCATCCAGTCGAAGCCGCCCCAGGTCCGGTAGCTCTCCCTGGGGTACGCGGCGAAGGACGCGTCCCCGGGCCCGCCGTCGTAGAGCCCGCGGCCGCGGCCCATGCCGGCGGGCGCGGGG
Organism: Streptomyces lycii; assembly: GCF_009735685.1. GTDB lineage: Bacteria > Actinomycetota > Actinomycetes > Streptomycetales > Streptomycetaceae > Streptomyces > Streptomyces lycii. Next base: position 12,151 of record NZ_WHPN01000159.1, on the reverse strand, counting down.
ATGCCCGCCGCCTGGTGGCCGGGGGCGCCCTCCATGCCCACGGCGATGCGGTGGCCGGGGGAGGTGGCGTCGCGCCAGGCCCGTAGCTCGTGCGGGGAGTCGATGCCCTTGCGGGCCGGGTGGTTCGCGAGCATCAGCGCGTCCCGGACCTTGCGGTGCCGGACCTGTTCACCCAGGAAGCGCAGCCCGGAGACGGCCAGGGCCTCCTGCTCGCGGACGCCGCCGCTCACGTCGCGCACGCTGCCGTCGAAGGTGTTCTCGAACTCCTTGAGGACCGCTACCTCGTTCCGGCCGGGGTGCACGAAGACGGTGCCGTGCTCGGCGGACGGGATGTTCCACTCCAGGCCCTGGAAGACCAGGGAGTCACGGAACTCCTCCCGCGCCCGGCGGATGTCCGGGTTCACCTTCTCCACGCCGATCCTGGCGTGGGTCTCGCTGCCGTGGTCGGTGATGACCAGCCAGTCCAGGCCGTGCCGCGAGCCCTGGCGCACCTGGTCCGTGACCCGGTACTTGCCGTCACTGCTGTACTGGGTGTGGATGTGGTGGTCACCCGCCAGCCACAGGAAGCCCTTGCCCTTGCGGCCCGCGCGGGGCGCGGCCGTGGCGGGAGCCGCCGCCGCGCCGCCCAGCACCCCGGCCCCGGCCAGGCCCGCGCCGAGCAGTCCGGTACGGCGGAGCAGGGACCGGCGGCCGAGCTGGGCGGGTGTCAGCTCGGCGTCGGGCACGGAGCCGTCGAGCGCGGGAGGCAGGGCGCCCGCGGTCTCGCCCGGCTCGTGGTGGTGGTCGTGCCCGTGGTGGTGATGGCCGTGGCCCATGCCGACTCCTCGCCCGGTGCGGATGTCCCAGCTGCTCCGCACAGATGCTCCGGACGCGGGATGAATCGGCGGTGACGGCCGTACGTCCGGAGGATGTTGAATGCCGGACGATCATGAGGGCGGGCCGGCTCACCCGGACGCCGTGGTCCGCAGCGAGCCGAGCGCGGCGGCCAGGCTCTCGGTGTCGTGCGGCCCGGTGTGCCGGCGGTCGCCGACGAAGAACGTCGGGGTGCCGCGCGCCCCGCTCGCCTCCGCGCCCGCCACGTCCGCCCGGATCCGGGCGGCGGTCCGCTCGTCGTCCAGATCGCGCAGGAACCGTTCCACATCGAGGCCGAGTTCCGCGGCGTATCCCGCCAGATCCTCGTACTCCAGCTCGTCCTGATGCCGGAACAGCAGGTCGTGCATCTCCCAGAAGCGGTCCTGCGCGGCCGCCGACTCCGCGGCCCGGGCGGCCGCCTCCGCCCGCGGGTGGACGTCGGGCAGCGGCAGATGGCGGAACACGTAGCGCAGGTCGTCCCCGAACCGCTCCCGCAGCTCCCGGGCCACGCCCGTCGCCTTGGCGCAGAAGGGGCACTCGAAGTCGCCGTACTCGACGAGCGTCAGCGGCGCGTCCGCCGGTCCGCGCACATGGTCCGTGCCGGTCCGCACGGGCCGGTCGAGCACCCGCGGCAGATCCGCCGTCCGCTCACCGCGCAGGACGGCGGCGAGCCGGAACGCCACCCAGCCCGTCAGCGTCGACACCACCGCGGCCAGCAGCACCCCCACCGTCGCCTCGTCGCGCAGCGCCCGGTCCTCGAAGGCCAGCTGGACGATCAGCAGCGAGACGGTGAACCCGATGCCCGACAGCGCCGCGCCGCCCAGCACCTGCCCCGGCCCCACCCCCTGCGGCAGCCGGCCGAGCCCGAGCCGCGCGCCGCCCAGGGCGCCCGCCGCGATCCCGGCCGGCTTGCCCGCGGAGAGGCCCAGCACCACGCCCCAGGTGACGGGGGAGGTGAGCGCGTCGGTGAGGACGCCGCCCCGCAGGTCGATGCCCGCGTTGGCGAGGGCGAACAGCGGGACGACCACGAAGCCGGTCCACGGGTGCAGCGCCGTCTGGAGGCGCTCGTTCACGGAGATCGCCCGGGCCAGCCCGGCCTTGGCGGAGGCGCCGACGCCGGGCATCGGCGACTGCCGGAACGCCCGGAACAGCGACGCGGCCCCCTCCACCTCCTGCCGTCGCGGCGCGCGGGCCGCGACCAGCAGGCCGGCCGCCATGCCGGCGATCGACGCGTGCAGCCCGCTCTCCTCGGTGGCCAGCCACAGCGCGCAGACCACCACCACGTAGACGGAGGCGCGCCAGGCGCCGCGCCGGCTGAGCACGGCCAGCACCAGCAGACAGCAGCCGGCGGCGAGCAGCGGCGGCACGCGGAGCGAGTCGGAGTACACCACTCCGATCACGCTGACCGCGACGATGTCGTCGATCACCGTCAGCGTCAGCAGGAACAGCCGGAGCTGGGTGGAGAACTCGGGGCCGACGAGCGCCAGCGTGCCCAGCAGGAAGGCGGTGTCCGTGCCGATCACGACACCCCAGCCGCCGGCCGCCGCGCCCGACGGGTTGAGCGCCAGATACAGCACCGCGGGCACGGCCATCCCGCCGAGCGCGGCGACCACCGGCAGCACCGCGCGCCGCCGGTCGGTCAGCTCACCGAGGGAGAACTCCCGGCGCACCTCCAGGCCGATGACGAAGAAGAACAGCCCCATGAGGCCGTCGTTGACCCAGTGCCGCAGATCCAGGTCGAGTTCCGCGGCACCCGCCCGCACCGAGGCATGCGTCTCCCACAGCGCCTCGTACGAGGCCGACCAGGGGGAGTTCGCCCAGGCCAGGGCCACGGCCGACGCCGCGAGAAGCATGCCGGCGCTGCCCGCCTCGGTACGGGTGAAGGCCCGCAGCGGCCCGGACAGCTGCGCGAGCAGGTCCCGGCGCTTCCCCGTGGTCTGCTGCCGCCGGTCGCGCAGCCGGCCCGGAAGCCGGACCCGCGCCACCGTCACGCCCCCGGAACCGGTGCCGGCGCGGCGGACGAGGGACGGTGCAGGTGACTGATCACGTGAAGGACCCCGCTCGATGCGTTCCTGGTGGCCGGCGGTGGTGCGGATCCGCGTCCGCGGACGGCGCGCGCCGTCCCCGCCGGCGGGGGAGGGGAGGGGCGGGCGGCCCCGGACGGTACGCCGGTCACGCTATCGGCGGTCCGGCCGGGCTGCCACCGGTGACCGCGCCGGCTGACCGGACGTCAGCGGCGCGCCGGAGCGTGCCGCCGTGCCGGTGCGCTGCCCGGACGGGCCGGGGGCGTTGGTGCGTTCGGCGGCATGCGGGAACGGCTCCGGTGGCGGTATTCCGCCGGACACCTAATGTCGGAAATGCGTGGTGCGTCCGTACGGGCGTTCCCGGACCGGACTGAGTGAGGGCCGATGGTGGAACACGGTGAACGCCGGCGCGGGTACCGTGCCGGGCTCGGCGGCGAGATGCTCGCCGAGTTCCTGGGCACGTTCGTACTGATCCTGCTCGGCACCGCCGCCGTCGCGGTGGCGGTCGCGGGCCTCCCGGGATCGGGCCGGCAGGCGGAGCCGTTCGGCCCCGCGAGCTGGCTGATCATCGCGTTCGGCTGGGGCTTCGCCGTCGTGTTCGGCATCTATGTGGCCGGCGGGATCACCGGGGCGCACATCAATCCGGCGGTCACCCTCGCCTTCGCCCTGCGGCGCGGCTTCGCCTGGTGGAAGGTGCTGCCGTACTGGCTGGCGCAGTTGGCGGGCGCCTTCGTCGCCGCCATGCTGACGTACGCCGTCTACCGGTGGGCGATCGACGCGTTCGACAAGGCCGAGGGGCTGAGCCGGGACGAGTCCCTGAGCACCTACTCGATCTTCGCCACCTTCCCGGCCGAATACTTCGGCGGTTCGGTCTGGGGCCCGCTGCTCGACCAGATCGTCGGCACCGCGGTCCTGGTGCTGCTGGTCTGTGCGGTCGCCGACCTGCGGAACACCGGCCCCGGCGCCAATCTCGGTCCGTACGTCATCGGCATGATCGTCCTCGTCATCGGGCTGACGTTCGGCCCCAACGCCGGATACGCGATCAACCCCGCCCGGGACTTCGGCCCCCGGCTGTGGGCGTACTTCGCCGGCTGGGGTGAGATCGCCCTGCCGGGCACGTACGAGTGGTTCAGCAACTACTGGTGGATCCCGATCGCCGGGCCGCTGGCCGGGGGAGTGGTGGGCGTGCTCGTCTACGACGCGTTCATCGGGCAGATCGTCGCGGCCCGCGCCCGCGGGCCGGAGCCGGGCCGGCTGCCCACCGAGGAGACGCAGTCGAAGTGAACCGGGGCACCGGGCGGTCACCCGGTGCCACCTTGACCCGGTGCGGCCCCGGGCCGCACAATGGCCCCATGATCAAGCACTCGTTCCAGGCGGCGGGGTTCTCCTGTACCCCGGACCGCTGCGGGTGCGCACGGTCCGGCCTCTAGCGTCGCGAAGGGTCTCCGGCAGTCGGCGTCAAAAGCCCACCGGAGACATCGGACAGCCCCCCCCCGCACACCCCGGATCCCGGACCCGCGCGGGCCGCTGTCCTTTTTCCGTGTCCTTCCGGGACACCCCTCTCACCCGGCGAGCCCCCGCGGCTCGCCCGCTGTCCGTACCCGCGCGCCGCGACCGCCCGTCGGTCACGCATCTTCAGGAGAGTCATGACGATCACCACCCCCGCGGCCCCCGCCGCACCGGTCCCCGCCCAGCTGCGCGAGGCCCGGATCCCCGAGGACGGCCTGTACGAAGGGCGGCGGCTGCTGCGCCGGCTGCCCGAAGGCACGGAAGAACGCCCCTACGAGCACTTCGAGGTCGTGCCGCAGGGCCGCACCATCGGCGCGGAGATCCGCGGCATCGACCTCTCGCGACCGCTCACCCCCGTGCTGCGCGAGGAGCTGAACCGGGCACTGCTGGAGTGGAAGGTGCTCTTCTTCCGCGCCCAGCACCTGACGTCCGAGGCGCAGCGGGCCTTCGCCCGCAACTGGGGCGAGCTGGAGGTCAACCCGCTGCTGGCGGGCGGCTCGTCGCCGGACGTGGTGCTCTTCGACAAGGGCGCCGGCACCACGCCGACGTTCGAGAACGTCTGGCACACCGACGTCACCTTCCGCGAGAAGCCCGCGCTCGGCGCCGTACTCCAGCTGCGCGAGGTTCCGCCGTCCGGTGGCGACACGATGTGGGCCGACATGGCCGCCGCCTACGACAACCTGCCGCAGTCGGTGAAGGACCGCATCGACGGCGCCACGGCCGTGCACGACTTCATCCCCGGTTTCATCCGCTTCTACGGGCCCGAGCGCCTCGTTCCGCTCCAGGACGAGTTCCCGCCCGTCGAGCACCCGGTCGTGCGCACCCATCCGGAGTCCGGGCGGCGGATGCTGTTCGTCAACACCTCCTTCACCACGCACATCACCGGGATGGACCGGGCGGAGAGCGACCGGCTGCTGCGCTTCCTCTTCCAGCAGGCGCACGTCCCGGAGTACCAGGTGCGGTTCCGCTGGCAGGCGGGGGACATCGCGTTCTGGGACAACCGCGCCACCCAGCACTACGCGGTGGACGACTACGTGCCGCACCGCCGGGTCGCCGAGCGGGTGGCGATCGCGGGTGACCGCCCGTACTGATCCGGGCTTGCCGTCCGGGCCCGGTGGTCCGGGCCTTGCGGGCCGGTCCGGTTCCTGCGGGCCGGGCCCTGTGCTCCGGTCCCGTCCGTCCCGTTCCGTCCGATCGCGACCGGCGGAGCCGCCGCCCCGGTGCCCTGCGCGCCGGGGCGGCGGCATGTTCCGGGGGTGGCCTCTTCGCGGCGGGGCCTGCGGGTCCGGCGGCCTTGCCGGTGCGGCGGTCTTTCCGTCCCGGCGGCCTTGCCGGTGCGGCGGCCTTCCGGAGCGGGGATTCAGCTCTCGTCGCGCGGCGGGACGGGCCGCAGCTCCAGCTCGTCGAGCACTGCCGCGGCCAGGTCCGCGGCGACCGGTTCGTACGTCCGGGCGAGCGAGCGGAAGAGCTTCTCGGCCCGGATCGCCGGCCAGTCCTCGGGCAGGTGCTCGGCGGGCAGATGCGGATCCTGCCGGACGAGCTGAAGCCAGTCGGTGTGCAGCAGCAGTTGCCGGGCCAGGTCGTCCGGCGCCGAGGGCAGGGGGCGGCGGCTGCCCCAGCGGTCGAGGAACGCCCGGTAGCCGGCGGCGATCCCGGAGGTGTCGAATGCCTTCTCCACCAGGTCCGCGGACTCGGTCGGCTTGCGGGCCTGCGCCGTCAGCACGGTCACGTGCTCGCCGAGCCCCAGCGGCGCCAGGATCGCGTCGACGTCCTTGCTGCCCGGCGCCGCCCACAGCCCGCTCTGCAGCAGCCCGAACCCCGCCCACACCAGCTGGGAACGCAGGTCGTGCCGCTCGCTCCGCCGGCTGTCGGGCAGTGAGTAGCCCACGACGGTCCAGGTGCCGTCCCAGTCCCGGTTGACCGCGCCGGTCTCCCATATCCGGCGGTGTCCGTCCCGCAGGACGTCCTCGGCGTGGCCGGTGAGGCCGAAGTAGACCTTCCGGCCCTGCCGGTGACGCGCGAGCAGATTGCGTTTGACCATGCGGGCCAGTGTCGAGCGGACGGCCTCCTCGGACACCCCGACGCGGGCGAACACGTCGATGACGCTGCCCGAGTAGACGGCTGTGTCCCGGCCGAGGACGTAGATGCCGAGGAAGCTGAACATCAGGGACTGCGGCCGTGCGGCCGGTGTCCGTGCCTGGTTCTCGTCGCTGCTGGGCGTCACGCGTAGAGCCTAGTCGGCTCCAATCTTGTGCACAATCTTGACGGGCGTCGAAGAAGCGACGTACGTTCGCCGCCGAGTCGGGCCGCCGAGTCGGGCCGTCGGAACCGGAAGAGACCGGAAGAGACCGGAAGAGGGAGCCGTGCCCATGGAGCAGGATCTGTCGGGGCTGGACCTGTCGGGGAGGGCCGCCGTCGTCACCGGGAGCGGACGGGGACTGGGACTCGCCTATGCCGAGGCCCTGGCCGCCGCCGGCGCGTCCGTCGTCGTCAACGACGTCGACGCGGCGGCGGCCCGTGGTGCGGCCGAGAGGATCACCGAGGCTGGCGGCACCGCCGTGGCGCACCCCGCGCCGGTGGGGGACACCGCGACGGCCGAGGCCCTCGTCGACCGTGCCGTGGCCGAGTTCGGCCGCCTCGACGTCATGGTCACCAACGCCGGCATCCTGCGGGACCGGGTGCTCTGGAAGATGTCCGACGAGGACTTCGACGACGTCGTCGGGGTCCATCTGCGCGGCACCTTCACCTGCGCCCGCGCCGCCGCCGTCCGCATGCGCGAGCAGGGCACCGGCGGACGGCTGGTCCTCATCTCCTCGCCGGCCGGCCAGCGCGGCAACTTCGGCCAGACCAACTACGCGGCCGCGAAGGCCGGCATCGTCGCCATGGCCCGCACCTGGGCCATGGAGCTGGCCAGGGCCGGGATCACCGTCAACGCCGTCGTACCCGTCGCCGCCACCGAGATGACCAGGACCATCCCCGCCTTCGCGCCCGCCATCGAGGAAGCCGAACGCACCGGGAACCCGCTCCCGGCACGGCTCCGCAGGGACGAGGGACTCGGCACCGTCGAGGACGTCGCGCCGCTGATCGTCTACCTCGCCTCCGACGCCTCGGCGGACGTGACCGGCCAGGCCATCGGCATCGGCGGCGACAAGCTCACCCTCTGGACCCACCCGCGCGAGAAGGATCCCGTGTACGCCGACGGCGGCTGGACCGCCGACGCCATCGCCCGGTCCTGGAAGACGGGCCCCGGCGCCGAACCGGAGACCTACGGCATCCCCGCACCCCGCGCCGCCGGGGAGCAGGCGTGACCTCCGGCCCCGACCCCGCCGCGCTGACCGCCATCGACGTGCACACCCACGCCGAGGTGTCCGCCGACGGCCACGGCTCGCTCAGCCCGGAACTCTTCGGCGCCTCCGCCGCGTACTTCAAGACGCACACCGAGCGGCAGCCCACCATCCCGCAGATGGCCGACCACTACCGGCAGCGCCGCATGGCGGCCGTCGTCTTCACCGTCGACGCCGAACACGCGACCGGCCACCCCAGGATCTCCAACGAGGAGATCGCCGACAGCTGTGCCGAGCACGCCGACACCTTGATCCCGTTCGCGAGCATCGACCCGCACAAGGGCCGCGCCGGGGTCCGGGAGGCCCGCCGGCTGGTGGAGCGGTACGGGGTGCGCGGTTTCAAGTTCCACCCGGGCATCCAGGGCTTCTTCCCCAACGACCCCCTGGCCTACCCGCTCTACGAGGCCATCGAGGAGCTGGGTGTGCCGGCCCTCTTCCACACCGGCCAGACCGGCATCGGCGCCGGTGTCCCCGGGGGCGGCGGCATCCGGCTCAAATACTCCAACCCCCTCTTCGTCGACGACGTCGCCGTCGACTTCACCGAACTCCGCGTCATCCTCGCGCACCCCTCCTTCCCCTGGCAGGACGAGGCCCTGGCCGTCGCGACCCACAAGCCGTACGTTCACATCGACCTGTCCGGCTGGTCCCCGAAGTACTTCCCGCCGCAACTCGTCCGCTACGCCAACAGCCTCCTCCAGGACAAGGTGCTCTTCGGCTCCGACTACCCGGTCATCACCCCGGACCGCTGGCTGGCCGACTTCGCCCGGCTCGACATCAAACCCGAGGTCCGCCCCAAGATCCTCAAGGACAACGCGGCGCGGCTGCTCGGTCTCGCCTGAATCCCCCCGCCCCACCTCGCCCTCTCGCCCCGCCTCACCTCACCCCGCCCCGGGCCGCCGCCCCGCCCCGAACAGGGAGCACACATGACGATCACCGCCCACGGCACCGAGGAGCTGAAGGCCCTCGCCGGCCGCGACCTCGGCACCACCGACTGGCTCGACATCACCCAGGAACGCGTCAACACCTTCGCCGACGCCACCGGCGACCACCAGTGGATCCATGTCGACCCGCGGCGCGCGGCGAGCGGCCCGTTCGGCGGCACCATCGCCCACGGCTATCTGACCCTCTCCCTCGTCATCCCGCTCTTCGGCGACCTGCTGCGGATCACCGGGGTCTCCATGAGCGTCAACTACGGCCTGGACCGGGTGCGCTTCCCGAGCCCCGTCCCCGTGGGCAGCAAGATCCGGCTCGCCGGCACCGTCGGCGCCGTCACCGAGGTCGCCGGAAACGGCGTCCAGATGGAGCTGGACTTCACCGTCGAGACCGACGGCCAGGACAAGCCCGCGTGCGTCGCGCGGGCCCTGTACCGGCACTACGCCTGAGCCGGTGCGCAGCGGACACGTCACCACAGCCAAGGGACGGTCATCATGGCGAACACCGCACCACCCGGCGACAGCACACAACTGCACCGTGCCGTCGCGTCCAGCTTCATCGGCAGCGTGATCGAGTACTACGACTTCCTCCTCTACGCCACCGCCTCCGCCGTGGTCTTCAGCAAGGTCTTCTTCACCGACCTCGACCCGCTGGCCGGCACCGTGGCGAGCCTCGGCACCTTCGCCGCCGGCTATGTCGCCCGCCCGCTCGGCGGCATCCTCTTCGGCCACTTCGGCGACCGGCTCGGCCGCAAACGCATGCTGGTCATGACGATGACCATGATGGGCGTGGTGAGCTTTCTCATCGGAGTCCTGCCCACCTACGACCAGGTGGGCAGCTGGGCCGCCGTCATGCTGGTGCTCCTCCGCGTCCTCCAGGGCGTCGCCGTGGGCGGCGAGTGGGGCGGCGCCGTACTGATGTCCGCCGAACACGCCACCTCCCGGCGCGGGTTCTGGTCCGCCTTCACCAACGCCGGGGCGCCCTTCGGCATGGTGCTGTCCACCGGGGCGCTCACCGGCACCGCAGCGGCCGTCGGCGAGGACGCCTTCCTCGCCTGGGGCTGGCGGATACCGTTCCTGCTCAGCCTGGTCCTGCTGGGCGTCGGCCTCTTCGTACGGCTGCGCGTCGCGGAGACCCCCGTCTTCACCGCCGCGGCGGGCCCGCCCGGCACCGCCCCGGCGGCCGGAGAGGCTGTGCCGCCCGGCGCACCCGGCGCACCCGGCGGGCCGGCCGCGCCCGGCAAGCCCGGCCGGAGGCAGACGCCGGGCGGGACCGGCCTCCCGCTGCTCGACGTCCTGCGTCACCACCCCCGGAACCTGCTCCTCGCGATCGGCGTCGGACTGTCCGCCTTCGTCGCCCAGGGCACGCTCACCACGTTCGTCATCGCCTACGGAGTCCAGACCGGCTATCCGCGGCAGACCGTGCTCAACGCGCTGACCCTCTCCTCCGCCCTCGCCGTGCTCGGCATCGTCGGCTGGTCGGCGCTGTCCGACCGGGTCGGCCGCCGCCCCGTCTTCCTCGCCGGCGCCGTCACCATGGCCGTCTTCAGCTTCGCCCTCTTCCCGCTGATCGACACCGGCGACGCCGCCCTGCTCACCCTCACCCTCGTCCTCGGCCAGGCCGTCATCCACCCGATGATGTACGGGCCGCTCGCCGCGCTGTGCACCGAACTGTTCAGCACCCGGAGCCGCTACACGGGAGCCTCGCTCGGCTACCAGATCGCCGGACTCGGCGCCGGATTCGCCCCGCTGCTCTTCGCCGAGATCCAGCGCGCGAGCGGCGGCGGCACCGCGGCCACCACCTCCGTCTCCCTGGTCATCACCGCCTTCTGCGTCCTCACGGTGGTCTGCGTGCTGTTGCTGCGCGAGACCAGCGGGCAGGACCTCACCGCAGAGCCCGCCACCACCGGCACCCGGTCCGCGGGCACCGTCCCCGGTCCGCTCGCCGGGACCTGACCCGAGGAGCTGATGATGCGGAACGAGGGCATCGGATCCTGGCCCGCCCGGCGCGCCCGGCTGTCACCCGGCCGCACGGCCCTGCTCCACCAGGGCACCGCGGTCACCTACGCCGAGCTGTACGAACGCGTCACCAGGCTGGCGTCCCGGCTGCGGGCCGACGGTGTCCGCCCCGGCGACCGGGTGGCGTATCTCGGGCCCAACCACCCGGCGTTCGTCGAGACCCTGTTCGCCACCCACACGCTCGGCGGCGTCTTCGTCCCGCTGAACTTCCGGCTGGCCGCACCCGAACTCGACTACATGCTGGAGCAGTCCGGCAGCACCGTGCTGGTCCACGCCCCCGAGTGCGCCCGAACGGCCGCCGCCCTCGAAGCCCGCGAGCGGCTGCGGACCGTCCTCGCGCTCGGCGATCCCGCCGCCGGGGAGCACGCGTACGCCTCCTGGATCACCGGCGGCGACCCCGAGCCGATCGATGTCGCCGTTCCGCGCGACGCGCCCGCGCTCATCCTCTACACCTCCGGCACCACGGGCCGCCCCAAGGGCGCCACCCTCACCCACGACAACCTCATCTGGAACACCCTCAACATGCTCGTCGGCGTCGATGTCGCCGCGGACGAGGTGACGCTCATCAGCGCCCCGCTCTTCCACGTCGCCGCGCTCAACCAGACCCTGCTGCCGACGTTCCTCAAGGGCGGCACCAGCGTCGTCATGCCGTCCTGGGACGTGGACGCCTGCTACGACCTGGTGGCGGAACACCGGGTCACCTGGATGTTCGGCGTCACCGCGATGTTCGCCGCCTTCGCCCGCTCGCCCCGGTGGGCGGACGCCGACCTCTCCTCGCTGCGCAACCTGATGGCCGGCGGCGCGCCCGTCCCGGAGGCGCTCATCCGTACGTACCAGGAACGCGGTCTGGTGTTCTGCCAGGGCTACGGGCTCACCGAGACGGCACCCGGCGCGACGTTCCTGGAAGCGGCGGCGAGCACCGACAAGGCGGGGTCGGCGGGCCTGCCGGCCTTCTTCACCCAGGTCAGGGTGGTCCGACCGGACCTGACGGACACCGAACCGGGGGAGCGCGGCGAGGTCGTCGTCAAGGGCCCGAACGTCACCCCCGGATACTGGGAGCAGCCGGAGGCCACGGCCGCCGCCTTCTCCGGGGACGGCTGGTTCCACTCCGGCGACATCGCCACCCTCGACGAGGACGGCTACATCTACATCCTCGACCGGGTCAAGGACATGTACATCTCCGGCGGGGAGAACGTCTATCCCGCCGAGGTCGAGGGCGTGCTGTTCGCGCACCCCGACGTCACGGAGTGCGCGGTCGTCGGAGTGCCCGACGAGCGCTGGGGCGAGGCAGGCCGGGCGTTCGTCGTCCTCCGTCCCGGCAGCGGGACCTCGCACGAGGAACTGCGGTCCTTCCTCGCCGGGCGGCTGGCGAAATACAAGGTGCCCGTCCACTTCGACACGGTGGACAGCCTGCCCCGCACCGGATCCGGCAAGGTCCTCAAGCAGCGGCTCCGCGAGCTGGGCGGGCCCT
>NZ_WHPN01000158.1 GCF_009735685.1 Streptomyces lycii | reverse complement strand
CGGGGCAGGGTCCTCCGCCGGGGCGTGCCCGGTGGGGTCCGTGGCCTGGCGGCCGTCGTTGGAGGTCGGGTACTCCGTCACGCGTGGGGTTCCATCCGTCCGGGGCTGCGCGTCGGGCGCGCTGTGGGTCAGGCGCGTCGTCGGCAGTGCAGGAAGAGCTGGATCTCGGGTGGTACTTCCGTGCTGGCCGGGGCGTACGCGTACGAGTTCTCCCCGGCGATCTCGAAGCCCGCCTCGCGCACGACCTGCCGCAATTCGTCCCGTAGATAACCCGATACCCGGATCGAGTTCCCCAGGAACGGAATCACGGTGTCGTCCACATCGGCTTCGACCATCGACAGTGCCAGCAGCCCCTCGGGCCGCATCAGTTGGTGCAGCATACGCAGCGCGGGCGGGATTTCGGCGCGCGGCAGCATGAGCAGTGAGAAGAAGGCGGCCACCGCGTCGAACCGGCCGAGCGGGGCCGCGCCGCCGGGACCGATATCGGCCAGGTCCAGCTGGTGGAACTCGGCGCCCGGAACGTTCTCCCGGGCGAGCGCGACCATCGCCGCGGACAGGTCGACGCCCACCACCCGGTGCCCCGCCCCGGCCAGCCGGCCGGCGGTGGGCAGCCCGGTGCCGCAGCCCACGTCGAGCACGCGGGAGCCGGCGGGCAGGTTGTCGGTGAGCCAGTCGGTGGCCGCCTGCTGGCCCTCCCGGTGCGGGAACGCCTCGGTGTAACGGCCCGCGATGGCGTCGAACGCCTCGGCCTGGCCGCTGCGGTCGATCGCCGACCGGTCGTAGCCGTCGTAGGCCGAGGCGCCGGCCACGGGGACGTCCGGATCCTCCGGGCCCGCGGATTCCGTCCGGCCGTCCTGCCGGGCCACTCCGCTCATGACTCACCCCTCCGGTGACTCGCGGTCAAACGTCCTCCCAGGTTCAGGAGTTGTCGTGTCTCGTCCGCGGAGGACGATCCTACGTTTGTTGTACGGGGGCGCATCAAGAGATCATCGGGTCCAAGAAACGGGCGCACGGTCCCAGTCGTCCGGAAGTGCCGGAATGGTCCAGTCCGGATCGGGCCGCCAGTGCTCCCAGCCGTCCCGGAACGGCACCCCCCAGGCGCGGACCGGCGCCAGCGCCGCGCGCCCCGCCTCCCGCACCCGGGCGGCCTGTGCGTCGGTCATCAGGCCGGCCTCCCGGGCTGCCGTGAACTCGTCCTCGTCGAGCATCCGCCAGCTGCGGTCGGGACGCACGGAGATGTCCAGAAAATGATCCTCGGAATCCACGCCGTCCGCCCAGCGGCGCAGCGGTTCCTCCAGGTTCACGTAGAAGCTCTTGAAGCGCCAGCCTCGTTCCCAGAACAGCCACACGGACCACGGGTCCCCGGGCCGCGCCAGCTTCAGCACGCCGGCGCCCTCCCAGCGCGCCCGGACGGTGCGGCGGGGCTTGGTGTAGCGGGTGGCCAGCGGCTCCAGACGGACCGGGGTGCCGTCGGCGAGGACCGGTTTCACACACGTGGTGCCGGGCGCCATCCACACCGCGAGCAGTTCCGGGGTGTCCCGGACGACCGTCACCGGACGGCAGATGTGCGGCAGGCCCGTGCGGTTGTCGCGGTAGCGCCAGAGGATGTGCGCGCCGGGTGCCCAGCGCTCCCCGGGCCCGTCCCCGGCACCGCCCGCCCGTGTGCCCGCCGTCTCCGCCGTCATGGACAGATCTTACGGGTGACCGGTGCGGGGCGGTCCGCGGACGGCCGGACCGGGGGCGGCCGGAAGTCAGGAGGGGCCGGTCATCCGCAGCACGTCCAGGGCCGTGTCGAGCTGTTCCCGGGTCAGCAGGCCGCGTTCGACATAGCCGCCGTCGAGGACCACCTCCCGGATGGTGCGCCGTTCGGCGAGCGAGCGCTTGGCGACCCTGGCGGCCTCCTCGTAGCCCAGGTACTTGTTGAGCGGGGTGACGACGGACGGCGAGGACTCGGCGTACTCCCGGGCCCGTTCGGCGTTCGCGGTGATGCCGTCGACGGTGCGGTCCGCGAGCAGCCGGGAGGCGTTCGCCAGCAGCCGGACGGACTCCAGCAGGTTCTTGCCGATCACCGGCAGCATGACGTTCAGCTCGAAGTTCCCCGCGGCGCCCGCCGCCGCGACCGTCGCGTCGTTGCCGGTGACCTGCGCGGCGACCATCAGCACGGCCTCCGGGATCACCGGGTTCACCTTGCCCGGCATGATCGACGAACCGGGCTGGAGGTCGGGCAGGTTGATCTCGGCGAGCCCGGTGCGCGGGCCGGAGGCCATCCAGCGCAGATCGTTGCAGATCTTGGTCAGGCCCACCGCGATCGTACGGAGCTGTCCCGAGGTCTCGACCAGCCCGTCCCGCGCGCCCTGCGCCTCGAAGTGGTCGCGGGCCTCGGTGAGCGGCAGCCCGGTCGACCGCGCCACCTCGGCGATCACGGCCGCCGGGAAGCCGGGCGGGGTGTTGATGCCGGTGCCGACGGCCGTGCCGCCCAGCGGCAGTTCGGCGAGGCGCGGGAGGGATGCGTGCAGCCGCTCGACGCCGTACCGGACCTGGGCCGCGTAGCCGCCGAACTCCTGGCCGAGGGTGACGGGCGTGGCGTCCATCAGATGGGTCCGGCCGGACTTCACGACCCGGGCGAACTCGGCCGCCTTGCGCTCCAGGGCCGCCGCGAGATGCTCCAGCGCGGGGATCAGGTCGCGGGTGACGGCCGCGGTGGCGGCGATGTGGACGGAGGACGGGAAGACGTCGTTGGACGACTGGCTCGCGTTGACGTGGTCGTTCGGGTGCACCGGGGAGCCGAGCCGCTCGGTCGCGAGGGTCGCCAGCACCTCGTTGGTGTTCATGTTCGAGGACGTGCCGGATCCGGTCTGGAAGACGTCCACCGGGAAGTGGTCGTCCCAGCGGCCCTCGGCCACCTCGGCGGCCGCCTCCCGGATCGCCTCGGCCAGGCGCTCGTCCAGCACGCCCAGCTCGGCGTTGACCTTGGCCGCGGCGCCCTTGATCCGGGCCAGCGCCTCGATGTGGGCCCGCTCCAGCCGCTGCCCGGAGACCGGGAAGTTCTCCACCGCGCGCTGGGTCTGCGCCCGCCATTTCGCGTGCGCCGGGACGCGCACCTCGCCCATCGAGTCGTGCTCGGTCCGGTACTCCCCGCCGCTGCCCGCGTCGGTCATCTGCGCCGCCTCTTCTCTCGTCTCGTCCGGCATCCGTCGTGCTCAGCGTCCGCCCGGCTTCCGGTGTTCCCCTCATCGGCCGGGAAACGCGCACGGGCGGCGACAGGCCGGCGACAGGGTGGCGACGGGGCGGGCGACAGGGCGGTGACGGGGCGGTGGGGAAGGCCGGTGGGGATGCGGGAAGGCCGACGGGGCGGCCGGGCGGTCGGGTGGTGAAGGCCGGCGGAGGAGGCCGGGGGCGGGAGGCCGGTGGGGGAGTTACGGACCGGTGCGGCCCGGAGGCCCGGGTAGGCCCCGGGCCGCGGCCGCCCGCCCCGGGAGCGGGCCCGTGGCGGCCGGGCCGTGGCCGGTCCGGGAGGTGGCGGCCGGGGAGGGAGCGGCCCGGGAGGTGGCGGCCGGGGAGGTGGCGGTCCGGCCCGGGAGCCGTCACCGGCGCGGTTCCCAGCGGAAGAGCCGGGAGGCCAGTGCGACGGCGACGACGACCCAGCCCAGGGTGGGGGCCAGCAGCATCAGGGAGTCCACCACCGGAACGCCGCCCTCCCAGGCGTTCACGACCAGCTCGGTGGCCGAGCCGCCGGGCAGCAGCCGCTTGAGCGCGGCCAGCTCCTCGGTGCCGCTGATGCCCACCCAGCTGGTCACGGCGATCGTGCCGAGGCTGACGGGCAGCGTGGTCACCTGGGCGTGCTCGGGGGAGTTCGTCAGTCCCGCCGTGGCCAGTCCCAGGCCGAGCATCATGATCACCGTTGCGAGGACCCCCGTCACCAGCAGCGGGACATTGCTGGGCGCCCCGGCGACCGAGGTCAGCACCGCCAGGATCGCGGCTGCCTGGACCAGCGTGATGACGGTCACCGGGAGCAGCAGCCCGGTGAGGATGCCGGCGTCGCCCGCCGTGGTGGAGCGGAGCCGCTTGAGGAAGAGGTTCTGCCGGCGGGAGGCCAGGGTGGTCACCGTCGTCGTGTAGAGCCCGAACGCCGCCACGGTGAAGACCACCACCGCCGCGATGTATCCCAGCCCGGCCATGGCCTCGAACGACTCGTGCTGCCGGACGAAGAACGCGCTGACCCCCGCGGGCATGATGAGGCTGGTGACCAGAACCAGACGGTTCCGGAAGATCTGGATCAGCTCACTGAAGGCGATCGAGAGCATGCTGAAGGTCCTTTTCCTGTTCCTGGAGGGTTCGCGGAGATTCCGGGAGCGGCACTAGCCGTTGCCGATGGAGCGGAAGACGTCGTCGAGCCGCGTGGGCCCGGCCTCGAGTTCCCGCAGCTCCACTCCGTGGTCGTGGGCCCAGCCGAGCAGGACGTACAGGTCCTTCTGCAGGCCGAAGGTCTCGATGAGGAACGTCCCGTCGCTCTGGCGCACGGCCTGCGGCGGTGGCGCCGGGGCGGTGACCGGAAGGGTGAAGCGGACGGTGGCCGGCAGGGTCCGCGTCAGTTCGGCGACCGTTCCCTCCCGGTGGAGGGTGCCCTGGTGCATCAGGCCGATACGGTCGGCGCGCTGCTGGGCCTCCTCCAGGTAGTGCGTGGTGAGCACGACGGTGGACCCCTCCTCGCGCAGCTTGTCCACGGCGTCCCAGAGGGCGTCCCGGGACTGGATGTCCAGTCCGGTGGTGGGCTCGTCCAGGAAGATCAGTTCGGGTGTCCCGTACACCGCGGTGGCGAAGTCCAGCCGTCGCTTCTCGCCACCGGAGAGCTGGGACACCCGGGTGCCGGCCTTCCGCCTGAGATCGACGATGTCGAGCACCCGTTCGACCGTGTCCGTCCGGTGGGTGAGCTTGCCGATCAGCCGGACCGATTCCTTCACCGTCAGGTCCGGGGAGAAGCCGCTCTCCTGGAGCATGATGCCCGTGCGGGGCCGTACGGCGCGCCGGTCGCGAGGGTTCTGTCCGAACACCCGTACGGTTCCCGAGGTGGCCGCACGGTGGCCCTCGACGACCTCCAGGGTCGAGGTCTTGCCCGCCCCGTTCGTGCCGAGCAGCGCGTAGAACTCCCCGGGCCGGACCTGGAAGGACAGGTCCTTCACGGCGTGGAAGCCGCCGTAGCTCACATGCAGACGTTCGACGTCTATGACTGGTGCAGAGATCATGTGGTCGATTCCAGCCCACGACCGGCCTCTCTCCCAGTGGCACCGTGTCATCACTTCGGCATGACATTTCTCCGGTGCGACCATGACGTGGTGTCACTGGTGGAGGGCCGCGAACCCGGTGACACTGGACACCGAATCCGCCGTTCCGAGCCCGGAGAGCCGCACATGGACCCCCGCCCACCGCGTACGCCGCCGACGCACGGCCCGGCTGTTCCCCT
>NZ_WHPN01000157.1 GCF_009735685.1 Streptomyces lycii | reverse complement strand
CGCTTCCGTGGGCCGCCGCGGGATTCCGCCGGGCCGGAACGCGACAGGGCCGAGCCGGGACAGGGCCGAGCCGGGGCGGGCCCGGCCGGTCGGACGCCGGACCGGATCAACCCGGGCGGGTCGGGGCGGCAGCGGTCGGACGAGCCGGCCGGGGCCGGACCAGCCGCGACAGACGGTGCGGACCAGTCCAGTCCGGCCCAGCCAGTCCGGTCGGTCGGTCCGGTCGGTCCGGTCGGTCCAGTCCAGTCGGTCCAGTCCAGTCGGTCCAGTCCAGTCGGTCCAGTCCGGTCAGGCCCGTTCGGGCCGGCCGAAGACCACACAGGAGGCGGCCGGGGCCTCCAGGGACCCCGAGCGCCGGGGAACGCCCGTGGCCGGGTCCACCGTGAACCAGGTGACGTCCCCCGAGCGCTCGTTGGCCGCGTACAGCGTGCCGCCGTCCGGGCCGAGCGCGAGATGGCGCGGCCAGTGCCCGCCGCAGCCGACGGTGGTGACCAGCCGGGGCGTTCCGGCCGGGCCGTCCAGGGCGAGCACGGCGATGCTGTCGTGTCCCCGGTTCGCGGCCCAGAGGAAGCGGCCGTCCCGCGAGATCACGATCTCGGAGGGGAACCTCTCCCCCTCCGCGCCGGCCGGCACCACGGGGCTCTCCCCGGCCGGCGTCAGTTCGCCGGTCTCCGCGTCCCAGCGGCAGGCGGTGACGGTCGGTTCCAGCTCGTTGATCACGTACGCCCGGTCGCCCGCGGGGTGGAACACCAGATGCCGCGGGCCGCTGCCAGGCCGCAGTTCCGTCTCACGGTGCGGGTTGAGGGACCCGGTCCGCGGGTCGAGGGCGTGGACGTACACGGAGTCGGTGCCGAGGTCCACCGCCAGGACCCAGCGCCCGGAGGGGTCGGGCAGCACCGCGTGCGCGTGCGGGCCCTCCTGGCGTCCGGTGTTCGGGCCGCTCCCCCGGTGCCGGTGTACGGCGGTGGGTGCGCCGAGGCCGCCGTCCTCGCGGACGGGGAGTACGGAGACGCTGCCGGAGCCGTAGTTGGCGGTGACCAGGTGGTCCGCCGCGAGGGCCAGATGGGTGGGCGAGTCGCCGCCGACGGGCACGGCCCGGCCCATCGGGGCGGGCCGGTCGCGGTCCGCCCCGAGGTCCAGGGCGACGGCGGCCCCGTCCTCGGTCTCACTGACCGCGTAGAGCGTCCCGCCGTCGGCGGAGAGCGCCAGGAACGAGGGGTCGGTGACCGCGCGGGTGCTGTGCAGCGCGCCCAGTGAGCCGTCAGCGCCGACGGACGCCGTGGTGATGCCGTGTCCGCCCGCCGAGGTGAACGACCCGATGTACGCCCTCGCCGCCCTGCCGCCGCCCATGGTCCGGCCTTCCGCTGGTCCTGCCCGCTGTGACGCGGCAGACTGTATCAGGCTCTGTACCATGCTTCGCCGGACTCCGGGAGGCCGGCCCGGACGGTGCTCAGAACGGCACGAGCGGTGAGCGCGGCGAGCTCTTGACGGGCGCCGCGAGCCGCAGGAGCGCCGCCTCCAGGCCGTGCAGACAGGCCAGCGCCCGATCGGTGCCGAGGGGCGCCTGCGCGGCCGCAGGAGGTACCGCGCCCGGGGTCAGCAGCGCCTCGACGGCTGCCTCCACCCGCAGGCAGGCCGCGGTGAGCCGGGAGTCGTGGCCCGCGTCGCGGTCGGCGGCGATCGCCGCCAGCTCGCGGACCTGGCCGGCGCACTCGTCGAGCAGGGTGACGATCCGCCGGGCCCGGCTCCGGCGTGCGGTCAGCGGGCTGAGCGGGTGCAGCAGCGGGGCCACGGACACCCGCACCCGCCCGAGCAGCAGCTCCAGCTCGGCGACGCGGCGGGCCGGATCCGCCCCGGGGTCCCCGGCCAGCCCGCGGGCCGCCTCCGCCGTACAGGCGCGTACGCAGATCAGCGCCCGCTGGATCCAGCCGTCGGTCGCCGCGTGGGTCGTCACCGGCAGGACCACGGCCACGGCCAGGGCGGCGGCCAGGGCCCCGGCGAGCGTCTCCTCCAGGCGCAGCACGAGCAGCGCCGGGTCGAGCACGCCGAGCAGGCCGTAGCAGAGTCCGGCCATGACGGTCACGAAGAACATCATCCAGCTGTAGGACAGCGCGGCCGTGTAGAAGATGCCGAAGACGCAGACGGCTGCGACGACCGCCGTCGGCACCGGTGCGCCGTGCAGCGGCAGGGCGGTGACGAACCCGGCCGCGATGCCCGCGAGTGTGCCGAACACCCGCCGCCAGCCGCGGACCAGGGTCTCGCCGCGGGAGGCGGTGTTGACGAAGATCCACCAGGCGGCGCCGACGGCCCAGTACCAGCGGTCGCCGGAGAGGATCTGCCCCGCCGCGAGAGCCAGCCCGCAGGCGACGGTGGCCTGGAACGCCTGCCGGGTGGTCGGCCGGGACAGGCCCCGGCCGCCGGGCGGCGCGGGCACGGCCGCCGGCGGGGTGCGGCGTTCGAGACACCAGGGACCGAAGCGCACGGCACCAGCCACGGCGACGGCCAGCACGACGGCCGCGCCCAGCCCGGGCAGCTGCGCGGGCTCCGTGTGCAGGAACTGCACGGCGAAGAACATCATGAAGGCGAAGATGCCGAGCGCGTGGCCGCGCGGACCCCAGCGCCTGGCGTACACCCCGCCGAAGACGACGGCGAGGAACGCGGCGTCGCGCGCCGGCGGCAGTTCCTGCAGAGCCGTGGCCAGGGCCAGCACCGGGAGTCCGGCGACCGGCAGGAGCGCGGTGGTGACCGCCTGCCGCCGTACGGTGGCGTCGCCGACGGTGAAGAGGGCGAGCAGGGCCGCGAGGCCGCTGGTGATCGAGGCGGACAGCGAGAGCCCGGACGCCCCGGTGGCAGCGATCGCGAGCCCGATGCCGAGCACCGCCCGCAGCGAGACGCGCAGCCGCAGCAGGCCCGGGTCCGGGGCGGTGAACATGGTGCGGAGCAGCGGGACGGCTCCCCGGGTCGGTCGCGGCACAGCGGTGTCCCCCTTCTGCTTCCTCTGCTTCACCCGTGTCGTGTCTCTTCCTCCGCGTCACCCGTGCCGGCCGCGTCGCCGCGGGGCACGGGGCGGACGCCGCTGCCGGGCGTCCGTGGCACACATGGGAAAGGCGCTGCGGGGCCCGGACCGGCTTCCTTGCCGTCCGGCGCAGCCCAGCGCAACGCCATCGATACGAACAGGAAAGCATCTGGCGGGACATTGGCTCAACTCAGCCACACCGTGCTGGGCCATTGGTACAGTGATCGAGGATTTTCGCCGACCTCAAGGGAGCCGTTGGCCCATGGCCGCCGTGGACTCGCTCGACACCCGCATCCTGCGGCTGCTGCTGGAGCAGCCGCGCACCAGCGTCCGGGAGTACGCCCGCCTGCTGGGCATCGCGCGCGGAACACTCCAGGCGCGTCTGGAGCGTATGGAACGGGACGGTGTCATCACCGGCTCCGGGCCGCACCTCTCCGCCGCCGCCCTGGGCCACCCGGTCCTGGCGTTCGTCCACATCGAGGTCACCCAGGGGCACCTCGTGGACGTGGGGGACGCGCTGGCCGAGGTGCCGGAGATCATCGAGGCGTTCTCGGTGACCGGCGGCGGGGACCTGCTGACCCGGGTCGTCGCCCGCGACAACGGGCATCTGGAGGACGTCATCCAGCAGCTCATCCAGCTGCCGGGCGTGGTCCGCACCCGTACCGACGTGGCGCTGCGCCGCCGCGTGCCGTACCGGATGCTGCCGCTGGTGGAGTCGGTCGGCCGGGCGGCGCGGCGCCCGGCCTGAGCGGCGGGCGCCCGCTGCCGGCCGGCGGCGGCGCCCTTGGCATGCTGGAGCCATGAACGCCCCGTCCGGCACCCCGCACGTGATCTTCGACCTCGACGGCACCCTCGTCGACAGCGAGCCGAACTACTACGAGGCGGGACGCCGGCTGCTCGCCCGGTACGGCGTGCACGACTTCGACTGGGCGCAGCACACCCGCTTCATCGGGATCGGCACCCGCGAGACGCTGGAGACGCTGCGCGCCCGGTACGCCCTGGACGCTCCCCTCGGGGAACTCCTCGCCGGGAAGAACCGGCTCTATCTGGAGCTGGCCGGTGCCGCGACCGAGGTCTTCCCGCAGATGCGGAAGCTGGTGGAGGCGCTGCACGCGTCGGGGGTGCCGATGGCGGTCGCGTCCGGTTCCTCCCGGGCGGCGATCGAGGCGGTCCTCGCGGTGACGGGGCTGGACGCGCTGATCCCGGTGACCGTGTCGGCGGAGGAGGTCGCGCGCGGCAAGCCGGAGCCGGACGTCTTCCTGGAGGCGGCGCGCCGGCTCGGGGCCGCCCCCGCCGACTGTGTGGTGCTGGAGGACGCGCCGCCCGGCGCCGAGGCGGCCCGGCGCGCCGGGATGCGCTGCGTCGCCGTTCCGTACGTCCCGGAGACGGCCGGCGATCCGGCGTTCGCAGCGGCCGGGCTGCTGTTCGCGGGCGGGCAGCGGGAGTTCGACGCCCGGGCGGCCCTCGACTGGATCACGGGACCGCGCTGAGCCGGCCGTCACCGGCGGCCGGTGACAGGCCGCCGGCCCGGTCTCCGCGTGTGCCGTCCGGCGGCACGGGCGGCCCTGGGCAAGCAGCCGGCCCGGCTGGTACGGCCGGGCCCGGCCGCCCGGGCCGCGGGCCGCGGGGCTCCGCGTCCGGGTGACCCGCAGGCCCGCGCAGGCGTGGCGGCACCGGAGCCGGCGGCGCTTTTCCGGACACTGGCCGGGCATGGATCGCGTCGCTCCGGGCACCGGGCTCCGAGGCAGCCCGGTGGTGTGGAGGTCGGATGAGCGTGGAGGCGGAACAGGAGGCGGCGGCTCCGCCTCCGGCCGGTGAGCGGTCGCTGCGGGTGGGCAGGGCGGTGGTGCGGTGGCTCACCACGACCGATCACAAGGTGATCGGGAACATGTACCTGGTGACGTCGTTCGCCTTCTTCCTGCTGGCCGGGCTCATGGCGATGCTGATGCGGGCCGAACTGGCACGGCCGGGCATGCAGATCGTCTCCGAGCACCAGTACAACCAGCTGTTCACCCTGCACGGCACCATCATGATGCTGCTGTTCGCGACCCCCACCTTCACCGGCTTTGCGAACGCCGTCATGCCGCTGCAGATCGGCGCCCCCGACGTCGCCTTTCCCCGGCTCAACGCCTTCACCTACTGGGTGTTCCTGTTCGGCGGGCTGATGGTCGTCGGCGGCTTTCTCACGTCGAACGGCGCGGCGGCCTTCGGCTGGTTCGCGTACGCGCCCCTCAACCGGCAGGAGTTCTCTCCCGGCACCGGCGGTGACCTGTGGACGGTCGGACTGATCGTGGCCGGACTGAGCACCATTCTGGGGTCGGTCAACTTCATCACCACGATCGTCTGCCTGCGCGCGCCGGGCATGACCGTCTTCCGGATGCCGCTGTTCACCTGGAACGTGCTGTTCACCTCGATCCTGGCGCTGCTCGCCTTTCCCGTGCTGACGGCGGCGCTGTTCGCGCTGTACGCGGACCGGCGGTTCGGCGCGCACGTCTTCGATCCCGCGAACGGCGGTGCCCTGCTGTGGCAGCACCTCTTCTGGTTCTTCGGCCATCCCGAGGTCTACATCGTCGCGCTGCCCTTCTTCGGTGTCGTCACCGAGATCATTCCGGTGTTCAGCAGAAAACCGGTCTTCGGATACCTCGGGCTGATCGGCGCGACCATCGCCATCACCGGGCTGTCGGCCACCGTCTGGGCCCACCACATGTTCGCCACCGGCGGTGTGCTGCTGCCGTTCTTCTCCCTGATGTCCTTTCTGATCGCCGTACCCACCGGCGTGAAGTTCTTCAACTGGATCGGCACCATGTGGAAGGGCTCGCTGTCCTTCGAGACCCCCATGCTCTGGTCGGCCGGCTTTCTCGTCACCTTTCTGCTGGGCGGTCTCACCGGCGTGCTCATCGCCTCCCCGCCGCTGGACTTCCACGTGACCGACACGTATTTCATCGTGGCGCACCTGCATTACGTCCTGTTCGGCACGATCGTCTTCGCGACCTTCGCCGGTTTCTACTTCTGGTGGCCCAAATTCACCGGGAAGATGCTCGACGAACGGCTCGGGAAGATCCATTTCTGGACGCTTTTCGTGGGCTTCCAGGGCACCTTCCTCGTCCACCACTGGCTGGGCGAGCAGGGCATGCCCCGGCGGTACGCCGACTATCTGGCCGCCGACGGGTTCACCGCCCTCAACACCATCTCCTCCATCAGCTCCTTCCTGCTCGGACTGTCCACGCTGCCGTTCCTCTACAACCTCTGGAAGACGGCGCGGTACGGCGAACGGGTCACCACGGACGACCCGTGGGGCTGGGGACGGTCCCTGGAGTGGGCCACCAGCTGCCCGCCGCCCCGGCACAACTTCCACGCCCTGCCCCGGATCCGCTCCGAGTCGCCCGCCTTCGACCTGCACCATCCGGAGACGGCGGGCGCCGGGCACCGTCCCCCCACGGGCTCGTCCGGCCATCCGGCGGGGAAGCGGGCGGACCGGTGAAGACGGAGGCGTACCTGTTCACGGGCGTGGCGGTGTTCTTCGCCGCTGTCACCGCGGTCTACGCCTGGGGGTCACTGGAACCGGCCGGCACCGCGGTCCTGCTGGTCTCCTTCCTGATGGCCTCCCTCGTCGCCGCCTTCCTCTGGGTCCAGTGGGCCCGCGCGGGCAAGCGGCCGCAGGACACCCGGGAAGCACCGGTCCACGAGGGCGCCGGGCCGGTGGACTTCTTCTCCCCGCGCAGCTACTACCCGGTGCTCACCGCGGCCGGCACGGCGCTGCTGGGCCTGGGCATGGTCTACGGGCTGTGGCTGTTCCTCATCGGCATCGGGGTCGTCGCTCCCGGCATCGCCGGATTCGTCTTCCAGCACAACGACCGCTGACCGGCTGACAGGAAGGGGCGCGGCGGATGCTGTTCGCGCGGCGGAAGGGGAGGCCCGGGGCGAAGGCCGGGCGGCCGACCGGAACGGGATTCCGGGCGCTGGACAGCCGGCTGCCCGCGGCCGAGGGCGGGGCGCTGCTGCGCAAGGCGTTCCCGGACCACTGGTCGTTCCTGCTCGGTGAGATCGCCCTGTACAGCCTGGTCCTGCTGGTGCTGACCGGGGTGTTCCTCACGCTGTTCTTCAACCCGGGCATGAGCCAGGTCCCGTACGAGGGCTCGTACGAACCGCTGCGGGGCGTCCCGGTCTCCGAGGCCTACGCGTCCACCCTGCGCATCAGCTTCGACGTGCGCGGCGGGCTGCTGATCCGGCAGATGCACCACTGGGCGGCGCTGGTCTTCGTCAGCGCCATCGGCCTGCACATGCTGCGCATCTTCTTCACCGGGGCGTTCCGCAAGCCGCGGGAGCTGAACTGGGTCATCGGGCTGACGCTGTTCCTGCTGGCGGTCGTCGAGGGCTTCTGCGGCTATTCGCTGCCCGACGACCTGCTGTCGGGCACCGGCATGCGGGTGGTGCAGAGCCTGCTGCTGTCGATCCCGGTCGTCGGCACCTATCTGATGTTCTTCCTGTTCGGCGGCGAATACCCGGGGCACGACATCGTCCCGCGCCTGTACGTGACCCACATCCTGCTCGTCCCGGGCCTGCTGCT
Organism: Streptomyces lycii; assembly: GCF_009735685.1. Lineage (GTDB taxonomy): Bacteria > Actinomycetota > Actinomycetes > Streptomycetales > Streptomycetaceae > Streptomyces > Streptomyces lycii. The sequence continues at coordinate 48,100 of NZ_WHPN01000157.1, read as the reverse complement.
CGCCCTGGTCGTCGTCCATCTGATCCTGGTCGTGTACCTGAAGCACACCCAGTGGGGCGGGCCCGGCCGGTCGAACCGGAACGTCGTCGGCAAGCCCGCCTTCCCCGGGTTCACCGCGTCGTCCGCGGGACTGTGCGCCATGGTCTTCGGGGTGCTCGCCCTGCTGGGCGGGCTCGCGCAGATCAACCCGGTCTGGGACTACGGCCCGTACCGTGCCGACCAGGTCAGCACCGGCTCGCAGCCGGACTGGTACGTCGGTTTCCTGGAGGGCTCGCTGCGGCTCATGCCGCCCTTCGAGACCACGCTGTGGGGCCACACCCTCGTGTGGAACGTCCTCGTCCCCACCGTGATCCTGCCGGCGCTGCTGTTCCTGTGCCTGTATCTCTACCCGTTCCTGGAGAGATGGGTGACGGGCGACACCGGGGAGCACCATTTGTGCGACCGCCCCCGGAACCGCCCGGTCCGGACCGGGCTGGGCGCCGCGGGCATCACCTTCTACGGCGTGCTGCTGCTGGCCGGGGGCAACGACGTCGTCGCGTACACGCTGGACATCTCGCTGAACGCCCTGACCTGGGTCCTGCGGGTCGCCCTGGTGGCCGGCCCGGTGGCCGCCTTCCTGCTGACCAGGAGCGTCTGCCTGGGGCTCCAGGCGCACGACCTGGAGCGCATCGAGCGGGGTGACGAGACCGGCGAGGTCCGGCAGAGCGTGCAGGGCGGCCTGGACGAGGGGCGCCGGCCGCTGTCCCCGCGGGAGCGCTGGACACTGGCGCTGAAGGAGTCCCCGCGGCCGCTCCGGCTGCCCGGCCCGGACGCCGGCAAGGCGTCACGGGCCCGGCGGCTGCGGGTGGCGCTCAGCCGCTGGTTCCACGGCGGCTGACGGGATCTCATGTACGGCCGAGCGCACGAGGATCCGCGTTGGCCCGTTCGAGCACACCCCGCGCCGACACGGACCGCGCGGTGCTGGACTGGGCGGCCGGCGCGGCCGACACTGCCTACCACCCGCCACGCGCCGCCCGGACGCGCGAGGACGGGACTGCGTACCGCACACAGGGGAGCCGGCTTCGTGTCAACCGATGGAGAGAGCGGCACACGGCTCAAGCCCGTCGTCTTCTTCGGGTCGTCCGTGCTGATCCTGGCCATCTCGGTCTGGGCGATCATCACGCCGGAGGGCGCGGAGAGCACGATCGGCGTCGTGGTGGGGTGGATCTCCTCCGGTTTCGGCTGGTACTACTTCCTCGCCGCCACCCTGTATCTCCTGTTCGTGGTGTACGCCGCCGCCTCCCGGTACGGGACCATCAAGCTCGGCCCGCAGCACTCCACCCCGGACTACGGCCTGTTCGCGTGGGCCACCATGCTGTTCGCGGCGGGCATCGGCATCGACCTGATGTTCTTCTCCGTCGCCGGGCCGGTCAGCCACTATCTCGCCCCGCCCGAGGGCGAGGCGGAGACGGTCGAGGCGGCGCGGCAGGCCGTGGTGTGGACGCTGTTCCACTACGGCATCACCGGCTGGGGCATGTACGCGCTGATGGGCATGGCCCTCGGTTACTTCTCGTTCCGCTACCGCCTCCCGCTGGCGATCCGGTCGGCGCTGTACCCGATCATCGGCAAGCGCATCCACGGACGGATCGGGGACGCGGTCGACCTCGCCGCCGTCATCGGCACGGTCTTCGGCATCTCCGTGTCCCTCGGCATCGGCGTCGTCCAGCTCAACTACGGGCTGACGTTCCTCTTCGGCATCCCGCAGGGGACGGCCGCGCAGATCGGCCTCATCGCCGTCGCCGTGGTGCTGGCGACGGCCTCGGCCGTGGCGGGCGTGGACAAGGGCATCCGGCGGCTGTCCGAGCTGAACGTCGTCCTGGCCGTCGCCCTGATGCTCTACATGCTGTTCGTCTCCAGCCCCATCCGGCTCCTCAACAGCCTCGTCCTCAACATCGGCGACTACGTCAGCCGCTTCCCGTCGATGATGCTGAACACCTTCGCGTACGACCAGCCCACCGAGTGGCTCAACGCCTGGACGCTGTTCTTCTGGGCGTGGTGGATCGCGTGGGCGCCGTTCGTCGGGCTGTTCCTGGCGAGGATCTCGCGCGGCCGGACCATCCGGGAGTTCGTCGCGGCGACGCTGGTGATCCCCTTCCTCTTCACCCTGGTGTTCCTGTCCGTCTTCGGAAACAGCGCGCTCGCCCTGGTGCGGTCCGGCAACGCCGAGTTCGGCGAGACCGCCGCCACCACCCCCGAGCAGGGCTTCTACGAGCTGCTCGCGCAGTATCCGGGGGCGACCTTCAGCGCCGGGCTGGCGACCTTCGTCGGGCTGCTGCTCTACGTCACCTCGGCGGACTCCGGCGCGCTGGTGATGAGCAATCTCAGTTCGCACCTGCCGACCCCGCTCACCGACGCTCCCTCCTGGGTGCGCATCTTCTGGGCGTCGGCGACCGGGCTGCTGACCCTCGCCATGCTGCTCGTCGGCGGCGTGGAGGCGTTGACGAACGCGACCATCATCATGGGCCTGCCCTTCTCCTTCGTGATGTTCCTCATCATCTGGGGCCTGTACAAGGCGCTGCGCATCGAACGGATGCGGCAGGACGCGTCCAGGACCCCGCTGCCGTCGTCGCTTTCCGGGCCCGCCCCGCACCTCGGCCCGGCCACGGAGGGCACCTGGCGGCAGCGCCTCGGGCGGGCCATGAGCTTCCCCAGCAGGCGGGCGGCGGTCAGATTCCTGGACCAGGTGTGCCGCCCGGCGTTCGCGGACGTGGCGGAGGAGCTGGGCCGGCAGGGGGTCGAGGCGTCGGTCGTGGAGGGGACGGACGAGGAGGCCGGGCTGCCGCACACGGAGATCCGCATCCCGATGGGCGGGGCCGAGGTCTTCTTCTACCGCCTCTGGCCGGTGGAGGTGCCCACCCCGGCGTTCGCGATGCGCACGGTCACCGAACGCGACACGTACGTCCGCTTCGAGGTGCACCTCACCGACGGCAGCCAGGGCTATGACGTGATGGGCTACAGCAAGGAGCAGCTCATCGACAACATCCTCGACCAGTACGAGCGCTATCTGGAGTTCCTGCGGCTGCACCGCGAGGCCACCGCCGGTTCCTCGATGCCGGGCCACCGGCCCGATACGGCCGAGGTGCACCTGCCGGGCAAGGAGGACTGACCCCGGCCGCGGAAGGACCGCGCCGCGCCGGGAGGCGGCCGGGCGTACGCGGCAGCCGGGACGGGCCCGGCCCGCACCGGAGCCGGGCGCGCGGGCGGGCGGAACACCGGCCGCGCCGTCACCCCCTCCGGTGCGGGACCGACGTTTCCGCCCGCGGCCGGGGGTTACCCGCAGCCGTGTCCGTGACCCGCCGCGGAAGTCACGGGCCCGCGGGAAGTACCGCGGAAGTCCCGGGAATGAAACGGAGTACCCATGGCCGGCTCGAAGGTGTCCGACTACATCCTCCAGCGACTGCGCGACTGGGACGTGGAGCATGTCTTCTCCTACGCCGGCGACGGGATCAACGGCCTGCTGGCGGCCTGGGGCCGGGCCGGCAACCGGCCGAAGTTCGTCCAGGCCCGGCACGAGGAGATGTCCGCCTTCCAGGCGGTGGGATACGCCAAGTTCTCCGGCCGGGTGGGCGTGTGCGCGGCCACGTCCGGGCCGGGCGCGATCCACCTGCTGAACGGCCTCTACGACGCGAAGCTCGACCACGTTCCGGTCGTGGCGCTGATCGGGCAGACCAACCGCAGCGCCATGGGCGGCTCGTACCAGCAGGAAGTGGACCTGCAGAGCCTCTACAAGGACGTCGCCTCGGAGTTCTGCGAGACGGCGATGGTGCCGGAACAACTGCCGAACCTGATCGACCGGGCGTTCCGCACCGCGTACGCCAAGCGCACCGTCACCGCGATCATCCTGCCCGCCGACGTGCAGGAGCTGGACTACTCCCCGCCCACCCACGCGTTCAAGATGGTGCCGTCCAGCCTGGGCCTGGGGCACTACGCGCCGGTGCCGGCCGACGAGGACGTCCAGCGGGCCGCCGATGTGCTGAACGCCGGTGAGAAGGTCGCCGTCCTGATCGGGCAGGGCGCCCGCGGGGCACGACAGGAGGTCGAGCGGCTGGCGGACGTGCTCGGCGCCGGTGTGGCCAAGGCCCTGCTGGGCAAGGACGTGCTGCCGGACGACCTGCCCTGTGTGACCGGCTCCATCGGACTGCTGGGCACCCGCCCCTCGTACGAGCTGATGCAGGGGTGCGACACCCTGTTGATGATCGGCTCCAGCTTCCCCTACACCCAGTTCATGCCGGAGCTGGACCAGGCGCGGGCGGTGCAGATCGACATCGACCCGCACATGATCGGTCTGCGCTACCCGTTCGAGGTGAACCTCGTCGGTGACGCCCGCGAGACGCTGCAGCGGCTGCTGCCCCGGCTGCACCGCAAGGAGAGCCGCGGCTGGCGGGAGAAGATCGAGAAGGACGTCGCCCGCTGGTGGGAGGTCATGCAGCGGCGCGCCGCCGTGGACGCCGACCCGGTCAATCCCGAGTACGTGGTGCACGCCCTGGACGGCAAGCTGCCCGACGACGCCCTCCTCACCGCCGACTCCGGCTCCGCCGCCAACTGGTACGCCCGGCATCTGCGGCTGCGCGGCCGGATGCGCGGCTCGCTGTCCGGCACGCTGGCGACGATGGGTCCGGGCGTGCCGTACGCCATCGGTGCGAAGTTCGCGCATCCGGACCGGCCCGCCATCGCCCTCGTCGGGGACGGCGCCATGCAGATGAACGGCATGATGGAAATGGTGACGGCCGCGAAGTACTGCCGCGAGTGGTCCGATCCGCGGCTGATCGTCGCCGTGCTGAACAACGGGGACCTCAACCAGGTCACCTGGGAGATGCGGGCCATGTCCGGTGCCCCGCAGTTCGAGGAGTCGCAGCACATCCCGGACCTGCCCTACGCCGAGATCGCCCGGAACCTCGGACTGGACGGCGTTCGGGTGGAGAAGCCGAAGCACGTCGAGTCCGCCTGGGACCGGGCGCTCGCCGCGGACGGGCCCTTCGTCATCGACTTCCGCACCGACCCGGCTGTGCCGCCCATCCCGCCGCACGCGTCCTTCGACCAGATCGAGGCCGCGGCCTCCGCGATCCTCCAGGGCGACAGCGACCGCGGCTCGATGGTGAAACAGGGCTTCAAGGCCAAGGTGCAGGAGTTCCTGCCGGGCGGCCGGCACCGTGAGGACCGGCCCGGCGCGGCGGAGGAGGACAGCGCCGAGAAGAACGAGTGACCGGGGAACCGGCCCGGGCGCGGCAGCACCGGAGAGCCCGGAATCCCCGGATCGCACTGGCGTGGCGTCCGTTCCCGCGGTGCACGGGACCATGGCCCCCGCCCGGCGCCCGCCGGTCCCGGGGCCCGTCCGCCGCGAGGTCCCGGTACGGATCCGGCCGTACCGCCGTCCCGGTCCCGTGCGCGGACCGTGCGAGGGCGCCGGGGCCGTACGGGGCGACGTCCCGGTCCGCGTGCGGGGAGGCCCGGGAGCCGTGATGGCACGGGACTGCCGGTGCTATCCGAGGAACGACAGCCGCACCTTGCGGTCCGGGTTGTCCCTGTTCGTGTCGACCAGGCACACGGACTGCCAGGTGCCCAGCTCCAGCCGTCCGCCGATGACCGGCAGCGTCGCGTGCGGCGGGACGAGGGCCGGCAGGACATGGTCTCGGCCGTGTCCGGGGCTGCCGTGCCGGTGCCGCCAGCGGTCGTCGGCGGGCAGCAGGTCGCGCAGGGCGGCCAGCAGGTCGTCGTCGCTGCCCGCGCCGGTCTCCAGCACGGCGATGCCGGCCGTCGCGTGCGGCACGAACACATGGAGGAGGCCGTCGCGGCCGCGGGCGCCGGTGCGCAGGAACTCCTCGCAGTCTCCTGTCAGGTCGCGCACCGTCTCCGAGGAACCGGTGCTGACGTCGATCGTGCGGGTGATGAAGGCGTCGGACATGCCTCCATCCTGACCGATTCCGGGCCGTGGGAAGAGCAGCGGGCTCCGTCGCGTTGGCGGGGACGTGAGCATTTCCGGAACGCGGTACGTGGACGTGGCGGTCGTGGGAGCGGGGCAGGCGGGCCTGTCCGGCGCCTACCACCTGCGGCGCGCCGGCTGGGAACCGGACCGCGGCTTCGTCGTCCTGGACCACGCGCCGGGCCCCGGGGGCGCCTGGCAGTTCCGCTGGCCGTCCCTGACCTTCGACAAGGTGCACGGGATGCACGACCTGCCGGGCATGCCGCTGGCCGGCGCGCCCGGCGACCGGCCCTCGGCCGAGGTCGTCGGCGCCTATTTCGGCGCCTACGAGCGCGAGTTCGGCCTCCGGGTGCACCGGCCGGTGGAGGTGTCCGCCGTCCGCGAGGGCACGGGCGGGAGGCTGCTGGTGGAGACCTCGGAGGGCGACTGGTCGGCCCGTGCGCTGATCAACGCCACCGGGACCTGGGACCGGCCGTTCCGGCCGCGCTACCCGGGACAGGAAACCTTCCTCGGCCGCCAGCCGCACACGGCGGACTACCGGGGGCCCGGGGACTTCGCCGGCGAGCGGGTGATCGTGGTGGGCGGCGGCACGTCCGCCGTGCAGCATCTGCTGGAGATCGCCGACGTGGCCGCGGACACGCTGTGGGTGACCAGGCGGCCGCCGGTGTTCCACGAGGGACCGTTCGACGAGCGGCGCGGCCGCGAGGCCGTGGCCATGGTGGACGAGCGGGTGCGGCACGGGCTGCCGCCGCGCAGCGTGGTGTCGGTCACGGGCCTGCCCATGAACGAGGCGATGCGGGAGGCCCGGGCCCGCGGCGTGCTCGACCGCCGGCCGATGTTCGAACGGATCACACCGGAGGGTGTCGTCTGGGCGGACGGCCGCACCGCCGGCGCGGACACCATCCTGTGGGCCACCGGTTTCCGCGCCGCGCTCGGCCATCTGGCGCCGCTGCGGCTGCGCGAGCCCGGCGGCGGCATCCGCCTGGAGGGCAGCCGTGTCGTCCGGGACCCCCGCGTGCACCTCGTCGGGTACGGCCCGTCGGCGAGCACCATCGGTGCGAACCGCTACGGGCGCGCGGCGGTGCGGGAGATCCGCAGGCTGCTGGAGCGCTCGGCGGCACCCGCCGCCTGAGGCTCCGCCGAGGACCGTCCGCGGCCCGGCCCGAGGGCCCTCGGCGGCGCGACGGGCCGGCGGGCTGCGGTCAGGGCGCCGTCACCGCCGCGGCTTCCGGGGCCGTGTCCCCGCTGACGGGAGCCTCCGTGCCCGCGGTGACCACCGGGCCGGCGGCTCCCGCCCCGTCCCCGGTCCCCGAGTCCCGCCGCACCAGCGCGGCGTACCGGCCGTCCCGCGCCAGCAGCTCCGCGTGGGTGCCGCGCTCGACGATCCGGCCGCCGTCCAGGAACACGATCTGGTCCGCGTCCCGGACGGTGGAGAGCCGGTGCGCGATGGTGATGGTCGTGCGCCCGGCCGACAGCGCGTCGATCGCCTGCTGCACGGCCTGCTCGGTGCGGGTGTCGAGGGCGCTGGTCGCCTCGTCCAGGACGAGCACCGGCGGGTCCCGCAGGATGGTCCGGGCGATGGCCAGGCGCTGCTTCTCACCGCCGGAGAAGCGGTAGCCGCGCTCGCCGACGAGCGTGTCGTAACCGTCCGGGAGGCCGGCTATGTGGTCGTGGATCTGGGCGGCCCGCGCGGCCTCGTACAGCTCCTCGTCCGTGGCCGAGGGCTTGGCGAAGCGGAGGTTGTCCGCGACCGAGGCGTGCAGCAGATACGTCTCCTGCGCGACGACGCCGACGGCCCGTGCGAGGGTGTCCAGCCCGAGGTCGCGCACGTCCACCCCGTCGAGCAGCACCCGGCCGCCGGTCACGTCGTAGAGCCGGGGCACCAGATAGCTCAGGGTGCTCTTCCCCGAGCCCGTCGGGCCGACCACGGCGAGGCTGCCTCCGGCCGGAACGGTGAGGTCGATCCCGGAGAGCGTCGGGGCCCCGGGCTGCTCCCCGACGTGCCCGCCGGCGTGTCCCCCGCCGCGCTGCGCGTCATCCCGCTGCTTCTCGGCGCGCTGTCCGCCGTCCTCCCCGTCCCCCCGCGTCCCCCCGGGGCCCTCGGCGTCGTACCGGAAGGTGACGTCCTCGAAGCGCACCTCGCCGCGGATCTCCTCCGGAGTGACCGGATGCTCGGGGTCGGTGATGTCGACGCGCAGGTCGAGATACTCGAAGATCCGCTGGAACAGGGCGAGCGAGGTCTGCATCTGCACGCCCGTGGACAGCAGGCTGACCGTGGGCCGGAACAGCCCCTGCTGGAGGGTGACGAAGGCGACGAGCGTGCCGATCGACATCCGCGGGCCGCCGACGCTCAGCGCGATGCCCGCGGCCCAGTAGAGCAGCGCGGGCATCGCCGCCATGACGATGCCGATGACGGCCATCCGCCAGCGCCCCGCCATGTTCGAGCGGACCTCCAGGTCCACGAGCCGCTCGGACTCCGCGGAGAAACTCCGCACGAGGGAGTCCGAGCGGCCCATCGTGCGGCCGAGCAGGATGCCGCTGACCGACAGCGACTCGGTGACGATCGCGGCCATCGACGCCATCTGCTTCTGCCGCTGCGAGGCGATCCTCTTCCGCTCCCGGCCCACCCGGCGGCTGATCCACACGAACACCGGCAGCAGCAGGAGCGAGACGACGGTCAGCCGCCAGTCGAGGGCGAGCATCGCGACGACCGTGGCGACGACACTGGTGAGGTTGGAGACCAGCGAGGTGGCGGTGGAGGTCACGGTGGCCTGCATGCCGCCGATGTCGCTGGCGATCCTGGACTGGACCTCGCCGGTGCGGGTGTGGGTGAAGAAGGCGAGCGGCATGTGCTGGAGCCGGTCGTAGACCGCGGTGCGCAGATCGTGCATGACGCGCTGGCCGACGGTCGTCGAGATCAGGGTCTGCAGGACCCCGAAGACGCTGCTGACGACGGCGGTGGCGACCATGCCCAGCGCGAGCAGGCTCAGCAGCCCGGTCCGGCCCTGCGGGATCGCGGTGTCCAGGACCTCGCGCAGCAGGAAGGGCGAGGCGACGGAGACCAGCGAGGACGCGGCGACGAGCAGCCCGACCAGGGCGAGGCGGCCGCGGTAGGGGCGGAAGAGCCGCAGGATGCGCCGCAGCTGCGCGGGACGCTCCGGGTCGGCCTGCGGCGGTGTCCCGTCGGGGACCGTTTCGGGGTGAGGCATGGGCTCCTTCGCGATCGGGCCGGCGGGCCTCCGGGGGTCTGCGGGATCGTGCCGGTGCCGGCACCCGGAAAGCCTATCCGCCTCCTCCGACAGTGCCGCCCCGCCCGGGTTCCGCCCGCTTCGCGCGGTGGCATACTGCGCGGGGCCAGCGCCGTACCACCGAGGAGAGCGTCCGCATGCCCTTGCTGGAGCCCAAGTCCGGAACTCTCCGGCCGCACGCCGCGGACGCCGTCCCCGCCCCGGACCGGGTGCCCGGCGAGCGGGCGGCGGGCACCGACGACGAGCTGCGCCGGGGTCTGGAGGCGCTGCTCGGGGCCGGGAAGGTGCTGTGGAAGATCTCCGACCTGGTGCGGTACGCCTCCGACGCCAGCCCCTACCGCTTCGTGCCGCGGGCCGTGGTGCTGGCCGAGGACGTCACCGATGTCTCGCTGGTCCTCTCCTACGCGCTCCGGCACGGCCGGCAGATCGTCTTCCGGGCCGCCGGGACCTCCCTCAACGGCCAGGCGCAGGGCGAGGACATCCTCGTGGACGTCCGCCGCCACTGGTCGGGCATCGAGGTCCTCGGCCGGGGCGAGCGCGCCCGGATCGCGCCCGGCACCACCGTGGTCCGCGCCAACGCGGGTCTGGCCCGGTACGGCCGGGTGCTCGGGCCGGACCCGGCCAGCGCCATCGCCTGCACCGTCGGCGGGGTCGTCGCCAACAACGCGTCCGGCATGACGGCGGGCACCACCCGCAACTCGTACCGTACGGTCGCCTCGCTGACGTTCGTCCTGCCGAGCGGGACCGTGGTCGACACCGCCGACCCGGAGGCCGACGCCCGGCTGGCCGCGGCCGAGCCCGAACTCTGCGCGGGGCTGCTCGCGCTCAGGGCGGAGATCGAGGCGGACCGGGAGCTGACCGCCCGTATCCGCGCGAAGTACCAGCTCAAGAACACCAACGGCTACCGCCTCGACGCCTTCCTCGACGGGACGACTCCCGTGGAGATCCTGCGCGGCCTGATGGTCGGTTCCGAGGGGACCTTCGGTTTCATCTCCGAGATCGTCTTCGACACGCTGCCGCTGCACCGGCGGACCTCCTCCGCGCTCCTCTTCTTCCCGTCCCTGTCCGCCGCCGCGGCCGCCGTGCCGCTGTTCAACGAGGCGGGCGCGCTCGCCGTCGAGCTGATGGACGGCAACACCCTGCGGGCCTCCGTCAGCGTGCAGGGCGTGCCCGCCGACTGGGCGGACCTGCCGAAGGAGACCGCGGCGCTGCTGGTGGAGTTCCGCGCGCCCGACGAGGCCGCCCAGGAGGCGTACGAGGACGCGGCCGCGCGGGTGCTGGAGCGGCTGGACCTGGTGGCGCCGGTCGCCTCGGCGGACAACGCCTTCACCCGGGACCCGGGGACGATCGCGGGCTACTGGAAGGCCCGCAAGGCGTTCGTGACCGCGGTCGGCGGCGCCCGGCCGCCCGGGACCACTCTGATCACCGAGGACTTCGCGGTGCCTCCGGCCCGGCTCGCCGAGGCCTGCGAGGCACTGCTGACGCTCCAGGCCGAGCACGGTTTCGACGCGGCCGTCGCGGGCCACGCCGCGCACGGGAACCTGCACTTCCTGCTCGCCTTCGACGCCGCGAAACCGGCCGACGTCGAGCGCTACGCCTCCTTCATGGACGCCTTCTGCCGGCTGACGGTGGAGCGTTTCGACGGCTCGCTCAAGGCGGAGCACGCCACCGGCCGGAACATCGCGCCGTTCCTGGAGCTGGAGTGGGGCCCGCGGGCCACCGAGCTGATGTGGCGCACCAAGCAGGTGATCGACCCCGCCGGGGTGCTCGCCCCGCGCGTCGTCCTCGACCGCGACCCGGAGGCGCATCTGCGGGGGCTCAAGACGATTCCCCGGATCGAGGCGGTCGCCGACCCCTGCATCGAGTGCGGATTCTGCGAACCCACCTGCCCCAGCGGCGATCTGACGACGACGCCCCGCCAGCGCATCGTGCTGCGCCGGGAGATGATGCGGCAGGCGCCGGAGTCCCCGGTCACCGACAGCCTGCTCGACTCCTACGGCTATGACGCGGTGGACACCTGTGCGGGCGACTCGACTTGCAAGCTGGCCTGTCCGGTCGGGATCGACACCGGCGCCATGATGAAGGACTTCCGCCACCGTCGGCACTCGCCGCGCGAGGAGCGGGCCGCGTCGCTGCTCGCGGAGCGGTTCGCCCTGGTCGAACGCGCCGCCCGGCTGGCGGTGGCCGCCGCGGACCGCACCGGTGACCGGGTGCCCGCCGCACTCACAGCCGCCGCGCGGCGGGCGGTCAGCGGCGAGCTGGTGCCGGAGTGGCTGCCTGCCGTGCCCGGCGCGGCTGCCCGCAAGCTTCCGGTGACGGACCGCCGAGGCGCCGCGGCGGTCTACTTCCCGGCCTGTGTGAACCGCATCTTCGGCGGGCCGGACGGGCACGAGGGGCCGTCGCTGCCGGAGGCCGTGGTCGCCGTCTCCGCGCGCGCGGGCCGGCCGGTGTGGATTCCCGGGGACGTGGCGGGCACCTGCTGCTCGACGATCTGGCACTCCAAGGGCTACGACCGGGGCAACACGGTGATGGCCAACCGGATGGTCGAGGCGGCCTGGGGCTGGACGGAGGGCGGCGCGCTGCCGCTGGTCGTGGACGCCTCGTCCTGCACGCTGGGCATCGCGCGGGAGGTCGTGCCGTATCTGACGGAGGAGAACCAGCGCCTGCACGCGGAGCTGACGGTCCTCGACTCGGTCGTGTGGGCCGCGGAGGAGCTGCTGCCTGGGCTGTCGGTGGAACGCACGGTCGGCTCGGCGGTGCTGCATCCCACCTGCTCGATGCGGCACCTGGGCGACGAGGAGCAGCTGCGGACGGTGGCGGAGGCGTGCGCGGAGGAGGTCGTGGTCCCGGAGGACGCCGGGTGCTGTGCCTTCGCGGGCGACCGCGGGATGCTGCACAGGGAGCTGACGGAGTCGGCGACGGCGCGGGAGGCGGCGGAGGTCGGGGCGCGGGAGTTCGACGCGCATCTGTCGGCCAACCGGATGTGCGAAATCGGCATGGACCACGCCACCGGGCGCGGTTACCGGTCGGTGCTGCTGGAGCTGGAACGGGCGACGCGGCCGCGGTGACGGGCGGGGCCGCCCGGCACGGCGGCCGCGCCGGACACCGGGACGCGGCGCGGATGCGCGGGACACGGCTTACGGGTACGTGACCCCGGTTCAGCGCGCACGCCGCCCGAGCCGGCACCGAGGCCGGCTCCAGCCCCGGCTCCGGCTCGGCTCCGGCTCGGCTCCGGCTCGGCTCCAGCTCCGGCTCGTGCGAACGCCGCCGCCGGGCGCGTGGCACCGGCGGCGGCACGCGCCGCGCCTCAGGCCTTCGCGTCGGCGTGCAGCGCGAGGGCTCCCTTGCCCGGCACGGTCGCGGTCACGGTGCCGTCGTCACCGACGTCCACCGTGTTGCCGTCGCAGGCGTCCGGCGCCGCCCGGGCGACGTTGCAGTAGGTTCCGGCCGGCAGTGAGGTGGCGAAGGTCTCCTGGATCTCGCCGTCCCCGTTGTTGAGGGCGACGAAGCCGCGGTCGCCGCGGCCGAAGGCGATGGCGCTGCCCCCGTTGTCCCACCAGTCGGTCAGCTCGGTGCCGGCGGTGGCGTTGTGGAAACCGACCATGCCGGTGACCGCCTGCTGCTCGTGCACGCAGGTCCAGCCGCCGCTGCCGCAGTCCGCCGCGCCGCCGGCCGGCGGGCCCGCATCCTTGTCGCTCCACTCATAGCCGGAGAAGACGTTGGGCGAGCCGTAGGGCGAGGCGAGCATGAAGACGTTGGCCAGGGTGTGGGTCGCGCCGTCCTTGTAGGTCAGCGTGGAGCCGTTGCGCTCGGTGTCCCAGTTGTCGACGAAGGTACGGGCCTTGTCGCCGGGGAGTTTCCCGTCGGCGATGTTCCGCAGCCCGGTGAGGTCTCCGCCCTGGAAGGCGCTCTTGAGGTGCCCGCCGTAGCGGAACTCGTCGACGTCCCCGATCTCCGTGTACTCCTCCGGCTGCACGGCCTCGCCGCCGCCGTGGATCACCTCCGAGACCCAGAAGCCGGGATCGGCCGTCTTCGCCTTGATCGCGGCGATGTCGTCGGCGGACATGTGCTTGGCCGCGTCGATGCGGAACCCGTCGACACCTAGCGAGCGCAGGTCGTCCAGGTGGGCCGCGATGGTGGTGCGGACGTGGTCGCTGCCGGTGTCGAGGTCGGAGAGGCCGACGAGTTCGCAGTTCTGCACGTTGTCGCGGCTGCCGTAGTCGGCGATGTCCTCGCGGCAGGTGTGGAAGTCCTGGTCCTGGTACAGCCCGGGGTAGTCGTACTTGGCGTACGTGCTGCCGCCCGTGCCGGTGCCGGAACCGGCCGACATGTGGTTGATGACGGCGTCGGCGACCACCTTGACGCCCGCCTCGTGGCAGGCGCCGACCATGGCGGCGAACGCGTCGCGGTCGCCGAGGCGGCCCGCGATCTGGTAGCTGACGGGCTGGTAGGAGGTCCACCACTGTTTGCCCTGAATGTGCTCGGTCGCCGGGGAGACCTCGACGTAGCCGTAGCCCGCCGGGCCGAGGCTGTCGGTGCAGGCGCGGGCCACCGCGTCGTACTTCCACTCGAAGAGGGTCGCGGTGACGGTCTTCTCGCCCGGTGGGGTGGCCTGGGAGTTCCAGGGGGCGAGGGCGACGAGGCCGGAGGCCGCCAGCAGGCCGGCCAGCGTCGCGCGGGCAGCGCGGGAGATCATTGCGGCTCCTTCCGGTGCGGGCACAGCCGTGCCCGTGGAGAGCAGCCACGCGCCGGGCCGCTGTGGGGGTGGTCAGGAGCCTGCCTCTGTGAAGGTGTACACGTCAACCCGTTCCGCAAGATTTTCCATACTCTTGCTGCAAGCGGATGCGGGGGCTCCCGCGCGGGCCTCAGGCCGCGAGCCGCGCCTTGTCCCCCATGACCACGACCGGGTTCAGCCGCGGGTCGAGGGTCCGCAGCAGATACTCCATGCCGGACTTCGGCAGGCTCACACAGCCGGACGTGCCGCTGCCGTGGTCCAGGTGCAGCCAGATGTAACCGCCCTTGGACTGCCCCTGCGGCCGGTTGGGATCGTTCGGCGGGGTGCCCTCGACGCGGTTGTAGTCGATGGCGATGACGTAGTCGAAGTCGTGCCAGTGCGACCGGTCCCAGGTGCGGGGCGCGGCGAAGGCGTCGGAGCGGGTGTACGGCAGTTTCGCGCCCGGGTCGGGGAGCACACCGCCGGCGTCGGACAGCGTGAACACGCCCACGGGGCTGCGCTTGTCGCCCTCGCGGTGGTCCGCGGTCCAGCCCCGCTTGCCGTTGTGCCCCGTCCAGCTGCGCGTCCTGTCCCAGGCACCGTCCTTCCTGGTGTACAGCACCACCCTGGCGTCGGCCGCATCACGGCCGCGGCCGTACACGGCGACGACCTGCCGGGAGTCGCCCGGGATCCTCTGCTGGAGCCGGTCCCCCACGCCGGGGATCCGCGTCGGGTCCGCCTCCGGGGACGCGCTGTGCTCCGGGCGGCCGGTCCCGCCGTCCGCCGCGGTTCCCGCGCCCCCGGATCCTCCGCAGCCGGAGAGCAGAACGAGCCCGGTCACGGCGGCGGCGACGGTACGCGGGCTCCGGATGATGCGCATGGACCCATCCTCGCACCCCGCCGTAAAACCGGTTGATTCCGGCGGCCGGAAAAGGCGAACCTTTCACAGCTCCCCGCCCGAGACCGACCTCTGGGACGTCATGCAGATTCGCGACCTTCCGTATCCCGACCCCGGAGATCCCGACACCCGCTCCGGCGGAGCGTTCCTGCTGTGGCTGGGCCGTCGTCAGCTCGGCGGCCAGCTCAAGTCCCTGGGGTGGGGCACGCTGCACATGGCGGGGCTCGCGGCGCTTCCGCTGGCGGTGGGCACCGCCGTGGAAGCGGTGATCGACCGCTCCGGCGCGCGGCTCGCGCTCGCGGGCGGACTCATCGCCCTGCTCGGCGCGCTGGTCGCGCTGGGCGACACGATGCTGCACCGCACGGCGGTCACCAACTGGATCACCGCCGCGGCGCGCGTCCAGCAGCTGCTCGCCCGCAAGACCGCCGAGATGGGCGCCACCCTGACCCGGCGGGTGGCGGCGGGCGAGGTCGCGGCCGTGTCGACGGGCGACGTCGAGAAGATCGGCTGGTTCGTGGAGTCGCTGTCGCGCTTCACGGCCGCGGCGATCACCACCGTCGCGGTGTGTGTCGCGCTGGTCGTCCACCAGCCCGCGCTGGGCGCCGTGGTGGCGATCGGCGTTCCGCTGCTGGTGCTGGCCGTGCTGCCGCTGCTGCCGCCCGCCACCCGGCGCGCCGACAAGCAGCGGGAGAAGGCCGGGCGCGCCACCGAACTGGCCTCGGACACCGTGGCCGGGCTGCGCGTGCTGCGCGGCATCGGCGGTGAGGAGCTGTTCCTGGGCCGATACCGGCGGGCCTCGCAGGAGGTGCGGCGGGCGGCCGTGCACAGCGCCCGGATGTGGGCGCTGATCGGCGCCGTGCAGGTGCTGCTGCCGGGGCTGCTGCTGATCGGCGTCGTCTGGTACGGAGCCGAACTCGCCTTCAGCGGACGGATCTCGGTGGGCGAGCTGGTCACGGTCTACGGGGCCGTGACGTTCCTGCTCTTCCCACTGCGGCACTTCGAGGAGATCGCCATGGCGTACTCCTTCTCCCGTCCCTCGGCCAAGCGCGCCGCCCGGGTGCTGGCGCTGCGCCGCGGCTCGCCGGAGGCGGCCGGGGACACGGAGCCAGCCGGAGACACGGAGACCGCCGGGGACACGGAGTCCGCCGGGACCGCGTCGACCACGGCCCCCCGGCCGGCCGGCGACCTGTACGACCCGGCGACCGGACTGCTGGCTCCCGCCGGCAGCCTCACCGCCGTGGTGTGCGGCGACCCGGACGCGGCGGGCCGGCTGGCCGACCGGCTCGGCGGGCACGCCGCGCTGCCGGACGGCGAGGCCGCCGAGCCCTCGGCACTGCTCGGCGACACCCCGCTCGACGCCGTCCCGCTGGCCGAGGCCA
This sequence comes from Streptomyces lycii, assembly GCF_009735685.1. GTDB lineage: Bacteria > Actinomycetota > Actinomycetes > Streptomycetales > Streptomycetaceae > Streptomyces > Streptomyces lycii. The sequence continues at coordinate 31,902 of NZ_WHPN01000157.1, read as the reverse complement.
GGGCCGCCGTACTGGTCCAGGACAAGGACCCGGTCCTGCTCTCGGGCACGCTCGCCGAGCTGCTGGACGTTCCGGCATCGGGCACGGTGGCCCTACCGGCGGCGCTGGCCGCGGCCCGGTGCGGTGATGTGCTCGACGCGCTCGTGCAGGGATCGGCCGACGCCGGGGACGATCCGATGCGGGCCCGGATCACGGAGCGCGGCCGGTCGCTCTCCGGCGGCCAGCGGCAGCGGCTGGCGCTGGCGCGCTCGCTCGTCGCCGATCCGGAGGTGCTCGTGCTGGACGAACCGACGAGCGCCGTCGACTCGCACACGGAGGCACGGATCGCCGACGGGGTGCGGGATCTCCGCGCGGGACGCACGACCGTGGTGTTCTCCTCCAGCCCGCTGCTGCTGGACCGGGCCGAGCGCGTGGTGTTCGTGTCGGAGGGACCGGGAGGCAAGGTCACCGCGACGGGCACGCACCGGGAGCTGCTGCGGACGGACCCCCGCTACCGCGCCGTCGTCACCCGGGAGACCGAGCAGGAGCAGGAAGAGTCCGGCGGGCCGCGGCCCCGGACACCGGTCGCGGAACGCGCCGCGCTCGCGGAGTACGAGGAGTTGGCATGATCGGCACGGCACCCCCCGCGTACGACCCGGCGGCACCGGAGACGGTGACGACCCTGCCGGTGGCGTCGTCCGCGACGGTCCGGGCTTATGTACGGGAGCTGCTGCTGCGGCACCGCCGGGCGTTCGTCCTGCTCGTCGTCGTGAACGCGGTCGCCGTCATCGCCTCGATGACCGGCCCCTACCTCCTCGGCGGCCTGGTGCAGAGCCTGGCGGACGGCGCCCGGGAGATCCGGCTGGAGTGGACGGTGGGGCTGTTCGCGCTGGCGCTCGCCGTGCAGACGGTGTTCACGCGGCTGGTCCGGCTGCGCGGGGCCGTCCTCGGTGAGGAGATGCTGGCCGACCTGCGCGAGGACTTCCTCGTACGGTCCGTCGGGCTGCCGCCGGGTGTGCTGGAGCGGGCCGGGACCGGGGACCTCCTGTCGCGGATCACCACCGACGTCGACCGGCTGGCGAACGCCATGCGCGAGGCGGTCCCGCAGCTGGCCGTGGGCGTGGTGTGGGCGGTGCTGCTGCTCGCCGGGATGACGGTGACGGCACCGCCGCTGGCGCTCGCCGTCCTCGTGGCGCTGCCGCTGCTGCTGGTCGGCTGCCGCTGGTACTACCGCCGGGCCCCCGCCGCGTACCGTTCGGAGGCCGCCGGCTACGCGGCCGTGGCCGCGGCGCTCGCCGAGAGCGTGGACGCCGGACGGACCATCGAGGCGCACCGGCTGGGCCGCCGCCGGATCGCGCTGTCGGACCAGCGGATCCGCGAATGGACGGCGTGGGAAAGGTACACATTGTGGCTGCGGTCGGTGCTGTTTCCCGTCATCAACATCTCGCACGTCACGATCCTCGGCGCCTCGCTGATGATCGGCGGGGTCTGCGTACTGAACGGCTGGATGACGGTGGGCGGCCTGACGACCGGGGCGCTGCTCGCCCAGATGCTGGTCGAGCCGGTCGGGCTGATCCTGCGCTGGTACGACGAACTCCAGGTCGCCCAGGTGTCGCTGGCCCGTCTGGTCGGGGTCCGGGAGATCGGCGACGAGGACGCGGACGACCGGGTCCGGCCCGACGGCACGGACCTGCGGGCGGCGGACGTCCGCTTCGGCTACCGCGCGGGCAACGACGTCCTGCACGGGGTGTCGCTCGACGTGCGGCCGGGGAGCCGGGTGGCGCTGGTCGGCCCGTCCGGCGCGGGCAAGTCGACCCTGGGCCGGCTGCTCGCCGGGATCTACGCACCCCGCACGGGCGAGGTGTCGCTCGGCGGGGCGGAGCTGGCCCGGATGCCGGCTGAGCGGGTCCGCGAGCACGTCGCCCTGGTGAACCAGGAGCACCACGTCTTCGTCGGTTCGCTGCGCGACAACCTGCTGCTGGCCCGGACCGGCGCCGAGGACGCGGAGCTGTGGGCGGCGCTCGGCGCGGTGGACGCCACGGACTGGGCGGGCGCGCTGGACGACGGGCTGGACACCGAGGTCGGGTCCGGCGGGCTGGCGCTCACCCCGGCGCAGGCGCAGCAGATCGCGCTGGCCCGGCTGGTGCTGGCCGATCCGCACACCCTGGTGCTGGACGAGGCGACGTCGCTGCTGGACCCGCGCGCGGCACGGCACCTGGAACGGTCCCTGGCGCGGGTGCTGGAGGGGCGGACCATCGTCGCGATCGCGCACCGGCTGCACACCGCGCACGACGCCGATGTGATCGCGGTGGTGGAGGACGGCAGGATCAGCGAACTCGGCAGCCACGACGAACTGGTCGCGGCGGACGGCGCGTACGCCTCGCTCTGGCGCTCCTGGCACGGGTGACACCGCCCGGCTGCCCTGTCCGCGAGGCCCCGCCGGCGACATCCCCGCCCGCGCACTGCCCCGCCCCCGTCCGGCGTGTCCGGGCGGGGGCGGGGCGGGCGCGGCCGCTGATCAGCGGGCGCGGCGTTTGAGCACCGCGATGGAGGCGAGCGCCACGACGGCGAGCCCGGCGATGTAGGCCGAGACGGACATCGACGTGCCGGTGGACTCCAGCAGCAGCACCATGACGAACGGCGCCAGGCCGCCGCCGAGGACCGCGCTGATCTGGTAGCCGAGCGAGGCCCCGGTGTAGCGCATCTCCGCGGTGAACAGCTCGGAGAACAGCGCCGCCTGCGGGCCGTACATGACGCTCAGGAAGAAGCTGCCGACGAACGTCCCGACAGCAAGCCCCACCAGCGACCCGGTGTCGATCAGCAGGAACATCGGCACCGCCCACAGCAGCAGCCCCGCGGCGCCGAACTCGTAGACCCGGATGCGTCCGATCCGGTCCGAGAGGGCCGCGGCGGCCGGGATCATCAGCAACTGGAAGCAGCTGACCAGCAGGGAGACGGTGAGCACCGCCCCGCGCTCCATGCCGAGTTCACGCGTGGTGTAGTCGAGCACCCCGGTGATGAGGATGTAGAAGGTGGCCGTGTTGACGGCGAACGAGCCGCCGGCGAGCAGCACCGTACCGCGGTGCCTGCCGAGGACCTCGCGCAGCGGGGAGCGCTCGCTGCCGCGTTCCCTCTCCTGCCGGGCGAGCCGCTGTTCGGCCTCCCGGAACTCGGGGGTCTCCTCGACGCGCGTGTGGATGTACCAGGCGAGTACGAGGACGAGCAGCCCGACCAGGAACGGCACCCGCCATCCCCAGGAGGCGAAGGAGCCCTCCGACGTGACGGCCTCGGTGAGCAGGAACGCCGAGTTGGCGGTGACGACGCCGATCGGCACGCCGAGCTGGACCAGGCTGCCGTACAGCCCGCGCTTGCCGGGCGGGGCGTACTCGGTCGCCATCAGCATGGCGCCGCCCCACTGCGCCCCGACGGCGACGCCCTGCAGCACGCGCAGGGTCACCAGCAGGACGGGGGCCAGGACGCCGATCGTGTCGTAGGACGGCAGCAGGCCGATGGCGGTGGTCGACAGGCCCATCACCGTCAGCGCCAGGACCAGCATGGGCTTGCGGCCGCGCCGGTCACCGAGCTGGCCGGCGACGACACCGCCGAGCGGGCGCGCGAGAAAGCCGACGGCGAAGGTGGCGAAGGACGCCAGGACGCCGGCGACGGGGCTGGCCGAGGGGAAGAAGCGGTCGCCGAGGACGAGGGCCGCGGCGATGCCGAAGATGAAGTAGTCGTACCACTCGACCGCGGCTGCCAGCGCCGCGGCTCCGGCGGTGCGCCGGCGGCGCGAGATCTCCGCGGGATCGGAGACGGCGGGACCGGATGCGGCGGGATCGGATGCGGTGGTGGGCGGAGCGGCGGGTCCGGAGGCGGTCCCGCCGGTCGGCGGCGGACTGTCGTTGCCCGGGGCAGAGGTGTCCATGGTGCGGTCCTTCGCGGACGGTACGGACAGTTGAGCTCCGAACCGGGCCGAAACGGAACGCACACCCCGGCGGAGTTCGGGCGAACGTACCGACCGGATGGTATGGCGTCAACAGATCGCGCAGAGGAGCTTTCCGGCTGCGCAGAAGGGCCCGCGGCCGCCGGGCGGTGCAGAGGCTGCACAGAAAGAACGGGTCCCGGCGGCCGCTGGGCCGGGACCCGTGAGGGTGAAGCGGAAGGGTGCGGTGACGACGGCGCGGGGGCGGGGGCGGGAGCGCCGCGGGACAGGTGCGGGGGCGCCGCGGGACGGGCCGCGGTCGTCAGATGAGGCCGAGGGCACCCAGGCAGCCCAGGCCGCCCAGCAGCATGAAGGCCGGCATCAGCACCTTGAGTTCGACCCAGCTCCCCGCCCGGAAGCGCATGGGCTTCGGCGGGCCGAGCGGATACCAGCGCTTGCGCCCGACCGGGATGGGCCACAGGATCGGGCAGCCGGAGACGGTGAGTGCGTCCCCCACGCAGTGGACCAGCGCGCCGAGCACGATGGGCAGCCCCAGCCACAGGTACTCCTGGCCCGGGGCGCTGAACAGCCAGTCCGAGCCGTTGCCCGGCTTGTTCAGGACGCCCGCCAGGATCCAGGCGCTGGTGGCACCGAGGAGCCAGACCAGGACGTCGCTGGAGACCCGCGCCGCCCGCCACAGCAGGCCCTCGACCGCCAGCACCATGTGGACGAACAGGATGCCCAGCACCGCCCAGCGGCCGCCGCTCATCGCCAGCACGGAGGTGCCGGTCCCGATGAGAACGGCCCACAGCCAGGTGTGCGTGAGCGTCCGGTGACCGCCGGTGCGCCGCGGGTCGCCCTGTTTCTTCGTCGCTTTGTAGACAGCGAACGAGAGCTTGTCGATGATCTCGCACAGCAGCCGTGAGACCGGCCCGAAGGCGCGCGAGATCGTCGCCGACTTGTGGTCCAGGTCCGGGGCGAGCGCGGCGCCCGAGCAGATCAGAGCCCCGACGACCAGCACCGGCCAGGGCATCGGATGGTCCGCGGCCGCCGCCGCGGCGCCCACCCCCAGCCATGCGGCGGCTCCGGACAGTGAGTGCGCCGGTCCCATCATGCGGTCGCCCGCCCCCCTTGTTGTCTGCTCGGCTCTCGGGTCGCAGCGCTTCCACTGATGACCTGTCGGCGGCCAGCGTATCGCCACATGATCTTCGCCCGGTCGCCCGGTTCCCCGATCCGGCCGGTTGGCAGGCAGTATGGAGGGCGTGACCCTCATCGATCATCTGCCGAACGACGCCGATCCCGACGCTCTCTTCGAGGCGTTCTCCAGCTGGGCCGAGGAGCAGGGCATCGCCCTCTATCCGGCTCAGGAGGAGGCACTGATCGAAGTGGTCTCCGGGGCGAACGTCATCCTGTCCACCCCGACGGGATCCGGCAAGAGCCTGGTCGCGGCGGGAGCGCACTTCACCGCGCTGGCGAAGGACGAGGTCACCTTCTACACCGCGCCGATCAAGGCTCTGGTGTCGGAGAAGTTCTTCGACCTGTGCAAACTGTTCGGCACGGAGAACGTCGGCATGCTCACCGGTGACGCGTCGGTCAACGCCGACGCTCCGGTGATCTGCTGCACCGCCGAGGTGCTGGCCTCCATCGCGCTGCGCGACGGCAAGGACGCGGACATCGGCCAGGTCGTGATGGACGAATTCCATTTCTACGCCGAGCCCGACCGCGGCTGGGCCTGGCAGATCCCGCTGCTGGAACTGCCGCAGGTGCAGTTCGTACTGATGTCGGCGACGCTCGGTGACATGTCGCGGTTCGAGGAGGACCTCACCCGGCGCACGGGCCGGCCGACCGCGGTCGTGCGGTCCGCGACCCGTCCGGTGCCGCTGTCCTACGAATACCGCACGACTCCCCTGACGGAGACGCTGACCGAACTGCTGGAGACACACCAGGCACCCGTCTACATCGTCCACTTCACCCAGGCGGCGGCGGTGGAGCGGGCCCAGGCGCTGATGAGCATCAACATGTGCACCCGGGCCGAGAAGGACGAGATCGCCAAGCTGATCGGCGACTTCCGCTTCACCACGAAGTTCGGCCGGAACCTCTCGCGCTATGTACGGCACGGGATCGGCGTCCACCACGCGGGCATGCTGCCCAAGTACCGGCGCCTGGTGGAGCGGCTGGCGCAGGCGGGACTCCTCAAGGTCATCTGCGGCACGGACACCCTCGGGGTCGGCGTCAACGTGCCGATCCGCACGGTGCTGTTCACCGCGCTGACGAAGTACGACGGACAGCGCGTCCGGACGCTGCGGGCACGGGAGTTCCACCAGATCGCCGGGCGTGCGGGCCGGGCCGGCTTCGACACGGCGGGCTTCGTCGTCGCCCAGGCCCCCGAGCACGTCGTCGAGAACGAGAAGGCGCTCGCCAAGGCCGGTGACGATCCCAAGAAGCGCCGCAAGGTGGTCCGCAAGAAGGCGCCCGAGGGCTTCGTCTCCTGGGGCCAGAACACCTTCGAGAAGCTCATCGCCTCCGATCCGGAGCCACTGACCTCCCGGTTCCGGGTCACCCACACCATGCTGCTGTCGGTGATCGCCCGCCCCGGCAACGCCTTCGACGCGATGCGCAGGCTGCTGGAGGACAACCACGAGCCGCGCAAGAACCAGCTGCGGCACATCCGCCGCGCCATCGCCATCTACCGCTCGCTGCTGGACGGCGGCGTGGTCGAGCGGCTCGACGAGCCCGACGCCGAGGGCCGGATCGTCCGGCTGACCGTGGACCTCCAGCAGGACTTCGCCCTTCAGCAGCCGCTGTCCACCTTCGCGCTCGCGGCTTTCGACCTGCTGGACCCGGAATCCCCCTCCTACGCCCTGGACATGGTGTCGGTCGTGGAGTCGACGCTGGACGACCCGCGGCAGATTCTCGCCGCCCAGCAGAACAAGGCGCGCGGCGAGGCCGTACAGGAGATGAAGGCCGACGGGATCGAGTACGAGGAGCGGATGGAACGGCTCCAGGACATCACCCATCCCAAGCCGCTGGAGGAACTCCTCTTCCACGCCTACGGCGTCTACCGCAAGAGCCACCCCTGGGTCGGGGACCATCCGCTCTCCCCGAAGTCGGTCATCCGGGACATGTACGAGCGGGCGATGACCTTCACCGAGTTCACCGCCTTCTACGAACTCGCCCGCACCGAGGGCATCGTCCTGCGCTACCTGGCGAGCGCCTACAAGGCGCTGGAGCACACCGTCCCCGACGACCTCAAGTCCGAGGACTTCGAGGACCTCATCGCCTGGCTCGGGGAGATGGTCCGGCAGGTCGACTCCAGCCTCCTGGACGAATGGGAGCAGCTGGCCAACCCGGAGGTGGAGACGGCCGAGGAGGCACAGGAGCGCGCCGACCAGGTCAAGCCCGTCACCGCCAACGCCCGCGCCTTCCGGGTGCTCGTCCGCAACGCGATGTTCCGCCGGGTCGAGCTGGCGGCGCTGGACAAGGTGGCCGAGCTGGGCGAGCTGGACGAGGAGTCCGGCTGGGACGAGGACGCGTGGGGCGAGGCCATGGACGCCTACTGGGACGAGTACGAGGATTTGGGCACCGGGCCGGACGCCCGGGGGCCGAAGCTGCTCAGCATCGAGGAGGACACGGAGCACGGGCTGTGGAAGGTCCGGCAGACCTTCGCCGACCCGCGGGGCGACCACGACTGGGGCATCAGCGCGGAGGTCGATCTCGCGGCCTCCGACGCGGAGGGCCGGGCCGTCATCCGGGTCACGGACGTCGGCCAGCTGTAGGCCGTCCTCGGCGCCGGTCCGCCGCCCGGACGCCGGCTCCGCGCCGGTACGGGCCCGGCTCACCGGGGATTCCGGAACAGCCGCCGCCAGGATCCGCCGGCCCGCCGCTCCCCGCCCCCGCCCGGGACGGGGCCGGCCGGGACGGGGCCGGACGGACGGGAGCGGGGCGGCGGCCCGGAGGCCACCGCTCCGGCCGGGTCCGTCACTCCGGCCGGGTCCGTCACACCACCGCCCGGCGGTCCGACCGCGGGCTCCGGGGATGTGGGGCCGGGTGCTGCGGATTCGGCTCCGGGCGCCATAGGTCCGCGTCCGGGCTCCGTGGGTGCGGGTCCGGGCGCCCTGGGCCCGGGTTCCGGCGCTGTGGGTTCGAGCCCCGGCGCCGTGAGTCCGAGTCCGGGCCGGGGCGCCGTGGGCCCGGGTCCGGGCGCCATAGGTCCGGTTCCCGACGCCGTGGATTCGAGTCCCGGCGCTGTGCATCCAGGCCCGCGCCCCCGCGGGTCACTCGGCTCCCCCGCCGCCCGCTCCTCGGTGCTGGGGCTGGACGGGCCCGCTCCGGCCGGCGAGGAGTCCCGACCGGAACGGGAGTCTGCCTCCCCGGCCCCGTGCGCCAGGGCTCCGAACCCGGCCGTCCGGCTCCGGACACGACCCGCTCCCGCCCCGGCCCCGGCACGACCCGCTCCCGGCCCCGCCCGGAGACGGCCCGTTGCCGCCCCGGCCAGGACGCCCCCGGCTCAGGCTCCGGACCCCGCACGGCCAACTCGCTCCCGGGCTCCCGCCTCCCCGGCCGGGGCGCCGGCTGCACCGCCCGTGCCTCGTCCAGGCAGAGCAGCAGGCTGATGCGGTGCCAGAGGATCTCGTCCGGGTCGTCGGCGAACAGCAGCCGCTCCACCACCGGCCACGAAGCCGAACCCCCGGGGCGCAGCGGCAGCAGGGAGGGCTGCAGCCGCCGCAGATGGGCCCGCTCATAGGGGTCGTCGACGACGTCCACGAGCTGGTCCGCGCCCAGCACGGCCGCGGACACCGCCGCGCGCCGCCAGGCGTCCTCCGTCTCGCGGACGAGCTGGCCGATGCGCCTGCTGCGCCAGTTCCGCGGGCGCCAGTCCTCTCCCGCGTCGAGCATCGCCCGCAACCCCTTCGGGGTGCACCCCGTCAGCAACTGCGGCTCCCGCTCGGCGAACCGTCGCAACTCGGCCGCCGGATAGCGCCAGACCACGGCGCGATAGCGGTTGACGCGGAAGGCCACCGGGCTGAAGCAGCCGACCCGGGCGAGCCGGGTGAAGCGGCCGGCTCCGACGCCCATCAGCACGGCACCTTCGGCTGTGCCCACCGCCCGCACCCGGTCCCGCAGCACGTCGGGGAAGCCCTCGGCCGCCCGCAGCCGGTCCACCTCGGCACGCGGCACCCGGCGCCGTCCCGCCGGGTCGGCGACGGACCGGATCACGCCGAGGCACGTCCCGAGCTCCAACTCCCCCGGTTTCAGCAGCAACTGCTCGGCCGCCCTGCGGAAGCCCAGCAGCTCCCCGTGGCCGCCCCGCACCACCGAGTCCCGCTCGGCAACCGACGCAACCCCCTCGGCCGTCGCCGAGTCCCGCTCGGCAGCCGATGCAGCCCGCTCGGCCATCGCCGCGTCCCCCTCGGCAGCCCACGCAGCCCGCTCGGCCGTCGCCGCACTCTGCCCGACCCTGGCCGCGTCCCGCTCACCTTCCGTCGCGGTCCGCTCCCGCGCCGCCTCCGTGTCCACTGCCATGACAGTCCTCCCCCGCTCGGTCGATCACTCTCGGTGACGACCGTAGCGCGGAAGTGCGACATCCCGCGGAGCCTGTGGAAAACCTCGTTTCCGCCCGTGACGGAGGTGTGGAGAGGAGCGGCGCGGCGCGCCCGCGGCCGGTCAACCGACCGGTCACCGCTCAGCCGGCCCCTCTGCAGTCAGTTGGCTGCTCTGCCGCCAGCCGACCGCCCTCGGTTCAACCGGCGGCTTCCCGTTCAGCCGACCGCTCACCGGTCAGCCAACCGGTCTCCGCCCAGCCCGTCTCCGCCCAGCCGGCCTTCACTCAGCCGGCCTCGGCCGGTCCCCCGCGGTCCCGGGCCGCGACGCCCAGGTGTTCGCCGACCCGGTTCACCAGCAGCGTCATCTCGTACGCGACCTGGCCTATGTCGGCGTCGGCGCCCGCGAGAACGCACAGACAACTGCCGTTGCCCGCGGCTGTCACGAACAGCACCCCGTCGTCGAATTCCACCATGGTCTGCCGCACCCGCCCCGCCCCGAAGTGGTGGCCGGAGCCCTTGGCGAGGCTGTGCAGGCCGGAGGACACCGCGGCCAGATGCTCCGCGTCCTCCCGGCCCAGATCGGAACTGGCCGCCGTCACCAGGCCGTCGTTGGACAGCACCAGCGCGTGGCGGACATACGTCAGGCGCTTGGTCAGGTCGTCCAGCAGCCAGTCGAGCCCTTGATTGAGCGCCATGCTCCTGCCTCCCGGTCCAGCGGCTCACGTCAACTGCCTGCCACCCTGTCCCACCCCGGTACCCGGAGGCAACCCGCACTTTCCGTCACGCGGCCGACGGCACGCACCCGCGGCAGCAGGCGGCACGCGCCCGCGGCAGCAACAGGCCCCGGGGAATCAGCCGACCGTCCCGTTCCGCATGCCCGTGACACCGTCGCCCGCAGGCGCACACTGGAAGGACACGGAATCGGGCCAGGAGAGACACGCGACCTCGGTGAGGGGTGACCGGTCATGCTGCGCAGACTTCGCAAGCTGGTGGTTCCGCCGAGGCCGGCCGGCGGGAACGACGGGTCTCCGGCCCCGCGCCCGCACAATCTGTTCGAGGCGGCAGCCGCCTACGTCGCGGCCGGTGCCGAGGCCGACGACGAGCGGGAGGAGGAAGCCGCGGGCTGGGTGTCCCCGGAGGCCCTGTCCTTCGGTGTGACGGAACTCGCCTGCCGGGCCGTCGCCCAACTGGCCCGGGAACGCGGCGAGTCGCCCCGGACCGTGGCCCGTTCCCTGCTCGGCCTCCCCCCGGACTGACCCGTCGGCCCGGGAACGGCGAGATCGCACGCCCGTCGCGGACGGTCACGGACCGCTGCGAATCGTGGCGGGGCCGTGGCAGGGCCGTGGCAGGGCCGTGACCGCACGGGCGCGGCAGAGCCTTCCCGCGCGGCCTCCCCCACCGCGGGCGCGAGCGTTCGGAACCCTCGACTCCGGGGTTACCCACTGGTTAAGGTTCGGCCACCACTGACCGCTGGGGAGGCTGCCGTGGCCACGACGGAGGACGTCGAGGAGACCGAGGACGCGCTGTTCGTACTGACGGCCGTGCTGCTCACGCCTGCTCGCTTCCCGAGCGTGCTCGGCGACGACTATCCGGAGGCGTGCGGGGTCCTCGGGCTCGAACCGTATCCGCAGGGCTACGGCCTGGTGCTCGGCCAGGACGGCCGGGGTGCCCGCTGGACCGTGGTCGTCGACGACGTCTCGCTCGTCGCCTGCGCCCTCGCCGCGTGGGACTGCGGCATGGAGTACGACCTGTCACCCGACGAGCGGACGGTGGTCTGCGCGCTCCCCGGCTGGCCGCTGCACGTCGCAGTCGCCGCCCCGGGCGTCCCGGCGCCGCACGACCCGCTCCCCGGACCCGGCATGGAGGACCTGCAGGCCCCGCTCGCGCCGCCGGACTCCTCCCAGTGGGGTTCCGAGCAGCGGCGGCTGGGCGCCGACGAGATCGCGCTGCAATGGGCGGTGTGGCGGGAGCAGTTCGAGGAGCCGGAGACGTCCGCTGACGCCTCCGGGCCGGGCGGTGCCGCCGAACCGGCCGAGCCGTCGCACGAGGGGGTGCGCAAGGTCCTGCGCGAGGCGCACGCCTATGTAAAGACGCCTCCTCCGCTGGGTCGCATCCGTTCTTCCTTCGCTTCCGACGGCGCCCGGATCCTGCGCGCGGACGGCCCCGGCTGGAGCATGGTGGCCCGCACCGACGACATCGCGTTCGTGCTGCTCGACAACATGCCGGGCGAAGTGCTGCCGGTCGGCCGGGGATCCCGGCTTCCGGGGCTGCTCAAGGCGCTGGACGAACTGGCCGCCCGCCCGGCCTGACGCGGGACGGCAGAGGCCGGGGTCCGAGGCCCGGAGGCGAAGCCGGGAGGCGGGGCCGGGAAGCGGGGCCGGGAAGCGGGGCCGGGAAGCGGGGCCGGGAAGCGGGGCCCGGAGGCGGGGCCGGGAAGCGGGGCCCGGAGGCGGGATCAGGGAGCAGGAGCAGGGGGAAGGGGCAGGGCAGCGGCAGGGGGAGCAGAAGCCGCGCCGCCGCTTTCCGGACGGCGTTCCGCCGGTTGTCCGCGGCCGCACCGCTCGCCGCAAGCCCACACAGCGCGCCCCAAGCCCGCCCGCACAGCGTGCCCCAAGTCCGCACAGCGCGCCCCAGAGCCCGCGTGACCTCCCGGCCGCTCGCCCCACCCAAGTCCGTACCGCTTCCCGGCCGCCGGCCGCGCCGGAAGCCCGTGCGGCATCCCGCCCGCCGCGGCCCTCGCGGGACCCCCCTGACCCCCGCACGCCCCCAGACCCCGCGGTCCCCGCGGCGCCCCCGCGGACAGCCGTAGTGCTCGCCGGCCGGCGCCCACACCCGGTGCCGGCCCACCGTGTGGGCCGCGCCCATGGCCGTCGCGGCACGGCCGTCGGCACGATGTGGCGCCGCGCCCCGTTCCGCGACCCGAACCGGAGGACCCTCCATGCGTCCGCGCCGCAGAGCCGTACCTCTCCTCGCCACCGCCCTGCTGATGGTGACCGTCGCCGGCGGCGGCGCCCCGGCCCGGGCCTCGGCGCACACGCCGTCCGGCGCGCACGGCGGCCACTGCGCCCGGCAGGACAGGATCGACGTACCCCGCGCCGAGCACCAGGAGTCCGCCTGCCTGCCCGATCTGACCACGGCCGCACTCGCCGGCACCCGGTACACCGACACCGCCGACCAGACCGGTCTCGCCGCCGCCGGCACCCGCCGCCCCAGCGGCGTGCCGGGCATCCAGATCGACGGCTACTTCCCCGACGATTCGCGGCTGAACACCACACACGGCTGGCACCACGACGCGCAGTTCGTGATCCGGCTGCCCGACGACTGGAACGGCGGGCTCGTCGTCACCGGCGCCCCGGGCACCCGCAAGCAGTACGCGACGGACGCGCTGATCTCCGATCACGTGCTGGCCCGCGGCTACGCGTACGCGTCGACCGACAAGGGCAACAGCGGGCCGGACTTCCACACCGACGGCGGGCGCCCGGGGGACGCCATCGCGGAGTGGAACCGGCGCACCACCGAGTTGACCCGCGCCGCGCGCGCGGCGGTCGCCGACCGCTACGGGCAGCGGCCCCTGCGCACGTACATCACGGGCATCTCCAACGGCGGCTATCTGACCCGCTGGCAGCTGGAGAACCGCCCGGAGCTGTACGACGGCGGAGTGGACTGGGAGGGCACCCTCTGGACCGCCGAGGGCCCGAACCTGCTCACCTCGCTGCCCACCGCGGTGGCGTACGGCACCGATGAGGCGTCCGCCACCGACATGGCACGGGCCGGTTTCGCGCCGGAATCCGGCTTTCTGTGGCCGTACCACCAGCAGGCGTACTGGGGTGTCACGCAGAAGACCTACCGCGCGGAACTCGACCCCTCGTACGACCCCCACTGCCCGGGCCCGTCGGCGGGCGGGACCACCGAGGAGATCCTGGCGCCCTGCGCCTCCGACGCGTCCTACGTCTACGAGCGCCGCCCCGCGTCGGTGCGCAAGGCGGTCGGGCGGATCGCCCTCACCGGCCGCATCGGGAAGCCGATGATCACTCTGCACGGCGATCTGGACGCGCTGCTGCCGCTCGCCGCGGACTCCGGGGTCTACGACCGGATGATCTCCGAGCGGGGCCGCGAGCGGCTGCACCGCTTCTACACGGTCGAGGACGGCACGCATGTCGACGGGCTGTACGACCGCCATCCGGACCGGCTGCGGCCGATTCTGCCCTGCTACCGGGCGGCGCTGTCCGCGCTGACGGCCTGGGTGGAGCGCGGTGCCGCTCCACCCGCGGACCGCACGCTGCGCCGCCCCGGCGGGGGCGACCTCGTGAACTCCTGTTCGCTGCGCGACCGGGGCTGACGGCTCAGCCCAGGACGAACGGCAGCTTCGCGGCTGGGCCGCCCAGCGCGGCCCGCTCCGCATCGGTCGGGGCGCGGCGTCCGGTGCCGGCCAGCAGCACGTCCCGGTCGGAGAAGGAGGCGGGAAACGGGCTCCCGGCGATCTGCTCCAGCAAGGCGCGCGCCGCCGCGAGGGTCTCGGCGGGCGGCCCGGCGGCAGGCGGAAGACACGCGATCAGGTCGAGGTGGTGCAACGTCCATTCGAGCACGTACGCGGAGAGGTAGTCGCCGATGGTCAGCACCTTGCCCCGGGTGCCGACGCACACGGCGGGGTCGGCGAGCGCGGCGGCACGGCCCGCGGCGGAACCGACGTCGTCGAGGTGGAACTTGAGCAGCCCCGGCTCGCCGTACGCGGCGGCCAGCCGGGGAATCAGCGCGTCGAGCGGGTCCTCGCCCGTCGGCGGCGTGCCGGTGACGTCCCAGTAGGTGACCGCGTCCGCGGTCGGTGCGGTTCCGGCGGGCGTGACCAGGGTGATCAGAACGTCCTGGGCGTCGATGACGAGATGGCACACCAGGTCCCGCACGAGCCAGCCGGTACAGCCGGACGGCTGCTCGAAGTGCTCGTCCGGGAGGGCGGCGACCGTCGCGCGCAGCGCGGCCCACGAGCGTGAGAAGAGGTCCACCGCGGCACGGTAAGCCGGGCGGGAACGGCGGACAAGCGCATTCGGACGGGCGGACAAGCGCGTTGGGACGGGCCGGCCCGGCCGGATCAGGTACCCATGGCCGGACCGAATCACGTGCCCATGGCCGGACCTGGTCACGGTCTCATGGCCGGACCGGATCACCTGCCCGTGGCCGGACCGGATCACGCACCGGCGAGAGGGCCCGGTCTCGCACGCACCCGTCACGGGTCGGTGTCGCGCCCGTGACGGAAGCGGCCTCGCATCCGTGACGGAAGCGGCCTCGCACCCGTGACCGAAGCAGCCTCGCACCCGTGACGGGACCGGTCCCGCCCCCGTCAAGGGAGCGGATCGCGCGCCCGCGCGGGTGCCACACGACCGTCCCGGCAGTGGGTCCCCGCAGGTCGGCGGGCGTTGTTCGCAGGCACCCGGGAGGGCCGGCCTCCCGGCAACGCGCGGATCCGCCCACCCGGCGAGCCGGGCGGGGGCCGGCAGGCCGGGGCCGATGCCCGGCCCGCTCCGTCAGCCGTGGCGGTCCGGGGCGGTCCGGGCCTGTCCGGGGCGGTCCGGGGCGGTCCGGGCCGGTCCGGCGGACGGCTCACCGGGGCCGCCGGCCGGGCCGCCGGCCCCGGCCGCCGGTTCTCAGCGGCCCAGTTCCTTGCGGGTCACCCTCTTCAACCGGCGCCGCTGCGACTCGTCCAGCGTCAGATACGCCGCGGTCGGAACGCCGACGATGACCAGCAGCGCCGCCCAGAAGGGCAGCAGCCACAGCAGCACGAGCCCCGCCGCGACACCCCCGGCGGCGACTTTCGCTCTCTTCGACATGTCCCCTGGCCTCCTCCTGCGGCGGATGCCGCTGTGGGGTGAACGGGTGTGCGCGTCCCACAGTTCCATGCCCCCACCGGCCCCGGGACCGCATCGACCGAACACACGGCCCGGTGACGCAGGACACAGCCGGGAGCGGAGCACGCACCGTGGCTCGTCGGGTACCCTCGGCCAGCCCTGTCGCCACTAGTCAAGTTTGAGGAACGCGCCCGCTGTGACCATGCTCCCCGCGGCAACACCCTCCGAGATCTCCGGGCTCGTACGCTGTCCGGCCGTCTTCCTGCCCGGCGATCCGGCCCGTACCGGCCGTGTCGCGTTCTGGCAGCCGGAGCGCCCGGACGAGGCGCCGGCCGCCGCCCCCGGAACACCCGAGGACCTGACGGTCGTGGTGCCGGACGGGCCCGGCGTGGTGACCCGGCCCGTCCGGGCCGTGCTTCTCCCCGTCGACCGGGCCGTACCGGTGCTGACCCGGGCCCGGGCCGCGCACGCCGCCGGTCCCCCGGGCGCCGATCCGGCCGCCGCCTTCTGGGGCACGGCGGCCGTGCTCGCGCTGCAACTCGCCGCGCGGGGCCGGCTGCTGCCCGGCCTCACGGCCACGGACCACGACGCGTGGCGTGCCGGTCCGCTGGCCCCCGAGGACCTGCACCGGGTACGGGAGCTGGCCGCCGCCATGCCGCCGGCCGCCCACGCCGTACCGCTGCCCGGCGCGGAACCGCTGCTGCTGCCCGAACCCGAACGGCTGCTGCGGGCGTTCCTCGACGCCGTCGCCGACGGCCTGCCCCGCTCCCCCGCCGCCGCGCTCGCCGCCGGCGGGCCGGCCTTCGCCGCCCGCAAGCCGAGCCGTCTGCCCGAACAGCGCGACTGGGCCGCCGATGTGGCGGCCGGTCACGACGCGGGCGTACGGGTCTCGCTCCGGGTCGAGCTGCCCGGGCTGGTGACGGTCGCCGGGCCGCCCGGCGGCGGGGCGGAAACGGAGCCGGCCGGCGCGGCCGTTCCCCCCTTCCGCGCGGTCCTCCAGCTGCACAGCCTGGCGGATCCCGCCCTCGTCGCCGACGCGGCCGAGGTGTGGACCGGAGCCCCCGCCGGTGCCGCCTTCGGGCCGCGCGCCCGGACGGACACCCTGCTCACCCTGCGCCGTGCCGCCCGTGCCTGGCCGCCGCTCGCGCCCCTGCTGTCGGCCGCGGTCCCGGACGCGATCGAACTCGCCGACGAGGAGGTCACCGAACTGCTCGGCGAAGGAGCACGTTCGCTGGCCGCCGCCGGGGTCCGGGTGCACTGGCCGAAGGAACTCGCCCGGGAACTCACGGCCCGGGCCGTGGTCGGCCCGCCGGACGACGGCGCGGGACCCGGCAGAACGCTCTCCGACCTGCCGTCCTTCCTCTCCGCGGACGCGCTGCTCGGTTTCAGCTGGCGGTTCGCCGTCGGCGGCCGGGAGCTGACCCGCGACGAACTCGACCGGCTCGCCGAGGCCGGCCGCCCCCTGGTCCGGCTGCGCGACCAGTGGGTCCTGGTGGACCCGGACGCCGCGCGCCGGGCGCGCGACCGCCAGGACCGCAAGCTGACACCGGTCGAGGCGCTGTCCGCCGCGCTCACCGGTGAGGCCGAGGACGGCGGCGAGCGGGTGGAGGTGGTGCCGAGCGGGGCGCTGGCCGCCCTGCGGGACCGGCTCGCCGACCCGGAACGCCCGGACCACACGCCCGTTCCGCAGCCGGCGGCGCTCGCCGCGACACTGCGCGACTACCAGCTGCGCGGCCTGGACTGGCTGCACCGGATGACGTCCCTCGGGCTGGGCTGCTGCCTGGCCGACGACATGGGCCTGGGCAAGACGATCACCTTGATCGCGCTGCATCTGCACCGCCGGCAGGATCCGGAGACGGCCGGCCCCACCCTCGTCGTCTGCCCTGCCTCGCTGCTCGGCAACTGGCAGCGGGAGATCGGGAAGTTCGCCCCCGGCACCCCGGTCCGCCGCTACCACGGCGCCGCCCGCGGCCTGGACGGCCTGGCTCCCGACGAGTTCGTGCTCACCACCTACGGCACGATGCGGGTGGACGCCCGGCGGCTGGCGGACGCCGGCCCCTGGGGCATGGTCGTCGCCGACGAGGCGCAGCACGTGAAGAACCCGTTCTCCGCGACGGCCCGGCAGCTGCGCACCATCGGCGCGCGGGCCCGGGTGGCGCTCACCGGCACCCCGGTGGAGAACAACCTCTCCGAGCTGTGGGCCGTCCTGGACTGGACGACTCCGGGTCTGCTGGGCCGGCTCGGCACCTTCCGGCGCCGCTACGCGCAGGCCGTCGAGAGCGGCGCGGACCCCTCGGCCGCCGACCGGCTGGCCCGGCTCGTACGCCCCTTCCTGCTGCGCCGCCGCAAGAGCGACCCGGGCATCGCCCCGGAGCTGCCGCCGAAGACGGAGACCGACCGCGCCGTCGCGCTCACCCCGGAACAGGCGGGGCTCTACGAGGCCGTGGTCCGCGAGTCCCTCGCGGAGATCTCCGGCGCGGACGGGTTCGCCCGGCGCGGGCTGATCGTGTCCCTGCTGACCTCGCTCAAGCAGATCTGCAACCACCCCGCGCAGTACCTCAAGGAGGAACAGCCGCGGCTGCCCGGCCGGTCCGGGAAACTGGAACTGCTGGACGAGCTGCTGGACACGATCCTCGCGGAGGACGCGAGCGTGCTGGTCTTCACCCAGTACGTGCAGATGGCCCGGCTGCTGGAGCAGCATCTGGCCGGCCGCGGGATCGGCACGCTCTTCCTGCACGGCGGCACCCCGGTGCCGCGGCGCGAGGAGATGGTCCACGCGTTCCAGGACGGCGGGGCACCGGTGTTCCTGTTGTCGCTGAAGGCGGCCGGGACGGGGCTGAACCTCACCCGCGCCGAGCATGTCGTGCACTTCGACCGCTGGTGGAACCCGGCCGTGGAGGCGCAGGCCACGGACCGCGCGTACCGCATCGGGCAGACCCGGCCCGTCCAGGTGCACCGGATGGTCACCGAGGGCACGGTCGAGGACCGGATCGCGGACATGCTGGCCCGCAAGCGGGAGTTGGCCGACGCGGTGCTGGACTCCGGCGAGGCCGCGCTCACCGAGCTGACCGACACCGAACTGGCCGATCTCGTCGAGCTGCGGAGGGACTGACATGAGCGCGTCCGAGGACTTCGGGACCGGTGACCACGACGGCGGGGAGGCGGGGCCCGAGCGGACCTTCGCAGCCCTGCCGCCCGCCCGCGGCCGCGGCTTCGCCGGCACCTGGTGGGGCCGGGCGTGGCTGAAGGCGCTGGAGGACACGGCGCTGGACACCGGGCAGCTCGCCATCGGCCGCCGGTACGCGCGTCTGGGCGCGGTGGGCGCGGTGTCCGTACGGCCCGGCCGGATCACCGCCGTGGTCCGGGACCGGGACCACACCCCGCACCGCTCCGACGTACTGGTGACGGAACTCTCCGGCGCGGACTGGGACCGGCTGCTCGGCATGGTCGCCGACCGGGCGGGGCACCTGGCCGCGCTGCTGGACCGGGACATGCCGCCGCAGCTGGTCGAGGACGCCGCCGCGGCGGGTGTCGAGCTGCTGCCCGGGATCGGTGACCTGGAGCCGGAGTGCGACTGCGACGCCTGGGACCACTGCATGCACACCACCGCGCTGTGCTATCAGGTGGCGCGGCTGCTCGACGAGGATCCGTTCGTGCTGCTGCTGATGCGCGGCCGCGGTGAGCGCCGGTTGCTGCAGGAGGTGCAGGAGCTGAGCGCGGTCCGTGCCGCGCGGGACGCGGCCCCGGCACGGGAGCGCGGGGGGCCGGAGGCAGCTGCCTCGGGCGGCGGTCCCGTTCCGGACGCGGTCCCGGCCGGCGCGGCACCGGACGGGGTCGCCGCCGCGGAGGCGTTCGCCGCGCGGGAGATCCTCCCGCCGCTGCCGGAACCGCCGCCCCGGGTCGCGGAGCCCGGCCTGCCACCGGTCCTGGGCGGCGGCACGGAGCCCGCGCCCGGGGTCGACGTGACGGCGCTGGAGTTCCTCGCCGCCGACGCGGCGGCGCGGGCCCGGCTGCTGCTCTCCGACGCCCTTGCGCCGGGGCACGAGAAGCGTCCCGTCCCGCCCGTGCTCACGGTCGGCGAGGACGCGGTGCGCCTCGCCGCCGCGCGGCCCGGGGACCGGATCACCGCCCGCCTCGCCACCGGTTCCGGACGCGACCGGACCGGTCTCGCCCTCGCCGTACGGGCCTGGGAGCAGGGCGGGACCGCCGCGCTGGCGGTCCTGGAGGAGGAGTGGACGCCCGGGCCGGAGCTGCTGGCCCGCGCCCGGGAGCAGCTGGCGCGGTGGGCGGACGAGACGGACGGCGCGGCCGGGGGGACGGGCGGCGCGCCCGCCCTGCGGCCGGCCGGCAACCGGTGGACCGCGGCCGGTGTCCCGGCACAGCTGCGGCTGGGACGTGACGGCCGCTGGTGGCCGTACCGGCGGGACGGGAGCCGCTGGAGCCCGGCGGGCCCGGCCGCGGGCGACCCGGCCGCGGCGATGGCAGCGATGGCGGAGACGGCAGTCATGGCGACGACAGCTCCGGGGCCGGGCGGCGTCTCCGGGGACTGAGGGGCGGGCAGGCCGCGGCGCGGTCCGAGGCCGGGCGAGGGCAGCCGACGCGGTGCCCGGACAGCCCGAGGGGCGTGCACGGATGACCGTGCACGCCCCTCGTCCGTCGTCGTCCGGACGGACCCGGGCCGGCCCGGGTCCTTCGCCAGGGTCAGCCCCGGGCGCCCAGCAGGTGGTCCATCGCCAGCTGGTCCAGCCGCTCGAACGCCATGCCGCGCGCGGCCGCCGAGTCCACGTCGAAGGTCTCGAACGCGGTGCGGTCCGCCAGCAGCCCGGCGAGCGTCTCGCCCTCGCCGAGGGTCGGCTGCGCGAGCTGGTCGAGCCGGGAGTCGCGCAGCGCCTCCTGCACGTCCGGGTCGGCCCGGAACGAGGCGGCACGCTCCTTGAGGATCAGGTAGTTGCGCATGCAGCCGGCGGCGGACTCCCACACGCCGTCGTAGTCCTCGGTGCGCGGCGGCTTGAAGTCGAAGACCTTCGGGCCGGAGTAGCCGGCCGTCTCCAGCAGGTCGACGAGCCAGAAGGCGGCCCGCACGTCGCCCGCGCCGAAGCGGAGGTCCTGGTCGTACTTGATGCCGTGCTGGCCGTTGAGGTCGATGTGGTAGAGCTTCTCCGCCCACAGGGCCTGCGCGATGCCGTGCGGGAAGTTCAGGCCCGCCATCTGCTCGTGGCCGACCTCCGGGTTGACGCCGAAGAGCTCCGGGCGCTCCAGCTTCTCGATGAAGGCGAGCGCGTGCCCGACGGTGGGCAGCAGGATGTCGCCGCGCGGCTCGTTCGGCTTGGGCTCGATCGCGAAGCGCAGGTCGTAGCCCTGCTCCGTGACGTAGTCGCCGAGGAGGTCGAACGCCTCCTTCATCCGGTCCAGGGCGACCCGGACGTCCTTGGCGGCGCCGGACTCGGCGCCCTCGCGGCCGCCCCAGGCGACATAGGTCGTGGCGCCGAGCTCGACGGCCAGGTCGATGTTGCGGATGACCTTGCGGAGCGCGAAGCGGCGGATCTCGCGGTCGTTGTTGGTGAACCCGCCGTCCTTGAAGACGGGGTGGGTGAAGAGGTTCGTGGTGGCCGCGGGGACCTTCATGCCGGTGGCGTCGAGCGCCTGGCGGAAGCGCTTGATGTGCGACTCCCGTTCGGTGTCCGAGGAGCCGAAGGGGATCAGGTCGTCGTCGTGGAACGAGACACCGTACGCACCGAGGTCGGCGAGCCGCCGCACGGTGTCGGCCGGGTCGATGGCGGCCCGGGTGGCGTCACCGAACGGGTCGCGGCCCGTCCAGCCGACGGTCCACAGTCCGAAGCTGAATCCGTCGTCGGGGGTGGGCTGGTAGCTCATTGCGGCTCCCTCGCTATTTCGTCATGGCTGTTTACAAATTAGTATGCCGGAGCGGAACAGGGAAGACCGGGGACACCCCGGGCACCGGACCAACGGCCTCCGCAAGGCTCCGTACGGCTCCACAAGCTCCGTAAGGCTCCGTAAGACGAGGAAGGGATCGCGCGATGACAGCAACGGGAGGGCAGCCGTCCGGCGGCGGGCCGTTCGTCGTGGGCGTGGACAGCTCCACCCAGTCCACGAAGGCACTGGTCGTCGACGTCGCCACCGGCGAGGTCGTCGCGCGCGGCCAGGCGCCGCACCGGGTGTCCGGCGGCGCGGGCCGGGAGAGCGACCCCGAGCAGTGGTGGGACGCGCTCGGCGAGGCGCTGCGCCAGTGCGGCGAGGCGGCCCGGCGGGCGGGTGCCGTGTCCGTCGGCGGACAGCAGCACGGGCTCGTCACCCTCGACACCGCCGGCCGCCCGGTGCGACCGGCGCTGCTCTGGAACGACGTGCGGTCCGCGCCGCAGCGCGACCGGCTCGTGGAACGGCTGGGCGGCGCCGAGGCCTGGGCGCGGCGGACCGGTTCGGTCCCGGCCCCGGCCTTCACCGTCACCAAGTGGGCCTGGCTCATGGAGAACGAGCCGGAGGCCGCCAAGGCCGCGGCGGCCGTGCGGCTGCCGCACGACTACCTCACCGGCCGGCTGACCGGGCGCGGCACGACGGACCGGGGTGACGCCTCGGGCACCGGCTGGTGGACCGGCAGCGGCGGGCCCGGCGGGTCGTACGACGAGGAGATCCTCGACCTGGTCGGGCTGGACCCGGCGCTGCTCCCGGAGGTCGTGCCGCCGGGCGAGCCGGCGGGCGAGGTGCGGGCGGACCTGGAGGGCCTGCCGCTGCCGGGAGGGGCCCTGGTGGCCGCCGGGACCGGCGACAACATGGCAGCGGCGCTCGGGCTGGGCCTCCGGCCCGGCCGCCCCGTGCTGAGCCTCGGCACCTCCGGCACCGTGTACGCCGTGGCCGGGCAGCGCCCGTCCGACCCGACGGGCACGGTCTCCGGGTTCGCCGCCGCGCACGGCGACTGGCTGCCGCTGGCCTGCACGCTGAACTGCACCCTCGCCGTGGACCGCGTCGCCGCGCTGTTCGGGCTGGACCGGGAGTCGGTGGAGCCGGGCGGCTCGGCGGTCGTGCTGCCGTTCCTCGACGGCGAGCGGACGCCGAACCTGCCGTACGCGTCGGGGCTGCTGCACGGTCTGCGGCACGACACGACGGCCGGCCAGGTGCTCCAGGCGGCCTACGACGGGGCGGTGTACGCGCTGCTCGCGGCCCTGGACCTGGTGCTCGACGCGGACGCCGACCCGGACGCGCCGATTCTGCTCATCGGCGGCGGCGCGCGAGGTGTCGCGTGGCGGGAGACCGTGCGGCGGCTGTCGGGCCGCCCGGTGCTGGTACCGGCCGCCTCGGAACTGGTCGCGCTGGGCGCGGCGGCGCAGGCCGCGGGCGTGCTCACCGGCGAGGACCCGGTGGAGGTGGCCCAGCGCTGGGGCACCGACCGGGGCGAGTTCTTCGACGCGGTCGGGCGGGACGAGGAGGCCGTGGCCCGGCTGGCGGCGACCCTTGACGCGGCGGGTCCGCTGCTCCAGGGCGTCTGACCGGCACCGGGGAGCCGGACGGCGCGCCGTCCGTACCGGGACCGGCACGGACGGGACCGGCGCGGACTTGTCCGGGCACCCGGCGGGGCCGGCGCGGACTTGTCCGGCTCCGGACGGGGCGGGCACCGGCAGGCCCCGCCGCGGGAGCCGGCTCCCCCGGGGCGGCGTACGGCACAGGCACAGGCGTCGGCGCGGCGCGCGGAGAGCGGCGCCCGTAAGGTCGGTGCGCAGCGACGAGAGGAGCACGAGGCCGTGGCCGTACCGTCCCCCGGTGACCGGAACGGGGCAGCTCAGGCGAACACCCAGCAGGCCATGCGGCAGCGCAATCTCTCCCTCGTGCTGCACGCCGTGGCCGAACACGGGCCGCTGTCGCGCGCGGCCGTCGCCGCACGCATCGGGCTGACCCGGGCCGCCGTGTCGACCCTCGTCGACGAACTGGCCCGGGCCGGGCTGCTCGTGGAACTCGGCCGCAGCAGGGCCGGCACCGTCGGGCGCCCCGGCAGCGATCTCGCGCTGAGCGAGAACGGTCCCGCGGGCATCGGTGCCGAGATCGGCGTGGACCGGCTCGCCGTCTGCGCCGTCGACCTGCGCGGGCGGGTCCGGGTCCGGGCCGAGGAACCGGCCGAGCACCGCAGCAGCGCCACCGGGCCGGTGCTGCGCGGTCTCGCGCGGCTGTGCGCCCGGGTGGCGGCGGACGCGGAACGCGAGGGGCTGCGTCCGGCCGGTGTCACGGTCGCGGTCCCCGGCCTGGTGGCGCGGGACGCGGCGACCGTCGTCCGCGCGCCCAACCTCGGCTGGCAGAACCTCGACCTCGCGGCGGCGCTCGCGGCGGACCTCCCGCTGCCCGTCGCCGTGGACAACGAGGCCAACCTCGGCGCCCTCGCCGAGCTGTGGCTCGGCGGGCACAGCCCGGCGCCCCGGGACTTCGTGCACGTCTCCGCCGAGATCGGCATCGGTGCCGCGGTGGTGGTGGACGGCGCCCTGCTGCGCGGGGCGCACGGTTTCGCGGGCGAACTCGGCCATGTGCCGGTCCGCCCGGAGGGGCGCCCGTGCGTGTGCGGGGGCCGGGGCTGTCTGGAGCAGTACGCCGGTGAGGAGGCGGTGATACGGGCCGCCGGGATCGAGCAGCGGGGCAGCGCGGGCGCCGCGGTGCTGCGGGCACGGGCGGCCGACGGCGACCGCGCGGTGCACCGGGCGCTGCGGGGCGCGGGCGCGGCGCTCGGCACGGCCCTCGCCGGGGTGGTGAACCTGCTGGACCCGGAGACGGTGGTGCTCGGCGGCGCGCTGGCCGGATTCGCCCCGTGGCTGCTCCCCGCGGCCGAGCGGGAGCTGCGCCGCCGGGTCGCGGACCCCTCACGCGCCTCCTACGGCGAGATCGTGGTCTCCGGCCTCGGCCGCGACGGGCCGCTCCTGGGCGCCGCGCACTCCGTACGGCAGCGGGTGCTGGACGACCCGGCGGGCAGCGCGGTCACCGCGGCGGACTGAGCCCGGCGGAACAGGCCGCGGACCGGCCGTCGCGCCGCCCGGTCCGCGGCGCCGCGCGGCGGGACATCCCGGAGCAGAACATTCCGCACCGGGACGCGCCGGACCGGGGCGGGGGCGCCGGACGGGGCGGGACGGACCGAGGCGGAACGGGGACGGACCGGGGCGGCCGGTCCGGCGTGTCACCGGATGGGCAGCCCCGTGTAGTTCTCGGCGAGTTCGGTGGCCGCGGCCGTGGAGTCGGCGATCCGGTGCAGCTGGGCCAGCTGGAGCCGGCCGTCGAAGTCGCTCTGCTCCGGGTCGGTGTGCAGCGCGGTCGTCATGAAGTACGAGAAGTGCTCGGCCCGCCAGACCCGGCGCAGGCAGGTGTCGGAGTACGCGTCGAGCAGCTCCGCCGAGCCCGTCCGCTGCCGGTGCTCGAGCGCCCGGGCGAGGACGACGACGTCCGAGACGGCCAGATTGAGGCCCTTCGCGCCGGTGGGCGGCACGATGTGCGCGGCGTCGCCCGCGAGGAAGAGGCTGCCGTGCCGCATCGGCTCGGTGACCCAGCTCCGCATCGGTGTGACGGACTTCGCCGTGATGGGCCCGCGCTCCAGTGTCCAGTCGGTGTCGACGGCGAACCGGGCGTCCAGTTCCTCCCAGATCCGCTCCTCGGACCAGTCGGCCGGATCGGTGCCGTTCGGCACCTGGAGATAGAGCCGGCTGACGGACGGGGTGCGCATGCTGTGCAGGGCGAAACCGCGCGGCGAGTGCGCGTAGATCAGCTCGTCGCAGGAGGGCGGGACGTCGGCCAGGATGCCCAGCCAGGAGTACGGATACGTGCGCTCGTAGGTGCGGCGCGCCGCCTCGGGTATCGCGCTCCGGGCGATGCCGTGGAAGCCGTCGCAGCCGACGACCACGTCGCAGGAGAGGGTCTGCTCCCGGCCCCGGTGCGTGTAGCGGACGACGGGGCTGCCGGTGTCCGCCCCTTCCACGGCCAGCGCCCGCGCCTCGAACAGCAGCGGGCCGCCCTCGGCGAGCTGGAGCGCGACGAGGTCCTTCACGACCTCCGTCTGCGCGTACACCATGACGCTGCGGCCGCCGGTGAGCGCCGGGAAGTCGATCCGGTGGCCGCGGCGGTCGAAGCGCAGTTCGATGCCGTGGTGTTCCAGTCCCTCACGGTCCATGCGGGCGCCCGCTCCGCAGGCGCGCAGGGCGTCCACGGTGCCCTGTTCGAGGATGCCGGCGCGCTGCCGCTGTTCGACGTAGGCGCGGTCGCGGTTCTCCAGGACGACCGAGTCGATGCCGGCGCGGTGCAGCAGCCGCGCGAGCAGGAGTCCGGCGGGCCCGCCGCCGATGATGCCGACCGTGGTACGCATCAGTTGCCTCTCGGGTCTGTGGGACGGGGGTCCGCCGCGGGGGCGGGTGCGAAGTGGGCGGCCAGGGCCGCGGTCACGGCGGCGGGCCGTTCGATGCCCGCCAGGTGCGCGGCCCGGGCGAGTTCGAGGAGGTCGGCGCCGGGGATGCCGTCGGCCAGTTCGCGCGCGTGCGGCGGCGGGGTCGCCGGGTCGTCCCGGCCCGCGACGACGAGGGTCGGGGCCGCGATGCCGGCGAGCCGGTCCCGGAGGTCGTAACCGGCGAGCGCCTCGCAGCAGGCCGCGTAGCCGCGCGGGTCGGTCTCGGCGAGGTCGTCGAGCACGGTGGCACCCCAGGGGGTCCGGGCGGTGGCGGCGGGGTCGGCGAACCAGCGGCCGGGAGCTGTTTCCAGCAGGGGCGCGGTGCCCCGTTCGCGGACGAGCCGGGCCCGGTCGTGCCAGCCGGAGGGCTCGCCGAAACGGGCCGAGGAACAGACCACCGCCAGTGCCTCGACGCGTTCGGGGTGGTGTGCGGCGAGATACGCGCCGACCGCGCCGCCGAGGGAGATCCCGGCGTATCCGAAACGGTCCCAGCCCTGCCGGTCGGCGGCGGCGAGCACCAGCCCGGCGAGGCGGCCGACCGTGGCCTCCTCGCCCGGCAGCAGGTCCGCCGGGCTCCCGCCGTGCCCCGGCAGGTCCCAGCGCAGCACCCGGTGGCCGCGTGTCAGTCCGGGGAGCTGGGGCTGCCAGACGGCGAGCGAGGTGCCGAGCGACGGGCCGAGTATCAGCGGCGGCGCCGACTCCGGCCCGTCGAGCCGGTGGTGCGGTGCCCGGGGCGCGGTCATGCTCTCTCCTGGCGGGCCGGGGGCGGAGGGGTGTGCGGACGCGGTGCCGCGGGGGCCGGGGTACGGCGCAGTGCCCGGTCCGTCAGCCCGGCGGCCTCGCCGGTGTACCGGGCGGGGTCGGTGAGTTCCCGCAGCCGCTCCTCGGTCAGCGCCTCCCGCACCTCCGGCTCGGCGTACAGCGCCCGGCGCAGCTCGGCGCCCTCCTCGGCGACCTGCCGGGCCGCGTCCGCGAGCAGCCGTTTCGCCCGCTCCCGGCCGAGCAGCGGGGCGAGTTCGACGGCGAGCCGTTCGGACACGACGAGGCCGCCGGTGAGGCCGAGGTTCGCCCGCATCCGCGCGGGCCGGACGCGGAGGCCCTCGGCGAGTCCGGCGGCGGCTTCGGCGGCGCCGCCGGTGAGGCGCAGCGCCTCCCGCAGCGGCTGCCACTCGGCGTGCCAGGCGCCGCCGGGCCGCTCGTCCTCGGCGGCGAGCGCCCCGCACAGGACGGCGGCGTGCGCGGGGACCTGCCGGGCGGCGGAGGCGATGAGCACGGCGCGGGCGGGGTTGGCCTTGTGCGGCATCGCGGAGGAGCCGCCGCCGGTGCCCTCGGCGACCTCCCCGGCCTCCGTGCGGGAGAGCACGAGGACATCGGCCGCGAGCTTGCCGAGTGCCCCGGCGGCGAAGGCCAGGGCCGAGCCGAGGTCGGCGACCGGGGTGCGCAGCGTGTGCCAGGGCAGCTCGGGCTCGGCGAGGCCGAGTTCGCGGGCGAACCGGGACACGAGCCGTGTGCCGGGGCCGCCCGTGGGGGCCGTACCGGCCCGGGCGGCGGGGCCGTCCGGGCCGGGCGGACCGTCCGGTACGCCGTCGGCGTCGGCGTGATCACGGCCGCTGTACCGGTCACCGCCGCCACCGCCACCGTCGCCCTCGGCCGCCGCGTACGCGCCGAACGCGGCCAGGGTGCCCGCGGCGCCGCCGAGTTGCGCGGGGAGGCCGTCCGCCAGCACGGCCGCCAGCCGGTCGTGGGCGTCCAGCAGCAGTGAGCGCCAGCCCGCGGCCTTGAGGCCGAAGGTGGTGGGAACGGCGTGCTGGGTGAGGGTGCGGCCGGGCATCGGGGTGTCCCGGTGCCTGGCGGCGAGCCGGCCGAGGGCGTCGGCGGCGCGTACCAGGTCGGCCAGGATCACCGGCAGGGCACGGGAGGCCACCAGCATGGAGGCGGTGTCCAGGATGTCCTGGCTGGTGGCGCCCCGGTGCACGTACGGGGCCGCGCCGGGGTCCGCCCGGCCCACCGCGTCGGTCAGGTCACGGACCAGCGGGATGACGGGGTTGCCGCCCGCCCGGGCGCGGACGGCCAGGTCCCGGGCGTCGAAGGCGCCCTCGCGGGCCGCCCGGCCCACGCTCTCCGCCGCCGCGCGCGGCGCCAGTCCGAGCGCGGCCTGCGCGCGGGTGAGCGCGGCCTCCGCGTCGAGCATGGCGGCCAGCCAGGCGCGGTCGCCGGTCGCCGCCTCGACGGCGGTCCCGGCGCGTACCGGGGAGAGCAGCCCGGTGTCCTCGGCGGAGCGCTCGCCCGTCGCCGCGGGCGGGTCCGCGGGCCGGTCCGCGGGGTCAGACGTACTCAAGGAAGACCGTCTCCTCGTCGCCCTGGAGGCGGATGTCGAAGCGGTACGTGCGGTGCCGTCCGGGTTCGGCGGCGGCGATCAGGGTCGCGCGGCGCCCGGGCTCAAGTCCGGCCAGCAGCGCGTCCCCGGCGTCCTCCCGGAGATAGGCCCGGGTGAACAGATGGTGCATCAGCCCGCGCGCGAAGACGCACACCGACAGGTACGGCGCGTCGCCGCCGGGCGGCAGGGTCCGCAGCGCGTAGTGGCCGTCCGCGTCGGTGGGGACCCGGGCGAAGCCGGTGAACTCCACACCGTCGCGTCCGACGACCGCGCCGGTGACGGGGTCGCGGCGCAGCGAACCGGGGGCGCCGGCGAGCGAGCCGTCCGGTCCGGCCTGCCAGAACTCCAGCAGCGCGTCGGGCACGGGAGCACCGGCGCCGTCGAACACCCGGCCGTGGACGGTGATGGTGTCGGGGTGCCCGGCCGGCGCCACGTCGCCACCGCCGGCGAACGGCAGCGCGTAGCCGTAGAAGGGGCCCACGGTCTGCGACGGGGTGGGCGGCAGCGGGGGTGTCGCGGTCATCAGCGGCCCTCCTCGATCCAGGTGGCGGACGGTCCGTCGAGGACGACGTCCCAGCGGTAGCCGAGGGACCACTCGGGACTGGACAGTCCGTGGTCGTAGGCGGCGACGAGGCGTTCCCGCGCGGAGGTGTCCGTGACGGAGGAGAGGATCGGGTCGTACCGGAAGAGCGGGTCGCCGGGGAAGTACATCTGCGTCACCAGCCGCTGGGTGAAGGCGGTGCCGAAGAAGGAGAAGTGGATGTGCGCGGGCCGCCAGGCGTTCAGGTGGTTGCGCCAGGGATAGGCGCCGGGCTTCACGGTGGTGAAGGTGTAGGTGCCGTCGTCGTCGGTGAGGCAGCGGCCGACGCCGGTGAAGTTGGGGTCGAGCGGCGCGGGGTGCTGGTCGCGCTGGTGCGCGTAGCGGCCGGAGGCGTTGGCCTGCCAGACCTCGACGAGCTGGCCGCGCACCGGGCGGCCGTCGCGGTCCAGCACCCGGCCGGTGACGGTGATGCGCTCGCCGAGCGGCTCGCCCTGGTGCTGCCGGGTCAGGTCGGCGTCCAGCTCGGTGACGTCGGTGGCACCGAAGACCGGGCCGTGCAGCTCGGCCGTGTCCGGGTCGCCGCTGACCGCGGCCGGCGGCTGCCGCGGGTGGCGCAGGGCGCTGCTGCGGTACGGGAGGTAGTCGCGCGGCGGATGGTGGGCGACGGGCGCCCCGGCCGCGCGGGCCTTCTCGTAGGCCGCCTGCCGCTCGGCCACCTCGCGGTCGATGTCGGACTGGAGAAGCGGCGGTGCGGCCTGGGCGGGCACGGCGGCGGGCGGCTGCGCGGCGGCCGGCACCGGGGCGGGGCGGGAGGTGGTCATGCGGCACTCCTTCCGGCGTTCTTCAGCGTCCGCAGGGCGGTGATCTCCGCCTCCGTGGGCGGCGCGGTGGCCGTCACCCGGTCCGCGACCCGGAGTTCCCAGCCGGTGGCGGCCCGGACCCGGTCGGTGGTGACGCCCGGGTGGACCTCGGTCAGGACGAGCTCCGCGGTCTCCGGGTCGGGCCGCAGGATGCCGAGGTCGGTGATGACGGCCGTCGGGCCGCGGCCGCGGAGCCCGAGCCGTTCGCGGTCACCGGGGCCGCTGCCGTGGCCGACGGTGGTGGTGAAGTCGAGCTTCTCCACGAAGTTCCGGGTGGAGTGGCGGAGCACCATCAGGACCCGGCCGCAGTTGGCGGCGATCTCGGGGGCGCCGCCCGCGCCGGGCAGCCGGCCCTCGGGGCGGCCGGGGCCGCGGTCGACGACGGTGGTGTTGATGTTGGCGTAGCGGTCGGTCTGCGCGGCGCCGAGGAAGCCGACGTCGATCCGGCCGGCCTGGAGCCAGTAGTTGAAGATCTCCGGGACGGAGACGACCGCGTCGGCGGTGTCGGCGAGTTCGCCGTCGCCGATGGACAGCGGCAGCCGGGTCGGCTTCGAGCCGAGCGTGCCGGATTCGTAGACGAGGACGAGGTCCGGGTTGTCGGTGCGCCGCGAGAGGTTGGCCGCGGTGCTGGGCAGTCCGATGCCGACGAAACAGGTGCGCGCGCCGGCCAGGGCGCGGGCGGCGTTGACGGTCATCAGCTCGTCGGGCGTCACCTCGGTGGCGGCCGCGGCTCGCGGGGCGGTGGTCATCGGGCCTGGCTCCTGTCGTGCACGTGTTCCTCGATCCACTTCCGGAAGGCGTCCCGGTCCCGGGAGATCGGGTCCCACGCCTGGTAGAAGGCGTTGTCGCGGACGGAGTAACCGGCGGCATACGAGGGGTGGGCGCCGTCCGGCGCCGGGGCGACGGCGGTGACGGCCCAGCCGGGGAGGACGACACCGGTGGGCCGGGGCGTCAGCTCGTCGACGATCTCCTCGACGGTGACCAGGACGCGCCGGGCGGCGAGCGCCGCCTCCTTCTGGACCCCGGTCAGGCCCCACAGCTGGACGTTGCCGTCGTGGTCGGCCTGCTGGGCGTGGATGACGGTGACGTCCGGGTTGACCGCCCGCACGGCGGCCAGCTCCTCGCCGGTGAACGGGCAGGTCACCGTGGAGACCGTGTCCGTGCGCTCCGGGATGTCGCTCCCCCGGTAGCCGCGCAGCACGGCGAACGGCAGGCCGGAGGCACCGGCGACATAGCGGTTGGCCATGCCGGCGTGGCTGTGCTCGTCGATCTCGAGGGGGCGCGGCCAGCCGTTCTCGACGGCGTCGCGGAAGCGGTGCAGGGAGCCGACGCCGGGGTTGCCGCCCCAGGAGAAGACCAGCTTCTTCACCAGGCCGGCGCCGATGAGCTGGTCGTAGATGACGTCCGGTGTCATCCGGACGAGGGTGAGATCGGTGATGCCCTGCCGGATGATCTCGTGCGCGGCCGCGAACGGGATCAGGTGGGTGAAGCCCTCCATGGCCACCGTGTCGCCGTCGTGGACCAGTTCGGCGACGGCGTCGTGCAGGGTGCGGATTTCTGCCATGCCCTCTCACTTGTTCGCGGGGTGAACTATCGTTCATAATCTGGCGGGGCTGAGTCTGCGCCTCCCCGGCGCGGCTGTCAACGGTCCCCGCACACTCCCGGCAGCTCCCGGACCAGGGCTTCCGGCACCACCCGACGCCGAGGGAGCACCATGGGCGAGATCAGCGACGACCGGCAGACCGCGGCGACCGGACCGGCCCGCGGGCCGGATCCGCCCGGCGGGGAGGCCCCCGTGGTCGGCCCGCTCGTCCGGGGGCTGACCGTGCTGCGCGCGATGGCCCGGCCCGGCTGCCACCGGCTGCGCCCGAGCGACCTGGTGCACGCCACCGGCCTGGCCCGGGCCACCGTCGACCGTGTCGTCGGCACGCTCGTCCGGCTGGACCTGCTGCGCGCCGCGGGCCGGGACGTCGAGATCACGCCGCGGCTGCTGGCGTTCGGCAATGCCTATCTCGCGGGCTGCGGGATCGCCGACGCGCTGGAGCCGTTCGCCGAGCGGCTCGCCGACGAGCTGGACGAGTCGGTCTCGGTCGCCGTCCCGGACGGCACCGGGGTCCGCTTCGTCACCCAGGTCATCCGCCGCCGCGCCATGACGCCCGTCTTCCGCATCGGCGACCTGCTGCCCGCCGACCGCTGCGCCGCCGGGATGGTCCTCGGGCGGGACGCCCCCGAGTGGGCCGTGGACGACCAGCGGATGGAGCAGGGCCTGATCGCCGTGGCCGTGCCGGTACGGGATCCCGGCGGGCGCCGGATCTGCGGCGTGAGCGTGGTCTCCAACACCGGCCGGCACACGGCCGGCTCCCTCACGGCCACCGCGCTCCCCCGGCTGCGCGCCCTGCTGCCCGCCATGGAGGCGGCCGTCG
>NZ_WHPN01000156.1 GCF_009735685.1 Streptomyces lycii | reverse complement strand
GTGTTCTGCGGTGGTTGCTCATGGGTGGAACGTTGACTATTCGGCGCATCACGGATTGTGACTGCTAGTACTGCTTCTTCGGGAGCGTGGAAGGCGGTCGGGGTTCGGTGGTGGGCCGGGCACGCTGTTGGGTGTCTGAGGGTACGGGCCTTGTGTTCGTTGCCTTCGGTATGCCGGCCCCAGTGTTCCCCGGGATGTTTTTTTCGGGGGTGATGGGTGGTTGGTC
>NZ_WHPN01000155.1 GCF_009735685.1 Streptomyces lycii | reverse complement strand
GCCGGGGCCGGGCGTGCGCGTGCGGGCGCCGTCACCGGTGCCCGCGGGCGGCCGCCCGGTGCCGAACTTCGTACGGCGCAGTCCGGCGATCAGCTGTTCGTAGCGCTCCGCGACGACCGCGGGCTCGTACTCCGCCGCCCTGGCACGGGCCGCTGCGGCCATCCGCCGCCGGGCGGCCGGGTCGTCGATCAGCCGCAGCAGCGCCGCCGCGAACGCGTCCGCGCCGCCGTCGAGGGGGACGAGGAGGCCGTCGCGTCCGTCGGTGATGATCTCGCCGGGCCCGTACGGGCAGTCCGTGGCGACCACCGGCACCCCGCAGTGCATGGCCTCGACGATCGTCATCCCGAACGACTCGCCGTCGGAGGAGACCGCCACGATCGCGCCCTTGGCCCACTCGGGCTCGATGGGGGAGACGGCGCCCATGAGCCGCACCTGGTTGTAGAGGCCCAGCTCCTCGATCCGCGCGCGCAGCGCCGCCTTCTGCCCGCCGCGTCCGTAGATGCGCAGCTGCCAGTCGGGGCGCTCGGCGGCCACCTTGGCGAACGCGTCGAGCAGCCGGTCGTAGCGCTTGACCCGGACCAGCCGGCCCGCGGCGACGACGGTCTTCGACGCGCCGTCGGACGGTTCGACGCCCGTGGACGGGACGCAGTTCGGGATGCAGAGGATGCGGGCGGAGGCACCGGGGAGCGCCTTCCGGTAGGCGGCGGCGTCGGCCTCGGAGACGGTCACGAAGGCGTCCAGCCGGGACAGTGCCGCGTTGTGGTCGGCGCGCAGCCGCTCGGGGTGCGAGGCGAGGGTGCGGTGCTCCTGCCCGATGAGGATCGCGCGCGGGACGCCGTGGCGGGCGAGATGGCCGACGAGCACGGGCCGGGTGGCGATGACGACGTCCGCGCCGCAGCCCCGCAGATACGCGGAGATCCGCTCGTCGGTCAGCCGGGACGGGGCGAGCGGGCCGTTCGCGACGCCGGGGTCGGAGAACATGGTGCTGGGCTCCGCCGCTGCCGGGAGCGCGCCGTCGCAGCCGGGGGAGCCGGGGCGCCAGTCGATGAGCGGTACGACACGGACGGCCGGGTCGACGGTCAGCCGGGGCGTGTCGGCGGGCCGGTAGACGGAGGCGATCTC
Organism: Streptomyces lycii; assembly: GCF_009735685.1. GTDB lineage: Bacteria > Actinomycetota > Actinomycetes > Streptomycetales > Streptomycetaceae > Streptomyces > Streptomyces lycii. The sequence continues at coordinate 28,483 of NZ_WHPN01000155.1, read as the reverse complement.
GACGGTGTGGCCGCGGGCCGCCAGGCCGCCGGCGAGATTCACCGCCGAGCGGATCGTGCCCCCGATGCCGTACACGTTGTAAACGAGAAAAGAGATCTGCACGGAAATTCCTCTCGCTCGGGCGGCGCCGGGCGGGCGCCCCGGTCCGGCCGCGACAGCGGACGTTCCGGGAAAACCGTCCGATAACAGACCAACGGGGCCGCATCCGTATCGGATACGGCCCCGTGGGGCTGCTACATGTGTGCGAGAGGTCAGGCTGTCGCGGTACCCGCGTCGCCGGCCCTGCGGCGGCGGACGACGAAGATCGCTCCGGCGCCGGCCACCATCGCGACGCCGCCGATCACGGCGATCGCCGGCAGCATCGAGGACGAGCCGGTCTGGGCGAGGTTGCCCTTGACCGGCAGCTCCTCCAGGCCGCCCTGCGGCTTGGTCCTGCCCGGGCGCTCGTCGGGCTTGCCGCCCTGGTCACCGGTGCCGGGCTTGCCGGGCTTCGCGGGCGGGACCTCGCCGGGCTTGCTGCCCGCGGCGAGGATCGTGAAGTCGTACCACGCCTCCTCGGACCAGCCGCAGCTGCCGTCGGCCTTGTAGTAGTCGCCCGCGACGAGCGCGAACCCGTCACCCTTCTCCGCGTCCTTGTCGGCGCGGATGCGCAGCGACAGCTCGGCCGTCTGCTGGGCCTCGAGCGTGAAGTAGCCGAAGTACGCGCCGTTGGTCCACTCGTTGAAGCTGGTCCACTCGCCCGTCCCGGGGTCCTGGTACTGGATCTCCAGGACCTCGTCCGGCCGGTCGATGTTCTCCATCGGGACGGCGTAGAGGATCGGGAAGACCTCGTCCAGCGTCTCGTCCGTGGTGTTCTTCAGGTGCACGGAGAAGGAGGACCAGGCGCCGCCCGCGACAAGCTGGGAGGGCAGGTCGGACACCGTCACCCGGAGGTCCGCGGCGTCGACGGCGCACTCGTCGGCGGGCTCCCCGTCCGCCGGACCCGCCGGGTCCGCAGGGTCCGCCGGGTCTTCGCCCTTCTCGCCGGGCTTGCTCCCGCCCGCGGGGGTCTCGTCCCCGGCACCGTCGGTGCCGTCGGTGTCCTGCCCGCCGTCCCCGGTGGCCGGGGCGTCGGCGCCGTCCGTGCCGCCGTCGTCCCCGGAGCCCCCGCCGGGAGCGGTCTCCCCGCCGTTTCCGTCGTCCGGGGTGACCTGGTCGTCGGTGCCCGGGTCGGCCGGGGCCTCCCCGGTCGGGACGGGCGCCGGGGTGTCGTCGGCGTACGCGGCGGGTGCCGCGAGCAGGGCGGCGGGCGCTATCACCGCCGTGGCTGCGGCGGTCGCCAGGGCGCGGCGGATCTTCATACGAACCTCTTCGGTCTGCCGGGCGCCGACAGGGGCGGCGCCGTGAAGGAGGCCGTCGCGGTGGGGACGCGGTATGGCCGTGCGAACGACTTAACTGACCGGTAAGGGCCGGTGAAGGTTGTAACAGCACCCCTGGGACGCACGTGACGCCTGTCACATGTGGGGGCCGGTGGGGCCCGACGCGCGACCGACCGGGGAAGGCCCGGACGTGCGTGACGCGGCCGGCCTCCGGGCGTCCCCGGAAGCCGGCCGCGTCCTGTGGTGACCGGGCTGCTGTCCCCTGCTGACCGGTCACACACGCCGGTGCGCGGTCCCACGGCGTGCACCGCCTGTACCCAATCCGCTCGGCACGCCACACGCTCCGGCGATGTCCGCCCGCTGCCGTACCGGTGTCCGGAGCGGTCGGGCGGAGTCACGCCTGGTTGTCCCGGCCGCACCTGGCCGGTGCGGACATGTGGACCAACGAAGCGCCGAACACGGCGGTCACGCGCCGTACGGGTGACTGGCCCGAACGCACGCCCGTCGCTCCGTATGCCTGTCGGCACGTACGCCTGTCGCTCCGTGCGCCTGTTGATGCGTACGCCTGTCGGCACGTACGCCTGTCGCTCGGCGCGGCTGTTGATACGTACGCCCGTCGCCGCGCGCCCGTCGGCACGTATGCCTGTCGCTCCGTGCGCCCGCGCCGGACCGGTGCGGGCGGGTGCCCGCCGCCGCGCCCCGGCCGGGTGCGGACCGGCGTCTCCGGGCGCGCGTCCTCCCGGGCCGGTGCGGCGTGGTCGGGCCCCGTCCGCAGCCGGGCCCGTCCGCAGCCGGGCGCGCGTCCTCCGGGGGCCTGCCCGACCCCGGGCCCGCCCGTCGCCGGAACGGCCCGACGCCAGGCCGTCCCCGTCCGTCCTCAGACCCGTCCGCGGCACAGCTCCAGCAGCGTCATCGCCAGCGCGGTGCCCGGCTTGCCCAGCTGGGTCCGGTAGTGGGCGAGGATCTCCATCTCGCGCGAGAGGCTCACCCGGCGGCCGCCGGACCTGACGCGGGCCTCCTGGACGGCGGCGGAGACCGCGATCCGTTCCTGCACCAGGCCGATGATCCGCCCGTCCAGATCGTCGATCCGCTGCCGCGCGCCCGCGATCAGTGCGGCGGCCTCGTCGGTGCTCGCCCCGGTGGACGCCGCCCCGTCGGCGTTCCGTACGGCGGGGGCAGCGGCGGGCGCGACCGCCGTCGTCGCCGTCCCGGGCGCGGAGGCCGGGCGCGCGCCGCCGGGCGCGGGCTTGGCGGGCGCGGGCGGGGCGGTCGCGGGCGCTGTGGGTGCGGCGGGTGCGGCGGTTCCGTGGGGGGCTGCGGTGCTGCTCATGTCCGTGACTCCTCGGTGGCGGGGAGCCCCGGTGCCGTCGCCGCCCGGGACGGACACGACAGGCGCCCCGGACCTTGGCCGGCCCGGGGCGCCTGGTGAAGTGCTTGTCAGTGGCTCAAGCAGCACGACCATGGCAGCCGGACGGGCCGGTGCCATAGGTAAACCAGAAGGTGCGCTGCTGGAACATGGCAGCAAGTATGGCCTGCCGGATGTGAGGCGGCCAACGGAGGCCGGATGCTGAGACGGGCGGGGCGGCGCCCCCGCCGCCGGTAGAATCGGCAGTCCGGGCAGTCGCGCCCCTTGTCCCGCACCTGCCCCCGCACGTCACCCACCCCCGCCGGAAGGCCGCCGCAGTGCCCTCAGCGACCCCAGCTGCCGCCCCCGACGAGGACCGCTCCCCGGACGCGGTCCTCGTAGTCGACTTCGGCGCGCAGTACGCCCAGCTCATCGCCCGTCGGGTCCGCGAGGCCCGGGTCTACAGCGAGATCGTCCCGCACACCATGCCGGTGTCCGAGATGCTTGCCAGGAACCCGAAGGCGATCATCCTCTCCGGCGGGCCCTCGTCGGTGTACGCCGAAGACGCCCCGCACGTCGGCCCCGAACTCTTCGAGGCGGGCGTCCCCGTCTTCGGCATCTGCTACGGCTTCCAGGCCATGGCCAAGGCGCTCGGCGGCCACGTCGCCCGCACCGGCACCCGCGAGTACGGCGGCACGGACCTGACCGTCACCCGTCCCGGCTCCACCCTCTTCGAGGGCACGCCCGCCGAGCAGTCGGTGTGGATGTCGCACGGCGACTCCGTCGCCGAGGCCCCGGAGGGCTTCACGGTCTCCGCCTCCACCCCCGGCACCCCGGTCGCCGCCTTCGAGAGCGACGAGAAGAAGCTCTACGGGGTCCAGCACCACCCCGAGGTGATGCACTCCACGCACGGCCAGCTGATCCTGGAGCACTTCCTCTACCGGGGCGCCGGGCTGGCCCCGAACTGGACCATGAGCAGCGTCGTCGAGGACTCCGTCGCGGCCATCCGCGAGCAGATCGGCTCCAGGCGGGCCATCTGCGGGCTGTCCGGCGGTGTCGACTCCGCGGTCGCCGCGGCGCTCGTTCAGAAGGCCGTCGGCTCCCAGCTGACCTGCGTCTACGTCGACCACGGCCTGATGCGCAAGGGCGAGTCCGAGCAGGTCGAGAAGGACTTCGTCGCCGCGACCGGCGTCAAGCTCAAGGTCGTGGACGCGGAGGAGCGGTTCCTCGACGCGCTCGCCGGGGTCGCCGACCCGGAGCAGAAGCGGAAGATCATCGGCCGCGAGTTCATCCGCGTCTTCGAGCAGGCCGCCTCGGAGATCGTCGCCGAGGCCGGTGAGCACGGCGAGTCCGTGGACTTCCTCGTCCAGGGCACCCTCTACCCGGACGTCGTCGAGTCCGGCGGCGGCACCGGCACCGCCAACATCAAGTCCCACCACAACGTCGGCGGGCTCCCCGAGGACCTCCAGTTCCGGCTGGTCGAGCCGCTGCGACGGCTCTTCAAGGACGAGGTCCGGATGGTCGGCCAGGAGCTGGGCCTGCCGGAGGAGATCGTCCAGCGGCAGCCGTTCCCGGGCCCCGGCCTCGGCATCCGTATCGTCGGCGCGGTCACCAGGGAGCGGCTCGACCTGCTGCGCGAGGCCGACGCCATCGCCCGCCAGGAGCTGACCGCGGCCGGGCTGGACCGTGACATCTGGCAGTGCCCGGTGGTCCTCCTCGCGGACGTCCGCTCGGTAGGCGTCCAGGGCGACGGCCGCACCTACGGCCACCCGGTCGTGCTGCGCCCGGTCTCGTCCGAGGACGCGATGACGGCGGACTGGTCCCGGCTGCCGTACGACGTCCTGGCCCGCATCTCGACCCGCATCACCAACGAGGTCGACGAGGTCAACCGGGTCACCCTGGACATCACCAGCAAGCCCCCGGGCACCATCGAGTGGGAGTGACGACCTCCCGCTGATCACCGGCCGGACCGCCGGCCCCGGTCGGATCATCCGGTCAACGCCGCTGCCGTCGCTCATACGTTTGAGTGGCGGCAGCGGCGTTCCCGCTGGGTACGCTGGCCTGGTCGGCAACGATGCGTCCCATGGGAGCACTGATGAGTGTCGAACCACAGCACCAGCACACCTGGCCGCAGCCGCCGCCGGGCGGGTACACCGCCGACGACCTCGACCGACTCCCCGACCTGCCTCCGCACACGGAGCTGATCGACGGGAGTCTCGTCTTCAAGAGTCCGCAGACCAAATTCCATATGCGCGTGATGCGTCTGCTGGAGAACGGCCTGTTGCGGTCAGCGCCGCACGACCTGGAAGTGGTCCGGGAGATGACCGTTCAGCTCGGACTCCGCCGGCGTCCCGAACCCGACGTGATGGCCGTCAGGGCAGAGGCGGACACGGGTATGGAGCAGACGACCTACCGGCCCGAGGACGTCGTCCTCGCCGTCGAGGTCGTCTCGCAGGACTCGGAGGCCCGCGACCGCGAGACCAAGCCCGGCAAGTACGCCAAGGCCGGGATCCCGCACTTCTGGCGGGTGGAGAGCGACGAGGGCGCGCCGGTGGTCTACGTCTACGAACTCGACCCGGCCACGGCGGCCTATGTGCCGACCGGAATCCACCGCAACCGGCTCAAGCTGTCCGTCCCGTTCACCATCGACATCGATCTGACGCGCACCGGACGCCCGCGGGGCTGACCGGCCGGCGTCGCCCCGTTGCCCGTTGCCCGTTGCCCGCCGCTTCCGCGTACGACGCGGGGGTGGCGGTCGTGCGTCTGCTCGAAGATGATTGAACGCGCACCGGACTCCTTACGTAGATGACGCCGACGGCCCGTACCGGGGACATTCCTGTCCGGCGGCGGACGAGAGGTGGACAGCATGGCGCACGGGGCACACTCGGCCCGCTCGGCGACGGTCAACGGGCCCGCCGACCCGGGGGACTGGCGCGCGGGCCTGTCCCGCTGGGCGCTGCTCCCGCTGCGGCTCTTCCTCGGCGGCACCTTCGTCTACGCGGGCGTGGACAAGCTCACGGACTCCGCCTTCCTCGCGGACTCCGGCGCCGGTTCCATCGGCGAGCTGATGAACTCCGTCCGGGACTCCGCCGCGATCCCCGGCATGATCGACATGGCGCTGGAGAACCCCTCGGCCTTCGGCTACGCCATCGCGATCGGCGAGCTGGTCGTCGGCGTCGGCACGCTCCTCGGACTGTTCACCCGGCTCGCGGCGCTCGGCGGCATGCTGATCTCGCTGAGCCTGTGGCTGACCGTCAGCTGGCAGACCGACCCGTACTACTACGGCAACGACCTCGCCTACATGATGGCCTGGACGCCACTGGTGCTCGCCGGCGCCGCGATGCTGTCGGTGGACGCGGCCATGCGCGCACGCCGGTCGCGCTACGGGCAGCAGTTGTACGGATAGCGGCCGCGACGGCTGCACGAGCGACGGCTGCACGAGCAACGGCTGCACGGGCAACGGCTGTACGGGGCAACGGCTGCACGGGGCAGCGGCTGCACGGGCGGGCCCCGGGGTGGCGGCTCTGCGGGCAGCGACCGTGCCGACCTGGGCACGTCCGTACAGCCCCCGGGCCCCTCCGTACAGCCCCCGGGCCCCTCCGTACAGCCCCGGGCGCCGGGCGCACAGCCCGGGCGCCGGGCGCCTCAGCGGCTGCCCGGGCGACGGGCGCGCCGCCCCGGACCCCGGCGCTCCGTTCAGGGCGCGCGGTCCCCGGCCGCGGACAGTTCCCGTTCACGGCGGCGGGCGCGGCGGCGGCGCACACCGTAGGTCAGCGCCCCCACGGCGGCCGAGCAGCAGACCCCGCAGACGACGGCGGCCAGCAGCAGGACGGCGGGCGCCCGCAGCACCCCGAGCGCGTCCAGTCCGGCCAGCACACCCGCGGCGAGCAGCACCAGCCCGGCGAGCAGCTTCGCCGGTTCGAAGGGATGACGGCTTCCGCCGGCGCCGTCCGCGCCCGGCTCCCTACCGCACCGCACGGCGCACCTCCACCTGGCCGACTCCGGCCTCCAGTTCGAGTTCGAGTGTGCCGGACGGCTCGGCGCCGTCCCGCGGCGGAAGGACCACCGTCCGCTTCCGGCCGGGCGACACGTCGATGTCGTCCTGTGGCTCGCCCGGCAGCCGTACGTCGCCCAGCCCCACCTCGATCTCCATCCGCACCCGTACGTCGTCCGGCACGACGACCTCCAGCGCGCCCGCCCCCACACTCGCCCGGGTGCCCAGGCTCTGCCCGCGCTCCGGCTTCAGGCCGGACAGGTCGAGCTGGGCGGTGCCGGTGCCGAGTTCGTAGTGGTCCCGCAGATCGGCGGCCGCGGCGGGGCGCCACTCCCGCTGCGCCCACTGCGTGGTGACGCTCCTCGGCACCGCTCCGGCGCCCACGAGCAGCGCGCAGGTCAGCACAGCCGCCACGACCGTGCCGCCGCCGGCCCGCCCGTACCAGGCGGCCACCACCAGCCCGAGGCCGAACACGGCCAGCGCGCAGGCGAACCCGGTCTGCAGGCTCGAACCGAGCGGCATCGCCTGCCAGGACGCGCCCACCCCGGCCACCGCCGCCAGCACGGCCGCCAGGAACGTCCAGCCGCCGACCCAGACCCGCCGCTGCCGGGGCGGACGGCGGCGGAACCCCGCTGCGGCGGCGTCGTCGGGACCGTCCTCCGGACCCCACAGATAACCGGTGTCCAGCGGCCCGTACGGGCCCGCCGGCCCCGGCGCCACCGGGCCGGCCGTGCCGTCCTTGACGATCGGGTCCCGCCACCAGGACGGCCCGCCGGGCGTCGGCGGCGCCGTCGTCTCGGGCGGCGCGACCGCGACGGCCTGCGCCGTCACCGGGTCGATCTCGGCGCCCTCCTGCTCCGCGCGCCGCTTGAGCGACCAGTGGGAGGCCCCGGCCAGGGCGGCGGAGAGCAGCGTCGCGAAGAAGAACACATTGCCGTTGTTGAGCATCGACAGCATCAGCCCGGAACCGACCAGGGCGAACAGCACGGCCGTCAGCCCCGGCCCCTCGACCCGGCCGGACAGCAGCCGCCGCAGCTCGTTCTCGTCCTCGCCGTCGAGCGGGATCAGCAGCCAGGCGAAGCCGTACGCGATGAGTCCCACGCCGCCCGCGACACCGAGGACCGCCAGCACGGTCCGGAAGATCACCGGATCGAGGTCGAACCGGCGTCCGAGACCGCCGCACACACCGGAGATCACATGTGCCCGGCGGCTGCGCCGCAACGGCGGCGCGCCCAGCGGACCCACCCCCGGCGCGGAGACCGGGGCCCCGCCGCCAGCTCCGGTGGCTTGGGTGGCTCCGGCAGCCCCGGCAGCCCCGGCAGCCCCGGCAACCCCGGTGGATCCGGCAACTCCTGTGGCTCGGGTGGCTCCGGTGTTCTCCGGGGGGCCCGGTGCCGGTGGCGCGTCGGCACGGGCACGGCCACCCGGGGCGCCCTGGACGGGATCCGTGCCCTCGGCGGCGGACGGCTGATCGGTCATGGCTCCATGGTGACGGGCCGGGACCCCGAGGGGCACCCGTGACGACCCTGGCCCGACCCTGACATCTCCCGGAGCCGGCGCCGCCGCGTGCGCCCCGGCCCCGGCCGCCGGCACACCGGTCACCGTGCCCGGGGCCGTGTTCCCCGCCCTCCCCGTTCCCCGGGACGGATCAGGGTGCATCCCTGATGCCCCGGGCCGCCCGTGCGTGTGACGATCGGGGCATGACCGCCGCCGCAAGCCGTGCCGGGGCCGCGTACGCCCCCTCCCCGGACGCCCCCGAGGAACCCGCGGCCCGCAGGCTCTACCGCAGCGCCGAGGGCCGGATGCTGGGCGGTGTGGCCCGGGGGCTCGCCGGGCATCTCGGGGTGCCGGTGTCATGGGTGCGGGTCGTCTTCGTGGTGCTGTTCATGACGGAGGGGCTCGGGGCGCTGCTCTACGGGGCGTTCTGGTTCGTCGTACCGCTGGGTGTCGGAGGCGTGGACACCCCGCGCGGCCCGTTCGAGCCGACCGCCGAGACCGGCGCCGACGGCCGCCGCCGGGTCCGCGCCCGCAAGCCGGACCGGGGACAGTTCGTCGCGCTGCTGGCGATGGTCGTCGCCATGGCCGTCTTCATCCAGAAGCTTCAGCTCGGCGGCCCGGCCAACGCCTATCTCTGGCCGACCCTGCTCATCGGTGCCGGTGTCGCCCTGGTCTGGCGGCAGGCCGACAACGCGCGCCGCGCCCACTGGGCCGCCGTCACCCGCCGGAAGCGGCTGCTGCCGATCGCCCGGGGCGCGGCGGGGGTCCTGCTGGTGGTGGCGGGGGTGAGCGGCATCGCCGTGGTGCAGGGCTCGGTGCGGCACCTGGGCGTGGTGCTCCAGGCCTCGCTGGCCGTGGTGGTGGGCATCGCGCTGCTCGCGGGCCCGTATCTGGTGCGGCTGACGCAGGACCTCTCCGAGGAGCGGCTGATGCGCATCCGCGCCCAGGAGCGTGCCGAGGTCGCGGCGCACGTGCACGACTCCGTGCTCCACACGCTCACCCTGATCCAGCGCAACGCCGAGGAGCCGCGCGAGGTCGCCCGGCTCGCACGGGCGCAGGAGCGGGAGCTGCGCGCCTGGCTGTACCGGCCGGAGGGCCGGGGCAAGGACGAGGACCAGGAGCCGGACACCCTCGCGGAGGCCGTGAAGGCCACGGCGGCGGAGGTCGAGGACTACCACGGGGTGCCGGTGGAGGTGGTGTGCGTCGGCGACTGCCCGCTGGACGAGAAGCTCGGCGCGCAGATGCAGGCGGCGCGCGAGGCGATGGTCAACGCCGCGAAGTACGGCGGGGACGGCCCCGTGCAGGTCTTCGCCGAGGTCGAGGGCCGCACGGTCTTCGTCTCGGTACGGGACCGCGGCCCGGGGTTCGACCTGGACTCCGTCCCGGCGGACCGGATGGGCGTACGGGAGTCCGTCATCGGCAGGATGCAGCGCAACGGCGGCACGGCGACGCTGCGCAACGCGCCGGACGGCGGCACGGTGGTGGAGCTGGAGATGGAGCGGGGGGAGTGACCTGTGGTCCGCACGCGGCAACCGGGGTCCGGGGCCGACCGTGATCCGGGTCGGCCCGTGGCGCGTCGGGGGCCGGCGTCGGGTGCCGGGGGCGAGCCCTCCGGGAAGGGGTCTTCCACCGCGTGATTACGGCCGCCCGAACGGCAGCGGAGCGGGTCGACCGGCGCTTGCGGCCACAACTACACGTAAGCGTGGAAGACCCCCTCCCTACGGGCCCGCCCCCTCCGGCCGGTTCGCCGGCTGCGGCCCGTCGCCGCTGCCGGCCCGGTCAACGGGTGGGAGGGAGACACCCGGCGGAAGCGCCGCGGTACCCGGCAACGGCCCCCGCCGGGGGCGGGGGCCCGTACCGTACCTATGAGGGGCATGGACGATGAGCAGGCGAGCGAAGGACGGGCGATGACCGAGGGCACCGAAGGCATGCAGGGCGAGGAGACGGCCGCGGGGCGTCACGCACGGGTCGTGCTCGTCGACGACCACCGGATGTTCCGCACCGGCGTGCAGGCGGAGATCGGCCGGACGTCCGCCACCGGGGTCGAGGTGGTCGGTGAGGCGGCCGACGTCGACCAGGCGGTCACCGTCATCACCGCGACCCGCCCGGAGGTCGTCCTGCTGGACGTGCATCTGCCGGGCGGCGGTGGCGTGGAGGTGCTGCGCCGCAGCGCGGCGATGATGGCCGACGCGGAGCAGCCCGTGCGCTTCCTGGCGCTGTCCGTCTCGGACGCCGCCGAGGACGTCATCGGCGTCATCCGCGGCGGCGCCCGGGGGTACGTCACCAAGACCATCACCGGCGCCGACCTGATCGACGCGGTCTTCCGGGTCAAGGACGGGGACGCGGTGTTCTCGCCGCGGCTGGCGGGCTTCGTCCTGGACGCCTTCGCTTCGACGGACGCGCCGCCGGTCGACGAGGACCTGGACCGCCTCACCCAGCGGGAGCGCGAGGTGCTGCGGCTGATCGCGCGCGGCTACGCGTACAAGGAGATCGCGAAGCAGCTCTTCATCTCGGTGAAGACCGTCGAGTCCCATGTCTCGGCGGTCCTCCGCAAGCTCCAGCTGAGCAACCGCCACGAGCTCACCCGCTGGGCCACGGCCCGCCGGCTGGTGTGAGCGCGGCCCGCCCGGCCCGGGCCGCCGCGGCGCCGCCGGTCCGGTTCTGGCTGTGCGACGCCGCCGGTCCGGGCCCGTCCGTCCCCCCGTTGCCGCGCGTGTCGGGGTGGGGCCGCGGGGTAGGTGTACCTCCGCACGAATCGTCACGTGACCGTTGTGTTGGACAGGAGAAGTCATGCCCGGTTTGATCGCGCGAATCAAGGCCTTCAGCCGCAGCCCGCAGGGCCGGCGGGCGATCAGCGAGGCGCGGCGCGCGGCCTCCGACCCGCGGAAGCGGGCGCAGGCCAAGCAGTTCCTCGGCCGGCTGCGCGGGCGCCGCTGAGCCCGGTGGTGAGCAGGCCGGAGCTGCCTGTGACCTGCGCGGACGGGTAGGCGGACCTGGTCGGGGAGGGTGCCGGACGCGGGACTGGGCTCCGGGGCACGGACGTACTCATCAGTGTCTTCGTCGGCCTGCGCATCACCGGTATCGCTTCGCTGCTCGGCGGGTTCCTCACCCAGCTGAAGGCGATGAGTGCCGGGACGGCGCGCTTCACTCCCGCGATGCTGCACGGGGCGCTGACCATGCCGGTCACCGGTGTGCTGCTGGTCGGCTTCAACCAGATGGACGACCAGGCCGTCAACAACGTCAAGATCGGCCTGAAGCTGGTGATCCTGGTCGCGATCCTCGGACTCGTCCATGTCGAACGGGACGAGGAGCAGGTGGCCAAGGGCGCCTTCGGGGCCGTCGGGCTGCTGACCGTCGCCAACATCTTCATCGCGGTGCTCTGGACCTGAGCGGCGCCGCTCCGGCCCGCGCCCGCGCGGTGGTGCCCGTACCCGATCGGTGGTGCTCCGGGCCCGGGCGGTGGTGCTGTGCGGTGGTGCCGTGCGGTGCCGTGGACCCGGGCCCGTGCGGCGGGCCCGGGTGCGGGTCCGCCCGGATCAGGCGGTCTCCACCCGGAAGGACAGGCCGTGCTGCTGGGCGAACTGTTCGAGACGGGCCTGCTGCGCGGTGGCCCATGGTGAGCCCACCAGCTTGATCCGCTCGACATCCGTCCACTTCACCAGGCCGTGCAGATGCGCCTCGAAGTACTCCCGCAGCTCGTGCACCTTGCCGCTGTTGACGTCGCCCTCCATCTCGCGGTCGTACCGGAAGTCCGTGGCCTCGGCGACGGCCAGCCGTACGAGCACCTCCGGCCCATGGGCCAGCAGCGGGTACAGGTTGCGTGAACCGGTGACGCCGCGCGCGCCGCCGACACCGTTCTGCCAGCTGTCGATCGGCGTCAGAGTGCACCGGTCCCGCAACGCGGGCTTCCAGTGGACGGTCGCCTCGCCGTAGTCCGTCAGGCCGCGCGGACGTTTGGCCGAGATCAGCGAGGCGTACTTCGGCAGCAGCGAGGGATCGGGCGGGGAGAACTTGTCGCGCGCGGCGTCCGGCGTCGGATTCTGGAAATCACCCGCGGTGCGGTTGAGGGCCTCCTTGTAGCCGAGGTGCTCCTCCCGGGAGCCGCGCATCGCCCGGTTGGGCTGCCCGCTGGACGAGTCGGTCTCCCAGAAGTTCTTGAACGTCTCGTCGGGCCCGCGGGTCAGCTTGTGGATCGTGGACGACGGGTCGGCGGGGTTGCCCAGCGCGAGGTTGGACGTCAGCAGGCTGTTGCGCATCAGATGATCATGGGTGCGGGTGAGCAGGTCCCGGAGTTCGAGACCGGCCTCCTTGTACGGCGCGAACCAGCGCAGTTTCTCCAGCCGCTCCCCGGCCGCCTTCTCCTCGCGCTCGTGGACCTCCAGGCCGCGCCGTTCCACCAGGATCAAGGCCTTGGCCGGGGCGTCCTGAAGTCCGCTCCAGTCCACGGCGCGCCCGCTCAGGGCGTCGTAGACGCGTTTCTCCTCCGGCGGCAGCTCCTGCGCGGCGTCCCCGCCGGAGCGCAGGGCCTGCAGAAGCCGCTCCTCCGTCTCTCCGGCGACCATCTTCTGCGATCTGTCGGCCGCCTTGCGCCTGCGCAGCTCCGTCTCCAGAGCTTCGACCTCGCCCCGGATCTGCTGGTTGACGGAGACTCTGGCCGACGAGGACAGAAGGGAGGTGTGTTTGCCCAGGTAGCTGCGGCGCAGGGCGATGCCCTCCTCCAGCGGTTCCTTCCGGGTGTTCCTGAGAAAGCCCTCGAACACCCGGGCGTGCTCGTCCCGGATCCTCTTGGACTCCTCCTCCTTCTTCGCCTTCTTGACTTTGTCGAGGTACGCCTCGACACCTCCCGCCAGCGGGTCCCTGACGTTCGAGTCGGGATGCCGCTTGGGGTCGTCGTGGGGATGCACGGCCACCGATGGCGGCGGTTCGGGCTCGGGTGCGGCGGGCGGGGCGCCGGACGTCTGGCTCCGGCCGCCCCTCTTGAACAGCCGCTGCACGGGCAGGCCCGCGGTGAGGGCGGGGGAGGCGGGCTGCTCGTGGTCCCGGCCGGCGGGTGACCCGCCGGCGTGCCCGTGCCCGTGGTGATCATGCCCGTGGGTGTGCCCCTGCTGCCGTTCCAGCGACCGGCTCACGGCGCCGTTCCCCGCGGTGCGCTGCAGGACGAGGAGCTGCTCGGGGGACAGGCCGGTGGCCGTTCCGCCCGGAGGGAGCGCCGGGGCGCCCGGCTGCTCCCGGCGTACGCGGGCCGGGCCTGCGGGGACGTCAGGGGTGTGCCGGTGTTCACGGGATGCGGGCATGCGCGTCGTCCGGCCTCCAAGGAGTCTGAACGCCGCGCTGGGTGAAGAACGCACGGCCTCACCCCAACATCTACACAACCCGGAGCCCGGAACCCCAGCCGCATCCGGGCAGACCGCCCGGACGTATGGGTGGAAATCTCTGCCCTTTCAGCCCCGGAGGCCCGGCCTCCGCTCCACGTGCCCGTCATGGCGGCGGGTGGACACGCCGCCGGACGAGTGACGGTCCGTCCAAGGCCGCCCGGGTGCGGACAGGGTGACCGCCATGACGACCACCCGACTGCGGCGCCGCGTCGCCGCCCTCGTGTTCTCCTGCGCGGCCGTGCTCACCGCCGCCGCCCCGGCCACCTCGGCCGAAGCCGGTGCCGAAACCCGCACCGCCGCCCCGGCCCGGGCCGCCGCTCCGGCCGTGGCGGCGGCACGGGCCGCGACCGCCGCGCCCGCGGCTGCCGACTGCCCCGTCCACGAACCGCTGTACGCCGCCGCCGACCGGCGCGTGGACATCGACCGGATCACTCCGGACCCGGTCTACCGCACCTCCTGCAAGACGCTCTACCGGGCCGACGGACGCCCGCCGGCGGTGATCTTCGAGCAGGGCTTCCACCCGAAGGCCCCGGTCGACGGGCAGTACGACCTCGCGCGGTACGTGGACGTGAACCAGCCCTCGCCGTTCGTCTCCACCAGCTACGACCACGACCTGTACAAGACGTGGTGGAAGAGCGGCTGGAACTACTACATCGACGCCCCCGGCGGCATCGACGTCAACGAGACCATCGGTGACGACCACCGCTGGGCCGAGCAGCAGGAGGTCGCCTTCCCCGGCGGCATCGCCCGGGAGTTCGTCGTCGGAGTCTGTCCCGTGGACGCGCGGACCAAGACCGAGATCATGAACGAGTGCCTTGACAATCCGCACTACCGGCCGGAGCTGTAGCCGACCCGGTCCGAAGCCGCCCGGTCCGAAGCGGTCGTGTTCGAAGCCGTCGGGTCCGAAGCCGTCGGGTCCGAAGCCGTCCGGCCCGAACCTCGGCCTCGGGCCCGGCGGGTGACAAGAACCGGGACCGGGGCCGGGGCAAGGCTCCGGACAGGGACAGGGACAGGGACAGGGACGGGCCCGGCATGCGGGCCACCGGGCCCCGGCCCAGAGCCCTCCGAGAGCCTTCCCGGAGGCGCCCCGGACCCGTTCCGGAGCCGCCCCGGGGCCGTTCCCGGGTCCTCCCGCATTCCGTGGACAACGCGGACGGTGCCCCGCCCCCTCGGCAGGGCACCGTCCGCAGCTCGTGTATCAGGCCAGTCGTACGGCGCTGTGGAACGGCATGGTGTCCACCGACTCGACCCGGACGTTGGCGCCCGGCTTCGGAGCGTGGATCATCTGGCCGTCGCCGATGTACAGGCCGACGTGGCTGATGTCGTCGTAGAAGAAGATCAGGTCGCCCGGCCTCATGGCGGCCTTGCCGACGGTCGTGCCCGTCTCCACCTGGTCGTAGGTCGTGCGCGGGAGCGAAACCCCGGCGGCCTTCCAGGCGGCCTGGGTGAGGCCGGAGCAGTCGTAGGAGTTGGGGCCGCTGGCGCCCCAGACGTACGGCTTGCCGATCTGTGACCGGGCGAAGTCGATCGCCTGCTGGGCCTTGGTGGAGTCCGGGGCCGTGGCGCCGGAGCCCGTGCCCGAGCCGCCGTCCTGCTCGCGCTCCCGCTCCCGCCGGGCCTCCTCCCGGCGCTGCCGCTCGGCCTCCTGGCGGGCCAGCTCCTCCGCCTTGCGCTCGGCCTCCTCCTCCTTCTTCCGCTCGATCGCGGCGAGCCGGGCCCGCTCCTCGGCGGTGAGCTTCGACAGCAGCTCGCGTGCCTCGGCGAGCTTGCCCTGCACGGACTGCTTGCTGGTCCGCAGCTGCGCTTGCGTCTCGGTCAGCGTCTCCAGGCTCGCGCTCGCCTCGGCGCGCTTCCCGGCCGCCTCCCGCTGCTTCTCGCGGTAGTCCTCGACGGCGCGCTCCTGCGCGGCCGTCATCCGGTCCATGACACGCGTCTGGTCGTAGTAGCTCTGCGGGTCCGAGGCGAGGAGCATCGTCGCGGTCGGGCTCATGCCGCCGTTGCGGTACTGGGCGGTGGCGAAGGTGCCGAGCGCCCGCCGGGCCTCGTTGAGCTTGTCGGTGCGCCTCGCGACCTGGTCGAGCAGCCCGTCGACCTTCGTGCGCTGCCGGTCGGAGCGCTCCTTGGCCTGGTTGTACTTCTGGGTGGCGCTGCCGGCCTGCCGGTACAGCTCGTCGACCTTTCTCTGCACGTCCTCGATCGACTGCTTCTGGTCGCCGGGGTCGTTCGGGGCGGCCTGGGCGCTCTGGGACGAGAGCAGGGTGACGGATGCGAGAGCCGCGGAGCCGAGGCCCACGGCCGTACGGCGGGTGGCCGGGGACTGGAGGACCCCGCTGCGCGGTTTGCGGTGCGACGCCAAGACTGGCGCTCCTTCCGTGGACCGCCTACCGGGTTAGCTGTCGGGTTCGGGCGATCGGAAGGCTGCCCTACGGTCCGTGCGGGGCGCGGTGCGCCGTTGTGGCGCCGTGCTCCACCCGGGCCGATTCACCCCGGTCGTAACGTGTGGGTCCCCGGCTCCGGCGCTGCCCGTGCCTCACGGGACGGCCGGATTCGGCGGAGGCCGCCCGTGCCGACGCGGTCGACGGCAGGGGATGCGGGCTGCCTTGAGCGAGCACGGTAGCCAACGTGTGGTGCTCCTGTGAAGGCCGTTGTTCGATATGCCCGAAACCATTCCGTGACCTTTTTCGAAGTTGGCGGAATCGGTTCGTCCGCAGGTCTGTTCGGATGCGAAGCGTCACCGTTCCGCTTCGTACGGGCTTCGTACGGGCGTCGTGCGGGCGTCGTGCGGGCTTCGTACGGCGCCGTGGAGCGGGTGCGGCGCCGGGCGGGGCCCGGGTTCCGCGGGCCCGGACGGGGGCCGGGGAGGGCCGGGGCGGGCGAAGCGGTGTGGAGTGTCGGCGGGGCCGCCTAGACTCGGTGGGCGATGAGCAGCCTCTTTGACGACAGCTTCCTGGCCGGCCTCGGCACCACCGGCGAGCCCGCCGGTGTCCTCCCCGGTGAGGAGCACCCGCCGCCCCCTCCGGAGGAGGACGGGCCGCGCGAGGAGATCCCGGCCGATCTCTTCGGCGGCCGCTTCGACGGCCCCGCGCACCAGGGCGGGTACTACCGCGACGGAGCGCCCCGGCCCGTCATCGACCCCGCGGCGCTGCTGCACGGGCTGAACGAGCAGCAGCGCGCCGCCGTCGTGCACACCGGCTCGCCGCTGCTCATCGTCGCGGGCGCCGGTTCCGGCAAGACCCGGGTGCTCACGCACCGCATCGCGCATCTGCTCGGCGCGCGCGGCGCGCACCCCGGCTCCATCCTCGCGATCACCTTCACCAACAAGGCCGCGGGCGAGATGAAGGAGCGGGTGGAGGAGCTGGTCGGCCCCCGGGCGAACGCCATGTGGGTGTCCACCTTCCACAGCGCCTGCGTGCGCATCCTGCGCCGGGAGAGCAAGAAGCTCGGCTTCACCTCCAGCTTCTCGATCTACGACGCGGCGGACTCGAAGCGGCTGATGGCGCTGTGCTGCCGCGATCTCGATCTCGACCCGAAGCGCTTCCCGCCGAAGTCCTTCACGGCCAAGGTGTCGAACCTCAAGAACGAGCTCGTGGACGAGGAGACCTTCGCCGCGCAGGCCGCCGACGGCTTCGAGAAGAGCGTCGCCGAGGCGTACACGATGTACCAGTCGCGGCTGCGCGAGGCCAACGCGCTGGACTTCGACGACATCATCATGACCACGGTCCACCTCCTCCAGGCGTTCCCGGACGTCGCCGAGCACTACCGGCGGCGCTTCCGGCACGTCCTCGTCGACGAGTACCAGGACACCAACCACGCCCAGTACACCCTGGTCCGGGAGCTGGTCGGGACGGGCGAGCCGCCGGCGGACGGGGCCCCCGCCGTGGAGCAGGCCGAGCTGTGCGTCGTCGGTGACGCGGACCAGTCGATCTACGCCTTCCGCGGCGCGACGATCCGCAACATCCTCCAGTTCGAGGAGGACTACCCGGACGCGAGGACGATCCTGCTGGAGCAGAACTACCGCTCCACGCAGACCATCCTCACCGCCGCCAACGCCGTCATCGAGCGCAACGAGAACCGCCGCCCCAAGAACCTCTGGACCGAGGCCGGCGCGGGCGCCGCGATCACCGGCTATGTCGCCGACACCGAGCACGACGAGGCCCAGTTCGTCGCCGACGAGATCGACCGGCTCACGGACGCGGGCGACGCCCGGGCCGGAGACGTCGCGATCTTCTACCGCACCAACGCCCAGTCCCGTGTCTTCGAGGAGATCCTCATCCGGGTCGGGCTGCCCTACAAGGTCGTCGGCGGCGTCCGTTTCTACGAGCGCAAGGAGGTCCGGGACGTCCTCGCCTATCTGCGGGTGCTGGCCAACCCGGAGGACAGCGTCCCGCTGCGCCGCATCCTCAACGTCCCCAAGCGCGGCATCGGCGACCGCGCCGAGGCGATGATCGACGCCCTGTCGGCCCGCGAGAAGATCACCTTCCCGCAGGCGCTGCGCCGCGTCGACGAGGCGTACGGCATGGCGGCCCGTTCGGCCAACGCCGTCAAGCGGTTCAACACGCTGATGGAGGAGCTGCGCACGATCGCCGAGTCGGGTGCCGGGCCCGCCACGGTGCTGGAAGCCGTACTGGAGCGCACCGGCTATCTCGCGGAGCTCCAGGCGTCCACGGACCCGCAGGACGAGACGCGCATCGAGAACCTCCAGGAACTCGCGGCCGTCGCGCTGGAATTCGAGCAGGAGCAGCCCGAGGAGGAGCAGGGGACGCTGGCGGACTTCCTGGAGCGGGTCGCGCTCGTCGCCGACTCCGACCAGATTCCGGACGAGGAGCAGGACGGCTCCGGCGTCGTCACGCTGATGACGCTGCACACCGCCAAGGGCCTGGAGTTCCCCGTCGTCTTCCTCACCGGCCTGGAGGACGGGGTCTTCCCGCACATGCGGGCCCTCGGCCAGACGAAGGAGCTGGAGGAGGAGCGGCGGCTCGCCTACGTCGGCATCACGCGCGCCCGCGAGCGGCTCTATCTCACCCGGGCCACGATGCGCAGCGCCTGGGGCCAGCCGTCGTACAACCCGCCGTCCCGCTTCCTGGAGGAGATCCCGGACGCCTGTCTGGACTGGCGGCGGACCGGGTCCTCGACGCCCTCCGCGTCGATGGGCGCGATGGCCTCCGGCAGCCCGGTGGCGTCGTCGGTGTCGTCGGCGCGCTCCAAGGCGGGGCCGAGCGGCTTCGCGACGCGCCGGGCGGAGGAGAAACCGGTGGTGGACCTGGCGGTCGGCGACCGGGTCACGCACGACCAGTTCGGGCTGGGCACGGTGATGTCGGTCGCGGGCAGTGGGCACAACGCGAAGGCGACGATCGACTTCGGCGACGAGAAGCCGAAGGTGCTGCTGCTGCGGTACGCGCCGGTCGAGAAGCTGTAGCGGCTCCGCCGCGCCCGGGGGACTCCGGGGCGTCCGGAGGCGGTCCGGCGGGGCAGTCCGGCTGCGCTGCCCCGGGTACGGGGCGTCCGGGACACGGGGCAGTCCCGGGACGGGGCGTCCGCGATACGGGGGCGTCCCGGGTGCGGGGGTGCCTGCGGGAAACGAGCGCGCCTCCGGGAGACGCGTGTGTCCACGGGGAGACGGGCGTGCCTCCGGGAGACGGGCGTGCCTCCGGGCCGGGACGGGACACGGATGCCCGGTCGTGCGCGGGGTGCCGGGCGCGGTTACTGCGGGTCGAGGCCGTGGTTCTGGAACCAGGTCAGCGGATTGATCGCGGAGCCGCCGCCGGGGTGGACCTCGAAGTGGAGGTGCGGGCCGGTGGAGTTGCCCGAGTTGCCGGAGTACGCGATGGTGTCGCCCGCCTTCACCGAGCCGGACCGGATCTTGGTGCTGCTGAGATGGCAGTACCAGGTCTCGGTCCCGTCGGGCGCGGTGACGATCGCCATGTTGCCGTAGGCGATGTTGTACTCCGTGCGCACGGTGCCGTCGGTGGCCGCCATGACGGGCGTGCCGTAGCTGACGGGGAAGTCGATGCCGCTGTGCACGGACATCCAGTTGACGCCCGCCTGGCCGTAGTAGGCGCTGAGGCCGTGCTGGGAGACGGGGAGCGCGAACTTCGGGCGGAGCGCCTCCTTGCGCGCGGCCTCCTCGGCCTTGCGCCTCTTCTCCTCCGCCTGGCGCTTCTTGAGGTCGATGCGCTCCTGGGTGCGGCTGGCGCGGTCGGCGAAGTCGTCGGCGTCGGCGGTGACGGTGGCGAGCTGGGTGTCCAGCTTGCTGTTCGCCGTGGACGCTTCGATCTCCGGTTCCTCGGCGGCCGCCTGGACCTGCGAGGAGTCGTCGTCGCCGACTCCGACGGAGGCCGCGGCGATGCCCGCGACACCCATCACGGCGACGGACGGTACGGCGACGGTGAGGAGCGCGGAGCGCTTGGCGGGGGCGCGGCGGCGGCTGCGGCCGCCGGCGCCGGCGCGGCGGGAGGGGGCGTCGGCGGAGCGGCTGCCGAGATACGCGGCGGCGGTGTCCTCGTCGGCCGCCGTGTCCGGCTCGTGGGTGTCGGTCCCGGCGGAGGCCGGTCCGTAGGTGTCGTACGCGCCGTGGTCGCCGGACGCGTCCGGGGTGCCGGACTCGTGGGGGTGGGGTGCGGCCTCGCCGTCAGCGGCGGGGGCGTCGGCCGCTTCGTGCAGGTCGAAGGCGGCCGTGCGTTCGGGTTCTGCCTCGGGGGCGCCGGTGTGCACCTGGCCGGGGGACGGCTCGTCGAGGGCGGTGGCTCCGTCGGCGGAGTCCCAGCCGGCGTCCGCGGACTGCCAGGCGTTGGCGTCCCACTGGCCGGAGGTCTCGAAACCGGCGGTGGTGCCGTAGTGCGTGGTGGTCTCGTACGGCCCGGAGTCGTAGTTTCCGTCGTGGCCGCCGTCGTAGCCCGCCTCGTGCTCCGGCCCGGCGCCGTCAGGGGCCCCGCCGGTGGCGTAGTGGGCGGCCCCGCCGTAGTGGCCCGGGTCGTACTGCTCGCCGTACTGGTCCTGGCCGCCGCCGTACGGGGTGGTGCCGAACGCGCCCTCGCCGTAGTGGGTTTCGCCGTACTGCTGCGTGCCGTACTGGTCCTGGCCGAGCGGGTCCTGTGCCAATGGGTCCTGGCCGTAGGGGGCCTGGGCGAACTGCGCGCCGTCCCACTGGCCGGTGTCCCACGGGCCGGGGGCGGGCCAGGCGCCGGTGCCCCACTGGCCCGTCGCGTCGCCGGACGGGTCCACGGGGCCCGGCTGGGCGGGGATGTCCGCCGTCGGCTGCTGGTGGCCCGAGGTGTTCCAGGTGCCGGTGGTGTCGTAGCCGCCGTCGTACCCGTGCTGTCCGTAACCCTGCTGGTCCGCGGGGTGCGCGCCATAGAGGTCGTAGCCGGCCGGCTGCCCCGCTCCGGCGTCCCACCCGGCGCCGGTGTCGTGGCTGCCGGGCATGGCCCCGAAGAGGGGGTCGCCGTCGCCGTACGCGGCAGCGAGATGGTCGAACGTGCCGGTGGCGTAGCCGTCGTGAACGGCACCGCCGTACGACGGGTCCTGCTGGCCGTACGGGCTGTGACAGCCGTACGAGGCATCAGGAGCGGGGGCCGTCGGGAGGGAGGTCCCGGACGGGTGACGGTCGTTCACCACCAACTTCTCTTTCGCCTCGACAGCAGGAGAATTAGCGGCGACTGTACCCGGCGGTATGCGACGCCGACAATCTTCCGCAGGTTTCCGGCCGCTCCAGAACGGGCATTTGGCTGCGTTTCGGTGAAGTGCGTCGCAGAGATTCGCCTGACGTTCGAATTGGGTTCGAATAAAATACGGTTGCGATCGCGCGACTCACGCAACCGACGCGGCTCCCGCGGCGTCTCCGGGCGCCGCCGGAGTGTCCAGTGCGTGCCGGATGCGCGCGGCTACGGCGGAGTGCACCGGAAGGGCGAGATGCCCGATTCCGCTCACCCGGACATTGTGTGCCACGAGATCGGGGTGATCGATGCGGGCGGTTTCCACCGGCACCATCACATGATCCAAATCGCTCCAGAAACTGATGAACCGTGTTCGGCAATGCGGGGCCGGGCGTGTCAGTTCTTCGATCACATCGGAGCCCGGGCGCATCTGGCGGACGACGGGATGTGCCGTCATCGGCGGGACGGCACGGGTCCCCGAGTGCGGGGTGCCGAGGGTGACGAGCGTGCGGACGCGGGCATCGCCGCCGAGCCGCTGGACGTAGTAGCGCGCGATCAGGCCGCCGAGACTGTGCCCCACCACATCGACGCGGTCCCGGCCGGTCCGCTCGCAGATGTCCTCCACACGGCGGCCCAGCGTCGCGGCGGCGGAGCGGATGTCGCGGGTGAGAGGGGAGTGGTTGAGGGTCTCCAGCCGCTGCCACCCGTGCCGCCGGAGCGAACGGCGGAGCAGGACGAACACCGAGCGGTTGTCGGCGAAGCCGTGCACCATGAGCACCGGCGGCCGGTCGGGGGCCGCGGCCGGGTCCGGCACCGGCAGCCGCGGCAGGCCGGGGGACTCCGGGCGCGGCCGCGTCGGGTGTGCCGGGGAGCGTTCCGGGGAGTGTTCCGGGGCCGAGCCGTCGGCGGAGCCGGATGTGCCGCGGCGTTCGGGGAGGACGCCTGTCGGATACAGCAGCGTGTGCCCGGCGAGGATCAGCAACTCCAGGGCAGTGGCGCGCAGCACGGTGCCGGACGGCAACGGGGGGAGGGCCGGGAGCGAGGGCTTCAGCGGGCGCGGCAGCCAGGATGGCAAGGAGGACGGCGAGGGCAGGATTCTCATGTCGGCCTCCCGGACGGGCGCACGCCGAGGCGGCTTCCGGGCCCCCGTGTGCTCTCGGTGACAGTCGCCCGGGGCGGCCCCGCGGTCCGCGGGCGGCACGGCGGCGGCGCCCGCCCTGCTGCGGCTCGGCGGCGCGGCGGTCCCGGTCGGCGGCTGTCTCGCGGCCGCCCTTGCGGCGGGTCGCTGCCCGGCCGCCCGTCCCGGCCGGATCCTCGGGCGGACCGCGGCGCGGAAGTCGCCGGTGAGCGGCCGGCAGGAGTACGGCGCGCGTGACGAATGTGTCCCAGGTGTGATTTCCCCCTCCCTGGTGACCGTGAAACTGCCGGTTGCGCGATGCTGGCGATAACGTTCGTTCACTCCCTGGGCGCGGCGGGCACAACCGCTGTGCGGGAGACAGCAGGCCGGCGACGGCGTTCGTACAGGAGGCAGTGATGGGTGTGTCGGGTCCGATCCGCGTGGTGGTCGCCAAGCCGGGGCTCGACGGCCACGATCGTGGTGCCAAGGTCATCGCGCGGGCGCTGCGCGACGCCGGTATGGAGGTCATCTACACCGGTCTGCACCAGACCCCGGAGCAGATCGTCGACACGGCGATCCAGGAGGATGCCGACGCGATCGGTCTCTCCATCCTCTCCGGTGCCCACAACACGCTCTTCGCGAAGGTGCTGGAGCTGCTCCGGGAGCGCGACGCGGCGGACATCAAGGTCTTCGGCGGCGGCATCATCCCGGAGGCCGACATCCCGCCGCTGAAGGAACTGGGTGTCGCGGAGATCTTCACCCCGGGCACCCCCACGGGGGACGTCGTCGGCTGGGTGCGCGCCAACGTCCGCGAACTCGCTGCCTGACCCGGGCGGGCGTCCAGGGCAGGAGTCCCGGGCGGGCGTTTCGTAGAGCGTCCCGGGCGGGCGTTCCGGGCAGCCTCCCGGGCGGGCGTTTCGTACAGCGTCCCGGGCCGGCTTCCCGGGGGATCGCTCCGCGTACGGTCCCGCGCACGCGGCCGTTCCCGGTGGTCGGCGAGAATCGGAGCCGACCGGAACCAGCCGTGTGCCGGGGGGGGGGAGTGGCGCGATGCTGACCATGTACGACCTGGCCGCCGGACAGCGGCCGGTCCTGCGCTATCTGGACCCGGTGCCCGCCACCCGTCCGGACACCGCGCGGACGATCGAGCAGGTGGCGGTGTGCGACGAGCGCTGGCGCCTGCCCGCGGACGTCCAGCGGGCCCGCGATGTGCTGGCCATCGTGCCGTTCCCGGCCGCCGGCGGGCTCCCCGACCCGGGTGCGGCTCTGCGGGCGCTGGCCGGCCGCGGCGTGGTCGCGGTCGCTCTCGCCCCGCCGGACGGCTCACCCCCGCCGGAGACGGCCACCGCCGCGGCGGCGGCGCACGCGACCGGCCTTCCCCTGCTGGCACCCGTCGGCCCGTCCGACGCCGGAGATTTGCAGGCCCGCGTCCTGCGCCGGCAGATCGCGGCCCTGCGGGACGGCGTGGAGCAGCGCGACCGGCTGCTGCGGCTCTCCGCCCGGCTGGACCGGCAGGGCAAGGGAGCGGCGCCGCTCCTGCGGCAGCTCGAGGCCGAATGCGCCGCCGACGTACGGCTGATCGAGCCGGCCGACCCCGGGTGGCGGGAGGACACCGAACTCGGCCGCGTACTCACCCAGGTCCGCCGGGGGCAGGTGCACACCGCCGCGTTCTCCACCGCCGGCCGGCATGTCGTCCTGCACGCCGTGGGCACCACCGCGCCGCACCAGGTGCTCGCCGCGATCCGGCCGACTCCCTGGCCGCGCCCGCTGCGCGACCTGATCGCCCACGCCGCCGGACAGATCAGCCTGCTCCGGCACCCGGTGGTGCGCCGCACGGCGGAACGCCGACTGGAGCAGTCCGGGATGGCGGTCCAGCTGTCGATCCTGCAATACCTCATGGTCGGCGGGGTCGCCGCGGCCGTACGGGCCGCCGAACCCCTCGTGCCGGGGGTGCTGACCACGGACGCCGGACAGGTCGCCGTGATCGAGTGCGCTCCGGCCGAGGACCGCGCCGGGGTCGCGCGGGAGTGCGAAGCCGCGGTCGGGCGCGGGTTGGTGGCCCTGTGCCCGGCTCAGGAGCGGCACGTCATCATCGCGATCCCGCAGCCGGCCGACGACGGTCCGGACGCCACCGACCTGCTGGCCCCGGTCATGCGCGCCGGCCGGGCCGCCGGGGTGAGCACCCCCGAACCATGGACCCGCACCGCCCGCGCGTACGAATCCGCCGCGCGGGCTCTGATCACCGCCCGGCAGACGCCCGGGCGCATCACCGTGCACGCCGGCGGCACCCCGCTGGCCTCGCTCCTGCCGCCCTCGGCCCACCGGTGGGCCCGCACGCTGCTGCGACCCCTCGACGCGCTGCCCGCCGCACACCGGGACCAACTGGTGCACACCGCGCGCCTCGCCCTGGCCTACGGCGCCGCAGCCGCCGGCAGCCTGCTCGGGGTGGACCGCACCACCGCCGGAAAGCGGCTGACCACCGTGATGCGGTACGCCGGACTCAGCCGCCGCTCCCTGCCGCACCGGGCGGTGCTCGACCTGGCGTTCCAACTGGAGGAGCGTCCCGGCGACCCCGAGAACTCCTCCGGGATCCCGCCCCGCCTGCACTCCCTGCTCCGTGAGCACGAGGAGGCCCGGGCCGAGGCGGAACGGTTCCTCGCGCCGCTCGACCTCCGGGCGCGGGCACTGCTGAGGACGTGGATCACCTGCAACGGCGCGGTGCAGAGGACCGCCGCCGAACTGGGGATCCACCGCAACAGCGTGCCGCACCGTCTGGAGAGGGCCGGAACGCTGCTGGAACGGTCCCTCTCGCCGCACGGCAGCGGTCCCCACGACGTGCTGTGGGCGCTGGTCCTCACCGGCGGCCTCCCGGTGGACATCGTCCCCGATCCGGTCGCGGGCGCCACGCGCTGACGCCCCGCGACGTACCCGCGCGCCGCATCGGCCGCACAGCCGCGCACGGCCCGCCGCCTCGGACGCACAACTCCCGCGCCGCGGCACATCGGATGCACAACCCCGGCACCGCGCATGCACAACGCCTGTTCCGCGCAACGCGCATAGCGTCCTGGCTGTCCGGCGCCGAAAGGGTGAAAAGGGTGAAGGGACCGCGCTGTGGCTGCACAGCGGGTTCACGAGCCCGGCACCACCACCGGCGGGCACACCGCTCACGGGGCTGCGGTCCACGGGGGCTGCGGTCCACGAGGGCTGCGGTCCACGGGGATTGTGGTCGACGGGGACGGTGATCCACGGCTGTGGCCCACGGGGGACGGGGGGCCACGGGGGACGGGGGTCCACCGGGGCGGCGGTTCACAGGGGGGACGGCGGTCCCAGGGGCGGCGGCTTTACGGAGCGACCGCTTCCGGGGCATCGCTTCCGGAGCCACAGCTTTCGGGCGAGCCGCTCACCCCGGGGCAACGCTTCCGGGCGAGCCGCTCAGGGAGTGGCCGGCGGCGGGCTGCTGCCGTCCGCACGACGATGGGGCCGCCAAGCATCCGCCCCCGGACGGCGCCCCCGGACGGCGCCCCCGGACGGCGCCCCCGGACGGCGCCCGCGGACGGCGCGCGCGGGGAACGCGCCGTCCGCCGGGGCCGTCGCGGGGGAGCAACTCCCGTGCGGCGGCCGGACATCGACAGAGCCGCGGCCGGTCACCGGGACACCATCCCCGAACCGGCTCCGGGGCACCACCACCCACTGCCGTCGGCCCCCGGGCCGTACGGAGAACAGGAGATCCAGCGTGCGCACCACCCTGCGCCGTGCCACCGTCGCCGCTCTCGCCTTCGGGACCCTCGCCGGCGGAGCGTTCGTCATGGCTCCCGCCGCCGCGGCGGCGTCCTGCACCGACAGCAGCAAGAGCGTGGACAACCCCGGCTACACCGGCCCGTGGCCGGACAACTGGGGACTCAAGGCCAACATGTGCAGCTACCGGTCCGGTGGCTACATCTACAGCTACGCCAAGCTGTCCTGGAACGACCCCGGCACCGCCCAGTCGCCCTCCCTGATCTTCGACGCCGCCGCGTTCCGCGTGTATCTGAAGAAGCACGACGGCAACGGGCCCGACCCGGTCCGGTACTACCGGACGTTCGGGATCGAGGGTCGCATGGAGTCCGGTGACGGCTCCTACACCACTCCCACCATCCGCCACGCGATCTCCCGCTGGGCGCTGGGCGACGGCGCCTGGAAGCTGAACTGGAACCAGGACGGCAAGGGGAACCGCCACTACGGCGTGACCGCCTCACCCCGGGTGTAGCGGTACGGGCGGTACGGGGGACCGGGGGAACGGCCGGGGGAGCCGCCGTCGGCGGGGAGCCGTGGGGCTGCTGCCGTCGGGGCAGCGGTCGAGGGGCCGTCATCGGGGGAGCGGTCGGGGCGTGGTTGCGGGAGCCGTCGTCAGGGGCAGCGGCCGGGGGCGTGGTTGGGGGAGCCGTCGTCAGGGGGAGCCGTCGGGGGTGTGTTGGGGGGAGCCGTCGTCAGGGGGAGCCGTCCGGGGAAAGCTCCGCGTGCATCGTGGCGCGGAGGCGGAGGGTGCGGACGAGCCGCTGGAACGCCTCGGACCAGTAGCTGCCGGCGCCCGGCGAGGCTCCCTCCGGTTCGTCCGGGGTCGCCGTCAGCAGCTCCAGCCGGTCGGCCTCCGCCGGGTCGAGGCAGCGCTCGGCCAGGCCCATCACCCCGCTGAAGCTCCACGGGTAGCTTCCGGCGTCCCGGGCTATGTCGAGCGCGTCCACCACCGCCCGCCCGAGCGGTTCGTCCCACGGTACGGAGCACACCCCGAGGATCTGGAACGCCTCCGACAGACCGTGCACCGCGATGAACTCCGCGACCCATCCGGCCCGTTCGGCCGCCGGCAGGGTCAGGAGCAGCTTCGCCCGCTCCCCGAGCGACGCCGTGCCGGGAGCCGCGGCGCCCGCGGCGGCGGGAGAACCGAGCAGGGCCCGCGACCACTCGGGATTCCGCTGCCGCACCGCTGCCCGGCACCAGGCCGCGTGCAGCTCGCCGCGCCAGTCGTCGGTGACCGGCAGCGCGACGATCCCGGCCGGCGACCGCCCGCCGAAGCGTTCCGGCCACAGACCGAGCGGGGTCGCCTCCACCAGCTGGGCCAGCCACCAGGCCCGCTCGCCGCGGCCGGTGGGGGGCTTCGGCACGACACCGTCCCGCTGCATCGCCGCGTCGCACTCGTGCGGCGCCTCGACCGTGATTTGCGGGACGGCGGCCGTCGGGTCCAGGGCCACGTACGAGGCGGCCCGGGCCGCCATCCGGCCGGCCAGGGCCGAACCGGGCAGCGCGGACAGCAACTCGGCGGCCGTGGCGCGGACGTTGCGGCTGCGGTCGGACAGCGCCTGCTCCAGGAAGGGCTCGTCGGCACCGGACAGACCCGTGCGCAGCGAGTCGAGAAACATCAGCCGGTCCTCCGCCCGCTCGGTCGGCCACGTCGAGCCGAGCAGGGCCACCGCCGCCGACGGGTCCCGGCGGCGTACGGACTCCAGCAGCGCGACCCGCTCGGCGAACAGGCCCTCCTCCCACAGCTTCCGCACCGCGTCGGCGCCTGTCCCACCGGGCCGGGAGCCACTGCCGTCGGGCCCGGAAGCGGCGGTCGCGGCTCCACTCGCGTCAACGGGGCTCCCGGCACCGGCGTCCCCCGGAACGTCGGCATCCGTGTCACCGGAGGCGTCCGCATCGGTGTCACCGGGGATGTCGGGATCGGTGTCACCGGGGATGTCGGCATCGGTGTCATCGGGGGCTTCGGCCTCGGTGACACCCTCGGCGTCCGCATCCGTGTCATCGGACGTGTTGGCAACGGTGGGACCGGCAACGCTGGGACCGGCCACGGCCGAGCCGGGGACGCGGGGGCCGGGGACCTGGGGAACGGGGGCGGCGGACGTGTCGGCGACGCCCGGCGCCAGGGCCGAGACGAGGGCGCCGCGCAGCGCGAACTTCCAGTCCGGGTTGAGCCGGGCCAGCCACAGCGCCCGGGGCCCCGCCAGAGCCAGCGCGGCGGGCCGCAGGTCGGTCCGGGCGCGCGCGGCGTCCAGCAGCGCCGGCAGCAGTTCGGCGGGCGGCCGGTAACCGTGCCGGTTCGCGGCCGCCAGCCACTGCGGCAGCAGTTCTGTGAGGTCGGGCGTGGCGCCGCGACGGGCTCCTGCCACGCCCG
>NZ_WHPN01000154.1 GCF_009735685.1 Streptomyces lycii | reverse complement strand
CGGCGAGGGGTACGGCGCGGCGGTGCTCCGGGCGGGACTGGCCGAGGCCGCCGCGCGCGGGGCCTCGGCGGTCTGGTGCAACGGGCGCAGCCCGGCCCGCGGGTTCTACGAGCACCACGGCTTCACGGCCGTCGGTGAGGAATTCGTCATCGAGACGGCCGGGCCGCACTACGTGTTCGTGGCCCGGCTGTGAGGGGCGCGGCCGCGCCCCGGCGGCCCGAACGGTGAGGGCCGCCGTCCCGCGTCCGGGGCGGGAGCCGCGGGCTTCACGGCCCGTGTCCGCGGGCGGGCCGTGAAGCGCGCGTTCGCGGTCCGTTTCCGCGGGCGGGCCGTGGGGCGGGCGCCGGGCGCTCCGGGCGAGGGGGCGGCATGCTCGGGGCGGCGGCCCGTCCGGCCCGTCCGAGGCGGCGGGTCCGGGTGTCCGTGTCCGGCCGTAGACTCTTCGCGTGGCAGGCAGGATCAATGACGACGACGTGAAGGCGGTCCGGGACGCGGTCCCGATCGACGCCGTCGTCTCCGAGTATCTCCAGCTGCGCAGCGCGGGCGGCGGCAATCTCAAGGGCCTCTGCCCGTTCCACGACGAGAAGAGCCCGTCGTTCCAGGTGAGCCCCAGCAAGGGCCTCTTCTACTGCTTCGGCTGCCAGGAGGGCGGCGACACCCTCGACTTCGTGATGAAGCTCGACCACCTCTCCTTCTCCGAGGCCGTCGAGCGACTCGCCTCCCAGGCGGGCATCACCCTGCGGTACGAGGAGGGCGGCTACAACCCGGGCCGCCAGCAGGGCGAACGGATCCGGCTCGTCGAGGCCCACAAGGTGGCCGCGCAGTTCTACGTCGAGCAGCTGGACGGCGCCGAGGCCGAGATCGGCCGCAAGTTCCTCGCCCAGCGCGGCTTCGACCAGGCTGCCGCGCAGCATTTCGGTGTCGGCTACTCCCCGGCGGGCTGGGACCACCTGGTCCGGTTCCTGCGCGGCCGCGGGTTCACCGACAAGGAGCTGATCCTTTCCGGGCTCGCGCAGGACGGCCGGCGCGGCCCCATCGACCGGTTCCGCGGCCGGCTGATGTGGCCCATCCGCGACATCACCGGCGAGGTCGTCGGCTTCGGCGCCCGCAAGCTCCGCGAGGACGACAACGGCCCGAAGTACCTCAACACCCCGGAGACCCCGCTCTACCGCAAGTCCCAGGTGCTCTACGGCATCGACCTGGCGAAGAAGGACATCGCCAAGTCCAGCCGCGCCGTCGTCGTCGAGGGCTACACCGACGTCATGGCCTGCCATCTCGCCGGGGTCACCACCGCGATCGCCACCTGCGGCACCTCCTTCGGCGGCGACCACATCAAGATCCTCCGCCGGCTGCTGATGGACAACTCCGGCGCCGAGGTCGTCTTCACCTTCGACGGCGACGCGGCCGGGCAGAAGGCCGCGCTGCGTGCCTTCGAGGACGACCAGAAGTTCGCCGCCGAGACCTCCATCGCCATCACACCCGGCGGCATGGACCCCTGTGACCTGCGGCTGGCCGAGGGTGACGAGGCCGTCCAGGGCCTGGTCGACACCCGCACCCCGCTGTTCGCCTTCGCGCTCCGCTCCATCGTCTCCCGGTACAACCTGGACTCCGGCGAAGGGCAGGTCGCCGCGCTCGACGCGGGCGTGCCGGTGGTCGCCCGGATCAAGGACCGCAGCCTGCGGGACCGGTACGCGACCCGGCTCGGCGGCATGGTCGGGCTCGCCTCCCAGGCCGAGGAGGAGGCCGTACGCCGCCGGGTGCACGCCCTGGCGCGCAGCTT